>NZ_JALNTY010000001.1:602500-902500 GCF_023161965.1 Anaerosoma tenue
CCGGAAGCCACTGTCCAAGGGCCGCCGGATATGGCGTGTCGTGTGGCGCACCGGCCTCCTGATCTTCCTGGTGGTGCTGCTGGCGGGGGGCATCGCGGGTTGTATCGCATACGAACGCCTCACCGAGGATCTTCCAGACCTTTCGGGCACCACTGAGCCGCTGGCGGAGACCAGTGTGATCTACGATCGCAACGGCGACGTGCTCGTGGAACTGCACGCGGAGCAGAACCGCACGTACGTTCCGCTCGCGAGCATACCGGTGCAGCTCCGCCAGGCGGTCATATCGACCGAAGACCAGCGATTCTACGAACACGAGGGCGTGGACCCCTGGGGCATCGCGCGCGCCCTGTGGGTGAATGTCACACAAGGCAAGCACCACGGCGGCTCCACGATCACTCAGCAGTACGTGGTCAACACGCTTATCGAACGCGAGGACACGCTCGCGCGGAAGGTCAAGGAAGCGATCCTCGCGTACCAGCTCGAATCTCAGTTCACGAAGGACGAGATACTCGAGAAGTACCTCAACACGATCTACTTCGGCCATGGCGCGTACGGGGTCCAGGCTGCGGCGGTCACGTACTTCGGTAAGGACGTGAGCGACCTGACGACAGCCGAGTGCGCGATGATCGGGGGGCTTCTCAGGTCGCCGGGCGGGTACTCCCCGCGTATCGACCCGGAGGCGGCCAAGGCGCGCCGCGACACGGTTCTCGGGCAGATGCTCTCCCTCGGCTATCTCGATCAGGCGACCCATGACGCGGCTGTAGCCGAGCCGTTCACCCTGGCGGCCCCTGCCCCCACGGCCACCATCGCCCCGTACTTCGTGGAATGGGTCAAGCAGACCCTGATCGATGAGCACGGACCTGACGCCGTGTACAAGGGCGGACTGCGCGTGGAGACGACCCTCGACCCGGCCGCTCAGGCCGCCGCCGAGGAGGCCATCGCGTCTGTGCTGGACCAGCCGGACGATCCGTCGGCGGCGCTCGTGTCGCTGGACCCGCGCACCGGTGAGGTCGTGGCGCTCGTGGGCGGCAAGGACTTCGACACTCAGCAGTTCAACGTGGCGGTGCAGGGTAAACGTCAGCCAGGCTCGTCGTTCAAGCCGTTCGTGCTGGTCACGGCGCTCCAGGAGGGCATCTCTCCCGAGCAGACATACGAGAGTTCGGCGGGCTCGTTTGCGATTCCGGGTGGGCAGACATGGAAGGTCTCCGGCTACTCGGGCGGCGGGCCCATGCGTCTCCGCGTCGCCACCGAGAAGTCCATCAACTCCGTCTATGCGCAACTCATCCTGGCCGTAGGCGCCGATGATGTCGCCGAGACGGCTAAGAGCATGGGCATCGAAACGCCGATCAAGGCCGTACCATCGATCGCGCTCGGCGCGCAGGAAGTGACCCCGCTCGAGATGGCCTCGGCGTACGGCACGCTTGCCAACGCCGGCGTCCACGTTCCCGCACACGGAATCACCCGCGTCACATCGATCGATGGCGAGGTGCTCTTCGAGGCCCCGACCACCGGGACAGAGGTCATCTCGCCAGCCGTGGCGTACGTGACGACGGACCTGCTCAAGGGCGTCATCTCGCGCGGGACCGGCACGGCCGCGAAGATCGGTCGCCCCGCGGCGGGCAAGACCGGCACCACGCAGGAGTACCGCGACGCCTGGTTCGTGGGATACACCCCACAGCTTTCCACGGCCGTGTGGATCGGGTACACCGAAGGACAGATAGAGATGACGAACGTCCACGGGAGGAAGGTCACCGGCGGATCCTTCCCCGCGCAGATTTGGGCCGGCTTCATGAAGACGGCGCTCGCGGACGTGGAGGCCATGGACTTCGCACGGCCCCGAGGCGTCACCTCGGCGACCATCTGCCTCGAGACGGGCATGTTGGCAGCCGAGCACTGCCCGGAGACCGGGTCGGCGATCTTCCTCGCCGAGTCGCTCCCCGCCGAGTGCGAACTCCACGCCGAACCGGAGGTGGTGGACGTTCCCAACCTCATCGGGACCCAGAAGGTCGATGCGCTGGCGACCCTCACCGAGCTGGGGCTCATCGCCCAGGTGGAGGAGCAGCCGGTCGCGGGCGTACCGGCGGGCATGGTCGCAGACCAGTCACCCAGATATGGCGAGCAGGTGCCGCCGGGATCGATCATCGGCGTCATCGTGTCCTCGGGACCGCCCAAGACCGAACCACCGGTGGCGTCCTTCACATACCTGCCCGAAGAGGCGCGCGTCGGCGAACCCGTCGAGTTCGACGGCACCGGATCCAGCGACCCCGACGGCGAGATCGTGAAGTGGTACTGGGAGTTCGGACCCGGCCCGGATGCGAACGCCGAGGGCGAGACGGCGGCCTACACGTTCGAGAGCGTGGGCACGTACACCGTCACGCTCTGGGTGACCGATGACACCGGCCTCGTATCGAGTCTGCCCGTGGAGATCGAGGTCAAGCCGTAGCGAAGCTGCTTCCGGCGCCGTAGGCTAACGGAGACCGCGGTAGAAGTGCCCGCTCGTGGCCGGCGTGATGAGAGCCTCACCGGGCGCGGCGGCCCCGGACACCACGGACGCCACGGCCGACGTGAACGTCCGCACCACCTCCGCGGCGCGCTGTGCGCCTTCGTCGCTGAAGTCCAGACGGACGGCGGCGACACCCGCCGCGACGACCTCATCCAGCGCCCGGGACAGGTCGAGGGTCACGGAGTTCAGGACGTGCGACCTGCCGGACGGGTCTGTGGTCACCGGGAACTCATACCCCTTCTGGTCGCGGAGACGCCACCATCCAGCGCGTCGCGCGCACGTGCCGCATTTCCGGCCGCATGACCCCGCGGCCATCAGCACGCACTGCTCGGCCACCATCAACTCGATGCGTCCCCACACGAGTAGACCGGCGGGCACGGTCGAGGATGCTACCACCTCGGCAAGCTGACGCCCGCTGAGCTCTGGAGACGCCCACACCAGGCTCGCCCCAAGACGACCCAGAACCTCCACCGAGTACGCGTTCACCGTGTTGAGCGGCCAGTCGGCCTCGACGGGCGCAGAGGGCCCGTGTGTGCCGAGGAGCCCCAGATTGCCGGTGAGGAACGGCCCGCCGGCGGCCATACCTTGGGCCCACGGCATCTCATCCGGCCACACCACGCGCGGAAGCAGCGGGCGGACCCGCGCAGGAAGATCGTCCGGCGTCTGCCCGGCGTGGACGCGCAGCCACACTCTGTCCGCGCCCGCGTCGACACATGCGGCGGCGGTGGCCGCGTCCCATGCCGTGGCAACCACGAGCGGGACGCTGGTGCCCGCACCGCGTCTGCGCGCGCCCGGGAGGGGCGGTGGAACGGGGTGGCTACGCGAACGATGGGCCCACGGCCCGAGACGCGCCTCATCGAGCTTGCCGAGGGCCTCACGCCTCACCGCGTGAAGCCTGGAGTACCCCATCCCCGCACCGGCCTCGAGATCGATCTCCCAGCGCCCGGCACGGTATCCCGAACCGCCCAGCCTGCCCACGTGCTCCACGATCTCATCGACACCGATCGGCTTCGTGCGCGCCGGTTCGACCGCCTCCCCTTCCGCGTGCGCGGTGTGTCCAGCGGCCGACACGGTGACCGAGAGAGGCTCCCCTATCCGCGCCTTCACGCGGATATCCACGGGAACCGCGTTCCGATCGGTCGTGGCTCCCTGGCCGTACGTTCGGCGGGCCGCGTCGAGAAGCGCTGCATTGGCAACCCGGAACACCCTGTCTCCGGGTAGCACCTGTCGCTCGACGTCCAGGGATACCGTCGATCCAGCCGGTGCCGACGACGCCCTCGAACCCCCGATCGACAGTGCTCCGGCCGTCTGCGCGAACCGACCAGCCCGGGTCCAGAACTCGAGGGTGTCAGAGGGATCGAGCGCCCGCTCGAGTGCGACCTCGGCACGGCCGCGGTCACTGGCGGCCACACGACCGACGAGCACCCCCCGGTTGTTGGGCCGCGTGTAGCTCATGAGCTCCGGGCCACGCTCGCCGGTGAGGTAGGCGTCCGTGAACCCGCGGTTAAACGCCTCCTCGAGGCGCTCCCACTCAGACGGGAGAACGTCGTACCGGTCGGGATCCTCGAGCGCGCGATCGAGCGCCGCACGGTACACGGAGGTCACGATCGCCACGTACTCGGGAGACTTCATGCGACCTTCGATCTTGAGAGCCGCCACGCCCGCCTTGATCAGCTGCGGCAGCTGCGCTATGCCGGCCAGGTCCCTGGTGGACAGCAGATAGTGGCCTGGGACCTCCACGGCCGCACCGTCGGCATCCAGCAGCTCGTAACGCATCCGGCACGGCTGGGCGCACAGACCCCGGTTGGCCGAACGCTGGCCGATGAGGGACGACATCAGGCACTGCCCGGAATACGAGTAGCACAGAGCCCCGTGCACGAAGGTCTCCACCTCGACGCCGGCACTCGCGCATGCCGCGATGGCGCGTGGCGGGAGCTCCCGGGCGAGCGTCACTCGCTGCACGCCTTCTGCCGCAAGCAGGGACACGGTCTCGGCGTTCATCGCGTCGATCTGCGTTGACGCGTGGACTCGGACGTGGGGTAGCGACCGCCTCAGCACCGACAGCATGCCGATGTCCTGGACGATGACGGCATCCACACCCGCCGCCCATGCGGTGTCGATGAGGTCGAGCGCGTCGGACACCTCGGAGGGGAGCACCACGATGTTCGCCGTGAGATAGACGCGCGTTCCCCGGAGGTGGGCGAACCGGACCCACCCGGCAAGGGTCTCGATCTCGAAGTTGTCCGCGCCTCGACGCGCGTTGAACGAGCCAAGGCCGAGGTAGACCGCGTCGGCGCCGTTGTTGACCGCCGCAACGAGCGCGTCCGGACCTCCCGCGGGAGCGAGCAGCTCCACTTCTGACGTTCGTGTGTCAGGCAACGCTTCTCTTTCAGGGAACGGTATGCGCCCTACGGGCGTCTATACGGACGGTATATACTATGGCTTCAGCATCGGCGCACACCGGACCGATGCGTGCCCCGACCATCATAGACGGTACGCGCGGAGGGAGCCCCGTGTCGAGACGCACACGGACACGACGCCAGAAGAAGAGCCACGTGATCCTGCCGATCATCGCCGGCGTGCTGGTGGTCACCATGCTGGGCGGAGTGCTCATCGTGGGTGCCGCCGGGGCGTTCGGTCTCAACCTCGCAGATACGTGGCTTGCAGATCTTCCGGACATCGATGACGCCAGCGCCTTCGAGGTGGCACAGGCCACCCAGATCTACTCGGCCGACGGCGTGCTCCTGGCCAACCTGTTCCTGGAGAACAGACAGGTGGTGGGGCTCGACCAGATCTCGCCGCACCTCCTCCACGCTGTGGTTGCCGTTGAGGACGAGCGCTTCTACGAACACGAGGGCGTCGACTACCAGGGCATCGTGAGAGCGTTCGTCACGAACCTCACATCGGACCGCCGAGAAGGCGCTTCGACGATCACGCAGCAGTACATCCGCAACACGATCCTCGCCGAAGAGCGCTACGACATCAGCTACCGGCGCAAGGCGCGCGAGGCATGGCTTGCGCTCGAGCTAGAGCGCCGGTACGACAAGGACGAGATCCTTGCGATGTACATCAACACCGTGTACTACGGCGAGGGCGCGTACGGAGCCGAATCCGCCGCCCTCACCTACTTCAACAAGCACGCGAACGAGCTGACCGTGGCCGAGGCGGCACTCATCGCGGGGCTCCCGCAGTCGCCGATCCACCTCAGCCCGTACGACAATCCTGAGGGCGCCGTGGCCCGCCGGCAGTGGGTGCTCTCGAAGATGCACGAACTCGGCTACATCACCGACGAGGAGTACGAGGCAGCGAAGGTCGAGGAGCTCGCGCTCGAGAAGTCGCCCACACTCGACACGCAGGGCGTGTACGCCGCCCAGTACTTCGTGGCCCATGTGAAGAAGGTGTTGCAGAACCAGTACGGCACCGACCTCGTCTTCAAGGGCGGGCTCACCGTCTACACCACCCTCGACACCCGTCTGCAGACGTATGCCGAGGAGGCCGTCAACGGCACTCTCGACCGGGCGGACGACCCCGACTGTGCCCTCGTGGCTATCGACCCCCGGACCGGCTACATCAAAGCCATGGTGGGTGGGCGCGACTGGGACACGAACAAGTTCAACTTCGCCACGCAGGCCCGCCGCCAGCCGGGTTCGTCGTTCAAGGTCTTCACGCTCGTCACCGCGCTCGAGGAGGGCATGAATCCCGATCGTCGGCGTGTGGATTCTTCGTCACCGGCGCTCATCCCCACGGGAGGGAGCACCTGGCGCGTGAGCAACGCGGGTGGCGGCGGTCGCGGCTACATCACCCTGCGCCAGGCGACGGTGGGATCGGTCAACACCGCGTTCGCACGGCTGATCGCTGAGATGGGCGCCGAGAAGGTCGTGGAGACCGCACATCGCATGGGGATCGAGAGCGACCTTGAGCCCTTCCTTTCGCTGACCCTGGGAAGCCAGGAGGTCACGCCGCTCGAGATGGCATCGGCCTTCGGCACCCTTGCCGCGGACGGGCGACACTACCCGCATACTGCTGTCACGCGCATCGTCGGCCCCCAAGGCGAGACCATCTTCGAAGCCGAGCCGCAGGGCGAGCAGGTCGTCAGCCACTCGATCGCGTACGCGGCCACACAGGTGCTCAAGGGCGTGATCACCGGCGGAACCGCCACCCGGGCGAATTTCGGCCGCCCCGCAGCAGGCAAGACCGGGACCACCCAGGACTATCGCGACGCCTGGTTCGTGGGCTATACCCCACAACTGTCCTGTGCGGTCTGGATGGGGTACACGCCGGAACGACCGATGCTCAACGTCCACGGGAGACGGGTCTTCGGCGGGACATACGCCGCACCGATCTGGAAGGACTTCATGTCCAGAGCGCTTGCCGACGAACCGGTGATGGACTTCAACCCCGCACCACCGCCCAAGTACACGTGGAAGAAGGAGTGGGAGATTCCCGAGAAGGCCGTCCCGACGCTCATCGGTCTGACCCAGGAGGCCGCTATCAAGGCCCTGGAGGACGCGGAGTTCGAGGACTACACGATCACAAGCGCGTTCAACGAGACGATTGCCAAGGGGCTCGTGGTGTCACAGACACCGGCTGCCGGCTCGAAGGTGATTCCGGAAGAGACGACCGTGACGATCGTCATCTCAAAGGGCCCTGATCCGAGCAAGGCGCCGCCTCCCGAGCCGGAGCCTGAGCCGGAGCCTGAGCCCGAACCGGAGCCTGAGCCGACGTCGACTCCCACACCGAAACCGTGACAGACAACACCCCGGCCCGCGCGGGCCGGGGTGTTGTGTCTTCCCGATGGAGCGGGGCTTCAGGAACGCCTGACGCGCACCATCCCCGATGTGCAGACCACGTCAACGCCCCGGGACTCGATGCGATCGAGGACGAGGTTCATACCGAGAGCGTCAGAGCTGATGTGCCCGGCGATCACGAGCGCAAGCCCGATCTTCTCAGCGTGCTTACGATGCTCCTCCGAGTAGTGCATGCCGATGAGCGTGTCCACGCCCGCCGCCAGCAGCTTGTCGAGGGCGTCTTTGGGCCCCTCGGTCCCTCCGGTCATGTCCACGGCGCACGTACCGACTCGCCTGGATCCGGAGCCCTGTATGATGATGGGCCCATACCCCTTCTTCGCCGCGTCGGCATACTCGGGCACCGAACGCAGGAGCTTGATCAGGTCATCGAGCGTGCGCGGCGCCTCGCCGTCCACGAGCTCCTGTACGAAGCGGTTGACGTTGTTGTCAGCGGGTGTGTGACACGACATCGAGGCGAACCCAAGGTGACGGGCGGCGTCCACCGCCTGATAGTGATTCGCCGGCATGATCCGCCTGCGAACCTCTTCGGCACGTGATGCTATGAGCCCGTCGGCGACGCCGATCCCGACTCCCCGGGCCGCCCACAGGTCGGCCTGCATGTACATGACACGGTGCAGGTTGGCGTAACCGGGACCTTCAGGGTGGTGCGCGAACACGAGATCGATGGTCTGGCCCTTCTCGCGCAAGCGGTCTGCAAGCAGGATCTCGCCTACCTGCATGTCGATCCCGGTGATCAGCCCCCGGACCTCGAGGTCGGGGGCACCGGCGCAGATCCGTGTATCGTCGTACGGATTGGACAGTCGCTCCTGGTCGAAGAACTCCTGCTCATCCGGGCTGAGCGCCTCACGCTCCTTCTTGGCCGCCTCCAGGACGGCTTGGATCTCCTCCTGCGAACGCGCATCGGCCTCGATGCCCGCCTCGACAGCCGTGCGGTAGATCTCGCCCAGTCTCATCCGGTCCCCCTGTCATCGTGTGTGCTGCGCCTTGTCGGGCGCGGCCCTGTCCGTCCCCTGGAAACATACGCGCTCTCAGTGACATAGAAGCGCAACTCAAGATCGTGCCCCGCGCTCAACCCCACCCGCCCGCTGGTGGAGACCGCCTTGTCCGGCACGTGCGCCGCATCGTAGACCGCGATCGCACCGCCGAGCCGCTCGTCGTTCAGGCGGAGGTCGACGCCGAACGCCTCGGCCACCTTGGCGGGACCGTTCGACACCGCGATCCCGCTCATTCCCCGCCGACGCTCCATTGTATCCGCACCCCAGAGAGGTTCGACGGCCCGCACGAGCACCGCCCCGGCGACGCCCACAGGCTCTGTGACCAGGTTGAGCATGTGATGAACGCCGTACGTGAAGTACACATACGCGTGAGCGGGCGGTCCGTACATCACCCTGTTGCGCGCGGTCACACCCCTCGTTGCAGCATGTGAGCCCGGGTCGTCCGCGCCGAGATACGCCTCTGTCTCGACGATGCGCCCGCCGCAAACGGTATCACCTACCGTGGTCACCAGGATCTTGCCCAGAAGGTCGCGCGCCACCAGGGAGGTCTCGCGCTCGAAGAACGACGCGTCGAGCGGGACGAGGCCCTCGACAGACGCCGTGGGAGCGCAAGCATCGGATCCCGCAACGGGATGACGGCTCATCGCTGCCGGTTCCGCCGGAGAGACGCCAGCAGATCGTCGAGCGGCAGCGTGTTCAACACCATCGACGGCGACACCCAGCCCCTCCTTGCGGTCGCCACTCCCCACCGCATGTGGCTGAACTGCGTCGCTTCATGAGCGTCCGTGTCGATGACCACCCTCACACCCGCCTTGCGTGCCATGCGCAAGTGGACGTCGTTGAGATCGAGGCGTTCGGGATGGGCGTTCAACTCCAGCGCCGTGCCGGTCTCCGCCGCCTTCTCGATGACCGCCTCCATGTCGAGATCGAACGGATCCCGCCGACCCAGTAGACGGCCGGTGGGATGCCCGATGATATCCACAAAGGGGTTGTCCATCGCAGCGATCAGACGGTGTGTCGCCTGTTCACGCGATTGCCTGAAGCCGTGATGAAGCGATGCGATGCAGTAGTCGAAGCGTGCGAGGACGTCATCGGGGTAGTCCACGCCGCCGTCGTCGTCGATGTTCAGCTCGATGCCCTTGAGCAGCACCGGCCCCCCATCGTCGAGCGCGTTAAGCTCGTCGATCCGTTCCCACTGCCGCTCCAGGTCGGCCAGGTCCAGACCACCCACCATCCGGAGCTCGTACGCGTGGTCGCTACACCCGAGGTACTCGTAGCCGAGGGTCGCGGCCCGCTGCCGGTTCTCTTCCAGGGTCGACCGTCCATCGGTAGCCACCGTATGGGAGTGGAGGTCGCCACGGATATCCTCCCGTGTGATCAGATCCGGCACCCGGCCATCGAGGGCGAGCTCGATCTCACCTGCGTCCTCACGGACCTCCGGAGGCATCACGGGCATGCCGAGCGCCGCGTACACGTCCGCTTCCGTGGCGCACTCGAGCCGCTGATCATCCTCGATGCGGAACACGCCGTACTCATTGATCTTGAGTCCGCGCGACTTCGCTATCTCGCGAAGATGCACGTTGTGTTCGGCCGAACCGGTGAAGTACTGGAGCGCTGCGCCCCAGCACCCGGGGTCCACCACCCGCACGTCGGCCTGGCGGCCCGACGTCGTCATCACGCTCGTCTTCGTCTCCCCGCTCGCGAAGACCTCGGTCACCACCGGCAGATCACGCACGGCCTCCATCACGGCAGCGCCATCACGAGCGGCGACGAGCACGTCCACGTCTCCTACGGTCTCCTTCATCCGGCGGATGCTGCCGGCGTACTCGGCCTGCTCTACGCCCCGCAGAGCCTTCAGCTCCTCGACGAGCTTGGAGGCAAGCGGCAGGGCGTCCGCCAGGAGGATCCGTTCGCTCAGCTCCCGGTACCGGCGCACCCCCTCGGCGATGTTGTCGATCGTCTTGGCGCCGAAACCGGAGAGCCCTTCCAGGCGGCCCTCATCGAGCGCCTCCTCGAGGTCGTCCACAGAGACGATTCCGAGATCGTCATACAGCGCCTTGGCCTTCTTGGGGCCGACTCCCTGGATCCGCATCAGCTCGACCACGGAGGCCGGCACGCGAGCGACGACCTCCTCGTACTCCGGGAACGTTCCCTTCTCCAGGAGGGACGAGATGACGCTCGCGATCTTGGCGCCGATCCCGGGGATCTCGGTCAGGCGGTCTGCGAGCGCGGTGGACATGATGTCCTCATCCCAGGCGCGTACGGCATGGGCGGCTTTGTGGTAGGAGAGGAATCGATAGCGGTCCTCCCCAGCGATCTCCAGCAGGTCGCCGAAGTCGTCGAGAGCGGTCGCGACAGCGGCGTTGTCATACGCGGGCATGGTGCTCCATCCGGCCGGGTGCTCCCCCAGGATGATACCTGAGGCCCGGCGCCGCTGGCGCCGCCCCACGGGCCGGGGCTCACTCCTCCGGGGAGCCGCACTGCTCGATCCACGCGTCATCCCGCTCAAGCGCCTCGCGCGCAGCCGTCATCTGCTCGGCCACACGCTCGGGAGCCGTCCCGCCCGGAGTCGTCCTTCGTGCGACGACGGCATCGATGTCCACGGCGTCGAGCGCCTTCTGGTCGAAGACGGGTGACGCGGCCCGGAGTTCCTCCACGGTGAGGTCCTGCAGCGTCCGTCCCTCACGCTCGCACATGAGGACGAGCTTACCGACGATCTCGTGCGCCTCTCTGAACGGCACGCCGCGCTCGGCCAGGTGGTCGGCCAGGTCGGTCGCCGCCATGAAGCCGCCCCGCGCCCCCGAACGCATACGTTCCGCGTTCACGCGCATCGTGGCGAGCATGCCCGTCATGGCGTGCAGCGCGGCGCCGTACGTGTCCACCGCATCGAACGTCGGCTCCTTGTCCTCCTGCATGTCCTTGTTGTAGGCCAAGGGAAGTCCTTTGAGGGTGACCAGCAACGCGGTGAGGTCTCCGAGCACACGACCTGTCTTCCCGCGCACGAGCTCGGCGAAATCGGGATTCTTCTTCTGAGGCATGATGCTCGAGCCGGTGGACCAGCTGTCATCCAGCGTGATGAATCCGAACTCCTCGGACGACCACAGGATCAGTTCCTCGGCCAGACGCGATAGATGCACCATGCCCAGCGTGCATGCATAGACGAGATCGGCGAGGAAGTCGCGATCTGAGACCGCATCGAGCGAGTTGGGGGAGATCGACCCGAAGCCCAGTTCTGCGGCCACCGCCTCCCGGTCGAGCGGGAAGGTGGTGCCGGCCAGCGCCGCGCTGCCGAGCGGCATGACGTCGGAGGACGCGTATGCCCCTTTGAGACGGTCCAGGTCGCGAGCGAGCATCCATGAGTACGCGAGCATATGGTGAGCGAACAGCACCGGCTGCGCCTTCTGCAGGTGTGTATAGCCGGGCATCACGACATCCCGGTTCGACTCGGCGAGATGCAGCAGCGTCTCCCGGAGAGCGTTCACGCGCCCGGCGAGCTCGAGTGAAGAACGGCGTGCCGCAAGCCGCGTGGCTGTCGCCACCTGGTCGTTGCGCGAGCGCCCCGTGTGCAAGCGCTTTCCGGCGTCACCGATGCGCCGTGTGAGCTCGGCCTCGATCGCCATGTGCACGTCCTCGTCGGCGATACTGAAGGTGAACGCGCCGCACTCGATATCCTTGAGTATCCCGAGGAGCCCTTCCTCGATCGAGGTGGCGTCGGCCCCGGAGATGATGCCGCGGTCGGCCAGCATGCGCGCGTGCGCGATAGAGCCTGCGATGTCCTCGGCGTACAGACGCTTGTCCACCGGGAGCGACGCTCCGAACGCCTGCTGAAACTCGCCCGGAGTGTGCTCGAAGCGGCCGCTCCACGGGGTCCGGGCGTCACTCATCGTCGTCACCAGGCTCGCTCGCCGCGGTCGGCGCGTCGGTGGACACCTCTGCGGGCGCATCGTTCGGCGCTTCCAGTGCAGAACCGGACTCAGATGACATCGGCTCTGCAGGCTCTGATGCACGGCCGCTCTTCTGGCCCACCAGATAACCGAGGCCGAAGGCGGCGAGTCCGGGTACGAACAGCAGCACGATGACGCCGATGATGATCAGCCACTCGGCTCCGCCTGGCATTCCGAACACAGCTGCCTACACCTCGCCTTCCTTGCCCATCTTTCTGCGCTGACGGGCCCACACCTTGACTGGCAGTCCGTGCAGGTCGATGAAGCCCTTCGCGGCCGCGTGATCGAAGCTGTCCGAGGCGTCGTAGGTGGCAAGGTCGTAGTCGTACAGGGAGTACGGGCTGCGACGGCCGACCGTGACGCAGCTGCCCTTGTAGAAGCGCAGCCGGACATCACCGGTCACCAGCTGCTGGGTCGTCTCGATGAAGCCATCGAGCGCCTCCTTGAGTGGCGAGAACCACATGCCGTTGTACACGAGCTCGGCCCACTTCTGCTCCACGCCGAGCTTGTAGTGCAGCACCTCGCGCTCCAGGCACAGGTCCTCGAGCGCCTTGTGCGCGGTGATCAGCGTGAGTGCGCCCGGGACCTCGTAGACCTCGCGACTCTTCACGCCGATCAGGCGGTTCTCGATCATGTCGATACGGCCGAAGCCGTGCCTGCCCGCAAGCTCGTTCATCGCGTTGATGATCTCGTGGAAGCTCATCAGCTCGCCGTTGAGCGCGACCGGGATGCCCTTCTTGAAGCTGATCTCGGCGTATTCCGGCTCGTCGCAGGTGTTCCCGCGGGAGTCGGCCGTGAGCGTGTAGATGTCCGCCGGCGGCTCCACCCACGGATCCTCCAGAGCGCCGCACTCGATGGCGCGGCCCCACAGGTTGTCGTCGATCGAGTACGGGCTCTTCTTGGTGGTGGGAACCGGGATCCCCCGCTCGGCGGCCCAGTCCATCTCCTCCTCACGCGTGCGCAGATCCCACTCTCGGACCGGGGCGATGATGCCGAGGTCGGGGTCGAGCGCTGAAATCCCCACCTCGAAGCGCACCTGGTCGTTGCCCTTGCCCGTGCAGCCATGCCCGATGTACCGCGCGTCGTGGCGGTGCGCCTCCTCGACCAAATGCTTCACGATGATGGGGCGGCTCATCGCCGAGAGCAGCGGGTACTTGTTCTCGTAGAGGGCGTTGGCCTGCAGTGCGCGGGACAGGTACTCCTCGACGTACTCCTCGCGCACGTCCTTCACGATCGACTCGACTGCGCCGATCGTAAGCGCCTTCTGGCGCACGAACTCCAGATCCTGGCGCTCCTGACCCACGTCGATCGCAAGCGCGATCACGTCCATGTCGTGGTTCTCCTGGATCCACTTGATGGCTACGGAGGTATCGAGCCCTCCCGAGTACGCCAGGACACACTTGTCTTTGCCCACGCTTATCGCCCTTCCGTATGCAGCGTCATCCGTGACCGTCAGTTGCGGCCGCGGAACTTGTCGAGTCCCTTGACGATCGCCTGCGCGGCGGTCTCGTCCGCTGTGACGATCAGTATCGTGTCATCACCTGCGATGCTGCCGAGGATCTTGTCGATCGACGCCGCGTCGAGCGCGGCTGCGACACCCTGACCGCCGCCCGCGGTCGTCTTGACCAGCACGAGCTGCTGCGACCGCACGACGTCCTCGACCAACTCGGCGATCATGCGCTGAAGGTGGATATCCTCCGCCAGCACATACACGCCCTCGGGGAGCTTGCGGAGCCCCATGTCCGCGATGTCACGGGAGACGGTCGCCTGCGTACAGCTGAACCCCGCCTGCTTCAGGTGCTCCACGAGATCACGCTGGGTCCTGATGCGCTCTCTCCGCACTATGGTCCTGATCGCATCCTGTCGCTGAGTGCGCTTCCGCATGGCGACCCCTTTCCGTCTCTAGAGGACCAACGACATCCACGCACGCTGCGCGTGCAGGCGGTTCTCCGCTTCGTCGAACACGATGGAGCGTGGCGAGTCGATGACCGGCGCACTCACCTCTTCGCCGCGATGGGCAGGCAGGCAGTGCATGAACACGGCCTCGTCATCGGCCTGCGCCATGAGATCATCGTCGACGGTGAAACCGGCGAAATCACGCAGCCTGCGCTCATGCTCGGCCTCCTGCCCCATCGACGCCCACGTGTCGGTGACGACGACGTCCGCTCCTTCAACCGCTGCGCGGGGGTCATGACCTACCGCGATGCGCCCGCCGGTACCGTAGCGCCCCGCGAGGGACCTCGCCTGCTCCACGATCGCTCCGTCGGCCTCGTATCCGGGAGGGGTGGCGATTGCCACGTCCATACCCGTGAGCGCGCCGGCCACCAGGTACGTGTGCGCCATGTTGTTCCCGTCGCCCACATACGCCAGCCGCAGACCGGAGAACGCCCCCTTGTGCTGGCGGATCGTGAGCAGGTCGGCCAGCCCCTGGCACGGGTGGTGGTCATCGGTGAGCGCGTTGATCACGGGAACGGACGCGTGCTCGGCCACCTCTTCGATGTGGCTCTGCGCGAAGGTGCGCAGGACGATCAGGTCCACGTAGCGTTCGAGCACCTTGACCGTGTCATGCACGGTCTCCTCGCGGGAGAACGCGTCGTAGGGTCCCATGACCACGGGATGGACGCCCAGCTGGACGCAGCCGGTCTCGAAGCTCACCCGCGTGCGGAGCGACGGCTTCATGAAGATGAGTCCCGCCATCGCACCATCGAACCTCGGCCACTCGTCAGGACCCTGGTCGGCGACATCCAGGACGTGCGCGACCTCGTCTGGCGTGAGGTCGGCGAGCGTGAGTAGGTCACGACCCTTGAGACTCTGCATCATACTGCCTCCAGGACGATTTCAAGTGTATTCAGCAGTGTATCAGTTTCGTCCTTCCTGCATACAAGAGGTGGGAGCAGACGCAGAATATTCTCGCCGATGGCGTTCAGCACGATCCCTCTCTCAAGACACGC
Source organism: Anaerosoma tenue (assembly GCF_023161965.1). Taxonomy (NCBI): domain Bacteria; kingdom Bacillati; phylum Actinomycetota; class Coriobacteriia; order Anaerosomatales; family Anaerosomataceae; genus Anaerosoma; species Anaerosoma tenue. The sequence continues at coordinate 617,702 of NZ_JALNTY010000001.1, forward strand.
CGACGCCACTGCCTTAGCGTTGGGCTCCACCAGCTCGGCCGCGAGCATCAAGCCCCGGCCCCGCACCTCGCGCAACGCCCCGGTACGCCGTCCGAGTTCTTCGAGCGCGTCGCGCATGTACGAGCCCGTCCGTTCCGCGTTGATGCCGAGGTGCTCACCCTCCAGCGCGTCCAGGGTCGCCAGGGCAGCGGCACAGATCACCGGGCCGCCGCCGAACGTGGACCCGTGGTCGCCCGGTGCGAACGCCCCGGCCGCCTCCCCGGAGGCGAGCACCGCGCCGATGGGGAGACCGTTGGCCAGCGACTTCGCGAGCATCATGACGTCGGGCCGGACACCGTATCCCTGCCAGGCGAACGGCGAGCCGGTGCGGTAGCAGCCCGACTGCACCTCGTCGAAGATGAGGAGGACGTCACGCTCGTCACACAGCGCCCGGACCGCGTGCAGATACTTCTCATCGCACGGATGGACGCCCCCCTCGCCCTGTACGGGCTCCAGGAGCACGGCGCACGTGCCAGGGGTGATCGCCCCCTCGAGCGCGGCCAGATCGTTCAACGGCACATGCGTGAACCCGGGAAGCAGCGGAGCGAACGCCTCCTGCTTCGAGGGCTGGCCCGTGGCCGAGAGCGCCGCCATCGTGCGTCCGTGGAAGCTGCGCTCCGCCGTCACGACATGGAAGCACGACTCGCCGCGCTTCGCCTTCCCCCATCGGCGGGCCAGCTTGATCGCGCCCTCCGCGGCCTCGGTGCCTGAGTTGCAGAAGAGCGTCTTCCATCCGCCCCCGGCCAGCCCGGACAGCCGCTCGGCCAACGCGGCCCGATGCTCGACATGGTAGAGGTTGGAGACGTGGACGAGCCTGCGCATCTGATCCGCGACCGCATCCGCGACCGCCGGATGCGCATGCCCGAGGTTGACCGCGCCGATGCCGGACACGAAGTCGAGGTACTCCCGGCCCTGGTCGTCATACAAGCGCATGCCCTCGCCCCGCTCGAAGAGTACGGGCTGCCGGGCGTAGGTGGGCAGATGGAACGCGGCATCAAGCGCCGCGAGCCGCTCGTAACGTGCACCCATCGTCACAGTGTCACCTCGCCCTCATACGCTGCGTAAGTGGCGTCGTCTTCGAGGCCGAGGCTCGACGTCTCGGCCGTGATCATCGTCCCCACGCCCTCATCCGTGTACACCTCGAGCAACAAGGCGTGCGGGATGGTGCCGTTGAGGATATGCGCGCGCTCGACGCCCTGACGCAGGGCATGCACGCACGCACCGACCTTCGGGATCATCCCGGCGGCGAGCGTGCCTCCGTCTAACATGCCTTCCGCCTCATCGAACGACAGGGCGCTGATCAGCGAGCCTTTGTCGGCGAAATCCGCGTAGAGGCCGTCCACGTCGGTGAGGAAGATCACCTTCTCGGCGCCGAGCGCGGCGGCCATCTCGCCGGCGACAAGATCCGCGTTGATGTTGAAGGAGCCGCCATCGTCTCCCGCTCCCACCGAAGCGATGACCGGGATGAACCCGTCTTCGATGAGGTCGGTGACCACGGTGGTGTCGATGGAAGTGACATCACCGACGCGACCGAGCCGCTCGTCCTTGCGCGTGGCGCGGATGAGGTTGGCGTCGTCACCCGCGATCCCCACCGCCAGGCGACCGTGCGCGTTGATCGCCGAGACGAGGTCGCCGTTCACCTTGCCGACGAGCACCATCTTCACGATCTCCATCGCCTCCGGCGAGGTGACCCGCAAGCCGTCGACGAACTCGACCGGCATACCCAGCCTGTCCATGTACGCGGTTATCTCTGGTCCCCCGCCGTGCACGATCACTGGGTTGATCCCCACCAGCTTCATGAGCACGATGTCGGCGGCCACGCTGTGCCGCAGCGTCTCGTCCGTCATCGCGGCGCCGCCGTACTTGATGACGACCGTGCGGCCCCATGCGCGCTTGATCCACGGAAGCGACTCCATGAGGATCGCGGCCTTGTCATGCATGTCCATGGGCTGCTCCTTGATCATGAGCGGTAGTCCCCGTTGATGCGCACGTACTCGTGACTGAGGTCGCACGTCCACACGGTGGCTTCGCCAGAGCCGACGTGCAGGTCCACCAGCACCTCGATCTCCGGCTCAGCGAGCGCCCGGGCCGCCTCGTCCTCGTCGAAACCGAGGGCGGTGCCGTTGCGGCACATGGTGATCCCGGCGAAGACGATCTCGAAGGCTCCCGGATCCACATGCGCGCCCGACTTGCCGATGGCCATCGCGACCCGTCCCCAGTTCGCGTCCTCGCCGTAGAGCGCGCACTTCATGAGCGGCGAGTTGGCGATCGCGAACGCCGCGGTCTCCGCATCGCGCTCGTCGGCGGCGCCGCGCACCGTCACGGTCACGAACTTGGTGGCGCCCTCACCGTCGCGAACCACCATCTTGGCCAGATCCGTGGCGACCTGCGTGATGGCGGCGCTCACCGCCTCGTAGGCGGCACTGCCCGACTCGAGCAACGCACCTCCCTCGGCGCCTGAGGCCATGAGTATGCACGAGTCGTTGGTGGACGTGTCCGAATCGACCGTGATGCGGTTGAACGAGCGCGAGACGGCATGCCGGAGCAGGACGTCGCACGTGTCCGGCGACAGCGGTGCGTCGGTGGTGAGGAACGCGAGCATCGTCGCCATGTCCGGCTGTATCATCCCGCTTCCCTTGGCGATACCACCAACGGTGAAGGTCCGTCCGTCCGCCGTCACTGAGACAGCCGACTGCTTCTGAAACGTGTCCGTGGTCATGATGGCTTCCGCCGCAGTCTCGCCGCCGCCGGGGCCCAACTCGGCGACCGCTTCGCGGATCCCCGCTTCCACGTGGTCTATCGGGAGCGGCACGCCGATCACCCCGGTGGAACAGACCGCCACCTCGCCGGGCAGGCACCGGAGCAGCCCGGCTGTCGTTTCCGCCATCCGCCGCGCGTGGACCATGCCCTGATCCCCGGTGCAGGCGTTGGCGTTGCCGGCGTTCACCGCGATCGCGCGCAACATCCCGTCGGCCGTATGGGCACGCGAGAGGAGCACGGGGGGCGCCGCCGTTGCGCTCTGCGTGTAGACGCCGGCGGCGGGACACGGAGCGTCGACGGCGATCACGCACACGTCGCGCCGGCCCGAGCGCTTCAACCCGGCGCTGACGCCAGCCGCGACGAACCCGGCCGGTGCGGTCACGCCGCCTGCCTTATCTGAGAAGACGAACTCCTCGACCTGTGCCACGTGCACTCCTTACACGATCGGGACGGGCGCTTCGAGGCCCGCCGTCTCTTCGATGCCAAGCGCCAGGTTGGCGCACTGCACTGCCTGCCCCGCGGTCCCCTTGACGAGGTTGTCGATCGCGCACGTCACCACGAGGGTGTGCGTCACCTGATCCAGCGTCACGCCCACGTGCGCCCGGTTGCTGCCCCGGACATGACCCGTGGCCGGTTGGACCCCCGGGTCGCAGACGCTCACGAACGGTTCACCCTGGTACGCCTGCCGATATGTTGCGTGAACCTCCTCGGGCGTGATACCGGCGTCGCACTCCAGGTACACGGTGGAGAGCAAGCCTCTGCCGAGCGGTGCCAGATGCGGCGTGAACACGACCGCCGGGGCGTCCAATCCGAGGTCGCCGAGCGCCTGCGCGATCTCCGGGGTGTGCCGGTGGGACGTCACCTTGTAGGCGGCGACCGAATCCGCGGCGTTCATGAAGTGTGTGGCCTCCGAGAGACTCCGCCCTGCGCCCGAGACGCCGGAGATCGCGTCGACGATGACCCGTCCGGATACGACGACGCCTGCCCGGACCGCCGGTGCGGCCGCAAGCAGCGTGGCAGTGGGGTAGCAGCCCGGACAGGCGATGAGCCGCGCACCCGGAAGCGACTCCCGCCACAACTCGGGCAGGCCATACACCGCCTCCGGAAGCAGGCCTGCCGCGGTGTGATCCGCCTGGTACCAGGCGCCGTACACCGCCGGGTCGCGCAGCCTGAAGTCGGCCGACGCGTCCACGACGGTGCGCCCGGCCCCGAGCAGCGTCGGGGCGACCGCCATCGCTGCCGTGTGCGGCACGGCGAGGAACACGACCTCGGCCACGCGCGCCACCGCATCCGCGTCATGCGGCCCATAGACGAGGTCGCACGATGCGAGTCCCGGATACAGCTCCGACACCCGACGTCCCTGGTCCCGCTCGGACGTGACGGCCACGAGCTCGAATGACGGATGTCCAAGCAGTAACCGTGTGAGTTCGGCCCCCGCGTATCCCGCGGCCCCTATGATGGCTGCCGATAGCACGATTCTGTCCTCCCAATCGTCGATCAGGAGGACAGAATACGCTCAAGTGCGAATAATGGCAACCATTATGCAATATTTGTGCGTATAGTGCCGGCTGCTCCACCAAGCGCACGCGCCTGCCCGCTACGCGCCGGGTCAAGTCGCCCTAGCCGCGCACCTCGCCACCCACAGCAGCGCACACCTTGCGTACGAGCTTGTCATGCACAGGACGGACGTCCGCGTCCGAAAGGGTCCTGTCGGGGGCACGGTATGTGAGCGAGAACGCGAGGCTCTTGGTGCCTTCCGGAAGCCGCCGCTCCTTGTCCTCGACGCCTTCAGGGTCGCGATACACGTCGAACAGGCGCACCGACTCAAGGAGGGTGCCGCCTGCGGATTCGATGGCCGAGACGACACGTTCGGATGTCACGTCCTCAGGCACCACGAGCGCGAGATCCAGTGCGGCCGCCGGATGACGCGGAATCTCCTTGAACGTGGTCGTCACCTTCGAAGCCGCCTTCAGGAGCGCGGGAACGGATATCTCGAAGAGCGTCGCCGGGCCGCTGGCGTCGAATCGCTCCAGCACGTCGGCCGACACCTCTCCGAGCCAACCGATCACGTCACCGCGAACGATGACCTCGGCCGTACGACCCGGCTGCAACCAGGACCGTTCCGTCGCACGCACGCTCCAGCGTTCGACGCCGAGCGCCTCGAGCAGGGACGCGAGAACACCCTTGCCGTCGAAGAAGTCGAGCCCCGGCGCCTGCTCGTTCCATCCCGGACGGACCCACGAGCCGGCCAGCACGCCTGCGGCCATCAGACGCTCCTTGGGCTGCTTGCGGCCCTCTGACGTGACGAACACCGTGCCCATCTCGTAGAGATGCACATCGGCGATCCCACGGCGCTGATTGTGGGAGAGCGCTCGCAGCAGACTCGGGGCGAGCGTCCAACGCATGACCGCCTGTTCCTCGGACATGGGGTTGATCAGCTCGACCAGCAGTTCATCCGGAGCGAGCTCCCAGCCCAGACGGTCCAGGTCGGCGGGATCCCCGAACGAGTACCCCACGTGTTCGTCGAGGCCCGCCGCACGCAGCACCGACCCGATGCGCGACACGAAGCGCTGACGGGACGTCCTCCCGCCGATCCGCCCCCCGCCGCCCGGCAAGGTCGACGTGATGTTCTCGAGTCCGTACAGACGCGCGACCTCCTCGATGAGGTCGACCTCCCGCTCAAGATCAGGCCGGAAACCGGGCACCACGACCTCGAGCTCGTCTCCGGAACCCTCTGCTGAGAGCCCGAGCGGCAGAAGGAGCGTCGCGATCGCCTGAGTCTCCAGATCCGTACCCAGCAAGGCGTTCACGCGTCCGGTCCGCAGCCGCAGCTGCAGCGGTGTGCGCTGGCCCGGATAGACATCCACGAGGCCCGGAGCCACCGTGCCACCGGCCACTTCGGCGATCAGTGCGGCCGCCCGGTCCGACGCACGGCTCGCGAGATCGGGATCCACGCCGCGCTCGTACCGGAGCGAGGACTCCGAGATGAGTCCGAGCCGGCGGCTCGTGCGGCTGATCGACGCCGTATCGAAGCACGCCGACTCCAGAAGGATGTCGGTCGTGGCCTCGGAGACCTCGGTCTCCTCGCCGCCCATCACACCCGCCAGAGCGACAGGACCATCGTCGTCGGTTATCAGGAGCGTGTCGCTGGCGAGACGCCGCTCCTGTCCATCGAGCGTTCGGATCGTCTCGTCCTCGCGTGCCGCCCGGACCGTGATCGCCGCGACACCGTCGCGCTTGGCGAGCGTACCCAGGTCGAAGGCGTGCAGCGGCTGGCCAAGTTCGAAGAGGATGTAGTTGGTAACGTCGACCACGTTGTTGACCGGACGAGCGCCGCCCGCAGCCACGCGCTCGGCGAGCCAAGCGGGTGACGGCCCCACCTTGACACCGCGGATCACCCGCGCCGTGTACCTGGGGCACAGAGCGCCGTCCTCGATCTCCACGCTCACGAGATCTGCGGCGGGCGCGCCCTCCTCCACCGGCGCCGAGGCAGGGACGGTGAACGTGGCCCCTGTGACGGCCGCCACCTCGCGCGCCACACCCACCATCGACAGGCAGTCGGGGCGGTTCGGGGTGACCTCGAGCTCCAGCACGGTGTCTGCGATGCCGTAGTACTCGGCGAACGGCTCACCCACCGGCGCATCGGGTTCGAGGATCAGCAGGCCGCTGCCATCGCCGCCCACCTCGATCTCCGTTGGCGAACACATCATGCCTTCGGAGACCAGACCACGGAGCTTCGCCCGTTTGATCGTCACACCGCCGGGAAGCGTCGTGCCCACCTGCGCCACCGGGACCTTGTCGCCAGCCTCGAAGTTGGTGGCGCCGCAGACGATGTTCAGCGGTTCATCAGCGCCCACATCCACCGAGCAGTACGACAGCCTGTCGGCGTCGGGATGCTGCTCCTTGGTGATGACCTGACCCACAACGACACCGTCGAGTGCGGCGCCGAGCGTGTGGACCGCCTCGACCTTGGTGCCGGTCATGTCGAGCCGTTCGCACAGCTCATCGACGGGCAGGGTGACGTCCACGAGTTCCTTGAGCCATTTGAGCGATACGCGCATCGCGGGATCCTTCCTCAGGGTCGGTCGCTATCGTCGCCGTGACCGGTCATCCTTCAGGGTGACCGAAGCGACGGTCGTCAGAACTGGTGCAGGAAGCGGGTGTCTCCTTCGATGAAGTGGCGAAGGTCGGGCACGCCGTACTTCAGCCCCGCTATCCTCTCGGCGCCGATACCGAACGCGAAGCCCGTATAGCGCTCCGGATCGATACCCACGTAGCCGAACACGTTGGGGTCGACCATCCCGCAGCCGAGGATCTCGAGCCAGCCCTCGCCTCCACAGGATCGACAGCCCTCGCCGCCACAGATCCCGCAGGAGACGTCCACCTCGGCCGACGGCTCCGTGAACGGGAAGAAGTGCGGGCGCAGCCGCACGCGACGATCCGGCCCGAACATCTCGCGCACGAAATGCTCCAGCGTGCCTTTGAGATCGCCGAACGTGACGCCTTCGTCCACCACCAGCCCCTCCACCTGTGTGAACTGCGGCAAGTGGCTCGGGTCGGCCACATCCCGACGGTACACCTTGCCCGGTACGATCACGTAGATGGGCGGCTTCTCGCTCTCCATCACGTGTACCTGGCCGGGGCTGGTATGCGTCCGCAGTAAGACGTCGCTCTCCCCCTCCACGACCGCCGTGTCCCCCGAGAGGTCTCTCGCGTAGAACGTGTCCTGAAGTGCGCGCGCCGGGTGGTCCGCCGGATGGTTGAGGGCGGTGAAGTTGTAGTAGTCGAGTTCCACCTCCGGGCCTTCCGCAACGCGATAGCCCAGGCCGGAGAAGACTTCGACGATCTCGTCCACCACCTGGTGCAGCACGTGCTGATGACCGAGCGGCCTCGCTCGCCCGGGCAGCGTCACGTCCACCGCCTCCGCAGCGATCCGGGACGCCCGCGCGGTACGCTCGAGCGCCTCTCGTCTCCGATCGAGCGCCGACTCGAGAGCACGCCGCACCTCGTTGGATATGCGCCCGACCTCGGGCCGCTCCTCGGCAGACAGCGCGCCCAGTCCTCGCAGGATCGCGGTGAGCGAACCCCTCTTGCCCAGGTACGCGATGCGGACCTCCTCGAGTGCATCAAGCGTCGTCGCACCCTCTACGGCCGTCAGCGACTCAGCCTCCAACGCCCGCAAGTCTTCTCCGATCGTCATCCCGACCTCACTTCTTCCATCCGTGTACGGAAAGGGAGCCGCCCCGCCCTTGTCACAAGGACGGGAACGGCTCCCGCGGTACCACCTTGTTTGGCCGATGACTCACCGGCCCTCTCACTCCCGTGCACCATCAACGCACGGCCGGGATCCTCTCCCGCAGGCCCGATATCGGGGGCACCGGCTCACCTACTCGGGCCGCAGGCCCTTTCAGATCGCAGCTGATGGAGTGAACCGCGGGTCCTCCGCCCGGGGTCCTTGCAGTCGGTGGGACCCCTCCCTGGCGGGCGGCTCCTGAGAACCGCGCCTCTCCGTCGTCGCCTCATGTGCGATTGGTACGTCAGTCTAGCATCACTCCGCAGCGCTCACCAGCGAACATGCGACCCTCCCTGCAGGCACGACGGCGACCACCACACCCCGCACGTCGTTCCGGTCGACGGGCTCCACATCGGCTGCTGCGTTCGCATCGCCGCGCATGCGGAGCGAGCCATCCGGCTCCACGCCCACGACCCGATGCACCACCAGGTCGCCATCATGTGCGAAGACGGTGAGGTCGCCCTGCTGCGGCTCGGCCGCGACCCGCGTGTACACGATCAGATCGCCAGGATAGAGCGCCGGGCGCATCGAGCCACCCTCGACGTACAGCATGCCATGCGACCACGCCAGCACCAGCGCGACGACCGCGAGCCCGGCCCCCGCCACGCGGCGCAGCCACACCGCCCAGCCGCTATCGGACTTGCTCTGCATCTACGTAGACCGACGCGCGGACGTAGTCGCCCTGAAGGTCGTTGCCGGCTTCGGACGGCAGGCTTACCGCGAGATCGAGGTCTGCAGCCTGCCCGGCTCCAAGCCGTATCGGTGCGGTCCTGAGCGTGGACAGGGGCCCGGCGTACAGCTCCACGCCGTTGCACGTTGCCCGGCACTGCAGCGCGTTCCAGAAGTCGGTGATGCCCGCCTTCTTCGCCGCGCTCGTGACCGCATCGCACGCGATGGATCCCGTGTTGCGGACCTCAAGCGTCCTGCTGACCGTCTCACCAGGGGCGAGCCCTTCCACGGTGAGGGCCGCCGATGTCGGCTCCACCGAGACGAGCACGGTGCCCGCCGTGATCATGTTGTCCTTCACCTCGGTCTGTGCCGTGAAGTACGCCCTTGCTCCGCCGATGGACAGCATCGCCACGATCAGCGCCACATACGTGAACAGTCGCTTCATCGTTCTCCTCCTTGCGGATCTCGCCGCCGAGGGGAGGTGGCGGATGGATGGTATGCGGGGCCCCGCACCGCACATCATGGCGCCCGCACTTCAACGTGCCCTTACCAGAGCCTCACCGGCAGCCGAACGATGCGCGCCCGAAGTGGGGCCGCTACAGAACGACGAAGGCCCCGCGCTATGCGGGGCCTTCGTCATCACGCCGTGGTACAGGACCGTCAGGCGCCCTGCGCCGCCTTGGCGACCTCCACCAGCTTGGCGAACGCGGCCGGATCGTTCACGGCCATGTCGGAGAGCACCTTGCGGTCAAGGGTCACTTCGGCCTTCTTGAGACCGTTCATGAACACCGAGTACGACAGACCGTTGAGACGGGCGCCGGCGTTGATGCGGGCGATCCACAGACGGCGGATCTCACGCTTCTTGTTCCGGCGGTCGCGGTACTGGTACTGCAGCGAGTGCTGCAACTGCTCCTTCGCGCTCTTGTAGCGGCGGCTACGGTCTCCGTAGTATCCGCTCGCCTGATCGAGAACGGTCCGGCGCTTCTTCTTCGCGGTGACTGCACGCTTCACCCTGGGCATGGTCGATCACTCCTTGGAAGGATACGCGAGCTTCGGACTAACCGACGCCCAGCTTCTGCTTGATGGCTTTCTCGTCCGCCTTGTGCACGAGGCCGTCCTGGCGGAAGTTGCGCTTACGCTTGGGGCTCTTCTTCTCGAGGATGTGGCTCTTGAAGGCCTTCGCGCGCTTGATCTTGCCGGTACCGGTGAGCTTGAAGCGCTTCGCGGTACCCTTGTGGGTTCTCATCTTGGGCATGTCGTCTCCTATTCCTTCGCGGCAGCGTCGCCGGAGGCAGCCTCAGCGGCCTGTGCCGGCTCTGCCGCGTCGTCCGACCCGTCAGCCTCGGCCTGCTTCTTCTCGGCGGGCTTGGCCTTCACCGGCTCCTTCTTGTGAGGCGCCACCAACATGAACATGTTGCGGCCTTCGAGTTTGGGCTTGGACTCCACGAACGCAAGGTCCGCGATGTCGGCCTCCAGCCGCTCGAGTATCGCCAGTCCGCGCTCGGCGTGCACCATCTCGCGACCGCGGAACATGATCGTCACTTTGACCTTGGCGCCCGCCTCGAGGAAGCGCACGACGTGCTTCTTCTTGGTCTCGTAGTCGTGCGTGTCGATCTTCGGGCGGAACTTGATCTCTTTGACCTCTACGCGCGTCTGGTTCTTACGCGCCTTCTTGGCCTTCTGCTCCATCTCGTACTTGTACTTGCCGTAGTCCATGGTCTTGCAGACCGGCGGATCGGCGTTGGGAGCGATCTCGACGAGGTCGAGACCCTGTTCGTCGGCCATGCGGAGAGCATCCGAGACCATGAAGATGCCGAGCTGCTCACCTTCGTCCGAGATCAGACGGCACCTTTGCGCCCTGATTCGATCGTTGAGCCTGGGCTCTGTCGTGCTGATACGCTTCACCTCCATCAGGTGGGGGCCCGTATCCGGCCCCGTCATCAAAAAACGCCCCGCGGCTTGACTGTCGGGGCGTTCAGCCGAGCGGACCGTCTTCTGCGTCCGCTCGATCATCCAGACCAGACAGCTGCACATCTCGTGCGCCGGCAGGTGGGGACCATCTCGTACTGTCGTCCAGACGGGGTCCCGCTTGTACGGTATGGGGTTGTAAGTCACGTGAGTATACCGGCCGGCTGGAAGGCTGTCCAGCAGCGCATGGGCACATACTAGACAGTGACCGCGCCCGGCCCGCGACTGTGGGACGGACGGCATCCATGTGACCGCGCTCAGGGAGGCCCGCATGAACGACACGTCCGGACCCGCCACCATACTCGTCGTGTTCGGCGCCACCGGAGACCTCATGGCGCGCAAGATCGCCCCTTCGCTCCTGCATCTGGACCGCCAGGGTCTCCTCCATCCGCGACTGCGGGTGATCGGGTTCTCACGACGCCCATGGTCTGACGCCGACTTCCGCGACCGCGTACGCGACACGCTCACCGAGCGCCATCAGGATCCCGGCCCGCTCGAGGCATTCCTGAAGCGGTTCACCTACCGCCGCGGCACCTTCGAGGACGCCACCGCCTACCATGCGCTTGCAGAGGACATCGGCGGGATCGCAACGGACTGGGGCGGGTGCGTCGACAAGCTGTTCTATCTTGCGGTGCCTCCGGACAACTACGAGACGATCCTCGGCAACCTCGCGGCGAGCGGACTCACCTCGGTATGCAACGCCGAAACCGGATACACCAGGGTCCTGATCGAGAAGCCGTTCGGCCATGATGTCGCCAGCTCCAAGGCGCTCGATGAGCTTCTGGCCTCGCTCTTCACGGAGGAGCAGATCTACCGGATCGACCACTACCTTGCCAAGGAGATGCTTCAGGGGATCCTTGCGTTCCGGTTCCACAACGACCTTCTCGAATCCGCATGGAACAGGGCCGGCATCGAGCGCATCGACATCTCGCTTCTCGAGACCATCGGCGTGGAGAAGCGGGGCCGGTTCTACGACGGCGTGGGCGCGCTCCGCGACGTGGGACAGAACCACCTGCTCCAGATGCTCGCGCTGGTGACGATGGACCAGCCCCGGACTCTTGATGCCGACGACATACGGGCCGCCCGCGCTTCTCTTCTCGAGACCTTGCGACCGCTCCTGCCCCACGAGGTCGCACGCTCGAGCTACCGGGCCCAGCACGAAGGCTACCGGGGTATCGAAGGCGTGGATCCGGAATCGGAGACAGAGACATACTTCCGCCTCAAGACGATGATGTCGGGACCCCGCTGGGCGGGGGTGCCGGTGTCGTTCGAGAGCGGCAAGCGCATCGCCCCCGGACCGCTGAAGCGCATCGTGGTGACGTTCCGCCACCGGCAACCGTGCCTGTGCGACGGCACGACACACCTGCGTAACCGCGTGGTGTTCACGCTCGAGCCCGACGACACTGTCTCGATCACGTTCTGGGCCAAGCAGCCCGGCTTCGACTATGAGGTCGAGGAGCGCGCGTTCGACTTCGCCCTCTACGAGAAGCGCGAGAAGCTGCAGTACGTGGAGGAGTACGCCAAGCTGCTCTACGACGCGGTCCGGGGGGATCAGACCTCGTTCGTCTCCACGGACGAGGTCCGTGCGATGTGGCGGTTCGTGGATCCGGTCATCGAAGGGTGGAGCGACGGCGCCGTGCCTCTGGAGTCCTACACCCCCGACACGCACGAGGCGGTGGAGCGGGCCCGGGAGGCGCTCGGCCGCACCGGCACGAAACCTCAGGTCGGCGTCCTCGGACTCGGCAAGATGGGGGCAGGCATCGCGCGGAACCTGCTCGACCGCGGATGGGAGGTCGTGGGGTGGAACCGCACGACCTCGGTCGCCCGGGCGATGGAGCCGGACGGGCTCACCGCCGCGGACTCCCTTGAGGATTGTGTCGCGGCGCTCCGGCCCCCGCGGATCGTGTGGCTGATGGTGCCGGCCGGCAACGCCGTCGACGGCGTGCTCTTCGGCACCGGAGACGCACCCGGACTTGCAGACCTGCTGGAACCTGACGACATCGTGATCGATGGGGGCAACTCGCGCTTCACCAGCGACGAACCCCGCGCGGAGCGGCTGCGGGGCCGCGGCATCGACTTCCTCGACTGCGGCACTTCGGGCGGTCCGTCCGGGGCGCGCAACGGCGCGTGCCTCATGATCGGCGGCGACCGGGAGGCGTTCGAGCGTGCCGAGGCGGTCTTCGCCGACATCGCCGTGCAAGGCGGCTATCGCTTCTTCCCCGGTGTGGGCTCGGGGCATTTCGTGAAGATGGTCCACAACGGGATCGAGTACGGCATGATGCAGGCGATCGCCGAGGGGTTCTCGCTGATGCGCCGCTCCGAGCGCGACCTCGACCTCGAGGCGGTGGCCGACGTGTACCAGCACGCCAGCGTCATCGAGTCGAGGCTTGTGGGCTGGCTGGCCGACGCATACGCACGACACGGCGATGGGCTCGACCCGGTGTCAGGAAGCGTGGGCCACACCGGCGAGGGAGCGTGGACCGTGGAGGCGGCTCGACTAGCCGGTCTCGACGTCCCCGTCATCGAGGCGGCGCTGCATTTCCGCCTCGACTCGGACGACGCCCCGTCCTACACCGGCAAGGTGGTACAGGCCCTGCGGAACGAGTTCGGCGGACACGGACTCGGCACGTAGCGCGACCCGGTCCGTCCCGCGGATGCGCGCTCAGAACAGGTGCGGTATCTCCGAGGCTCCGGTGGGGTACGCCCAGATCGCTCGCTTGAGATCGGATGCGGTCTGCCCGCAGGCCATGGCGACAGCGAAGACGTTGATGACCTCGCCCGCCGTGTGTCCGAGCAGATGCACCCCCACCACCCTGCCGCTCCCGCGCTCCACGATGGTCTTCGCACCCGACACCTGTTGGCCGATGCGACGTGAGGCGGCCCATCCACTGGTGTCGGTCAGCTTCGCCTCGACCTCGATCCCCTGCGCCTCGGCCTGCTCGACCGTCATGCCCACAGAGGCGAGGATCGGGTCCGAGAACACCACGCTCGGCGTGACCGGCGGAGCGAACCCGGCAGAGCCGGGTTCCAGGATGTCCGCCACCGCCACACGGGCCTGTGCGGTGGCCACCGGCGTGAGGGGCGCGCCCGTTGCGGACGCGTCACCCACCGCGTAGACCCGCTCGTTGCCCACGCTGCACATCCTGCCGTCTACCTCGATGCCACGACGTCCGTGCTCGATACCCGCGGCCTCGAGACCGAGGCCGGAGATCGCGGGCACGCGACCCGCGCCGTGAACGACTGTCTCCGCGGATACCTCCAGCCCCTCCTCGCAGACCACCGTGAACATGCCATCATCGTCACGGACCTCGGTGACCGTGGCGTTGGTGAACACGTCGATGCCGGCGCTTCGGTAGCCGCTCACCACCATGTCGGCGAGATCAGGGTCGAAAGCCTCGAGCACGCGCGGCCCCCGGTGCAGTATCGTCACCTTGGCGCCCGCGGCGGCGGCGATGTGCGCGAACTCGAACGACACGTAGCCGCCCCCGACGAAGACCACGCGTGGGCCGACGTGTCCCGCCGCCAGGAAATCCTCGCTGTCGAGGACGTGCTCTTCGCCGGGGATGCGCAACGGACGGGGCATCGCGCCGGTCGCGACCACGATCCTGTCGGCCGAGTACCGAACGCCTCCGATGTCGAGGACGTCGGGGCCGTCGAAACGCGCAGGTCCGTGCAGGAGCGTCACACCGGCTCCGGCGAGCCACTCCTCGATGCGTCCGGGCACGGGCTCCGTGAACGACCGCTTGAACGCCAGCAGCGAGGACCAGTCCAGTCGAAGCGCGCCCTCCAAGCCGTGATCCTTCTGATTCCGGGCACGTTCCACGACCTCCGCCGCGGTGAACAGGACCTTCTTGGGCTCGCAACCGCGCAGCGAACACGTACCGCCGTACTCCCGTGAATCAGTGATGGCCACGGACCTGCCGGCCGCGGCGAGCTCGCTCGCCGCGGTCTGTCCGGCCACTCCTGTTCCGATCACGATGACGTCGAATCGCTCCATGGGGCCTCCTTCGCACCTATCCGGGTACCGCCGGCAACCGGTGCCGACCCCGTGTATGTTCCCCGCACCCGACGCGCCGACCCCGACGGGAGCGCTCGCATCGCGTTGGGTATCTTCACACAGAGATCGAAGCAGTGTGCGCCGAGCGCGGACATGACCCCTGATGGAGGAGGAGCACATGCACGCACGTACGACCCGTATGGTCCTTGCATGTATGGCCACCGTACTCCTGTTGATGATGGCCGCCTGTGCGTCCGAGGGCTCCGACGCTACCGGCACGGACGAGGCGTCCCGGGGCACCGTGACGATCGGCTCCAAGATCGACACCGAGGGCGAGCTCATCTCGTCCATCGTCAAGCTCGTGCTGGAGGATGCCGGCTTCGATGTCGTCGACAAGAGCCAGACGGGTACCACCGAGGTCGTCCGCAAGTCCATCATCGCTGGGGAGATCGACCTGTATCCCGAGTACTCGGGCAATGGCTACTGGTTCTTCCTCGACGACCTGACCGACGAAGAGAAGGCGGGCTACAAGAACGGCCAGGACGGCTATGACACCACCGCTCGCATCGACCTCGAACAGAACGGGATCGTCTGGCTGGAGCCGATACGCGCCAACAACACCTGGGCTCTGGCGGTGCGGCAGGAGTTCGCTGAGGCCGAAGGCCTGGAGACGATGTCCGACTTCGCCGAATATGTCGCCGAGGGCAGACCCGTGAAGGTGGCCGCGAGCGACGAGTTCTTCACGAGCGCGGGCAACCCCGAGTTCGAGGAGGTGTACGGCTACGCCCTGACGGAGGACCAGAAGATCCGCCTCGCCGGCGGCAACACCGCCGCCACTGAGAAGGCGGTCGCGGAAGGGACGGACGGTGTCAACTTCGGCATGGCGTACGGAACGGATGGAGCGCTCGCGGACCTCGGGCTCGTGATCCTTGAAGACGACCTCGGTGCACAGATCGTGTACTGGCCCACGCCGATCGTCCGGGAGTCGATCGTCGACGAGTACCCGGAGATCGCCG
Organism: Anaerosoma tenue; assembly: GCF_023161965.1. Classification (NCBI taxonomy): domain Bacteria; kingdom Bacillati; phylum Actinomycetota; class Coriobacteriia; order Anaerosomatales; family Anaerosomataceae; genus Anaerosoma; species Anaerosoma tenue. Next base: position 633,444 of record NZ_JALNTY010000001.1, read on the forward strand.
ACCTGCTCGAGCCGGTGATGGCGTCACTCGGCCTGGAAGACCTCCAGCAGCTCAACGCCCGCATCCAGGTCAACGGCGAGCCGGCCGATGCAGTCGCCCGTGACTACCTCGTGGACGGTGGTTTCATCGACTGAGCGTCCGGCGATACACGACGCGCGCCGAGGAGAAGCGGTGAGCACCAGGATCCGGACGCATAGAGTGGGAGTGACGATGGCCCTGTTCGGGCTGTCATCGCTGCTGCTCCTCCCCTTCGCCACGCTCCGCGCAAGCCGTATCCAGACAGGCGATCCGGTCTCCGCGCTCGACGCCCTCGGACCCTGGTGGTCGTCGGGGTTGGTGGCCGTGTGGGTCGCGATCGCCCTGATCTCGGTGCGCGACTCCGGCGGGCCGCGTGCCGCCACCGCGCGGGGCATGCTCGCCAGCCTGGCGCTCCTGGGAACGGTGGGACTCTCCGGCGTCGCCGCGACCAGGTTGCTGGCCGAGGCGGGTACGTTCGCACGCGTCTCGGTCGGGCTTGGCGCCTGGGCATGCATCGCGGTGTCGTATCCGCTCCTGCTCGCCTCGCGCAGAGAGCTCGGCACTGCCCCGCGAGTCACCCGGCTCGCCCTCTCCGCCGTAGGCCCCGTGGGCCTGCTCGTCATGGTCGGGAGCGGCCTTCTAGGGGATCTCGCGATCCTCCGTGAGTACGTGAACCAGTCGGACCGGTTCTGGACGGAGGTCGGTAGCCATATCGCGTTAACCGCGATCGCTACGGGCATCGCGCTCGCGATCGGTTTCGGCCTCGGCGTCCTCGCATTCAGACGGCCGCGCCTGAGGGGTCCGGTGTTCACAGTGGCGAACGTCTTCCAAACGATCCCGGGGCTCGCGATGGTCGGGCTGTTGTTCGCGCCGCTCTCCTGGCTTGGGACGAACGTGCCGCTCCTGGGCCGTCTCGGCGTAGGCGGGCTCGGCTGGGCGCCCGTGATCACCGCGCTCACCCTCTATGCATTGCTCGCCGTGGTGCGCAACACCTACGCGGGACTCGCCTCGGTCCCCGATAGCGTGGTGGAGGCTGGTCTCGGCATGGGCATGACCGAGGGGCAGGTGATGCGCAGGGTCCGGCTCCCGCTGGCGCTTCCGGTGATCTTCGGCGGGATCCGGACCTCGGCCGTCCAGACGCTCGGCAACGCGACCCTCGGTGCGTTCGTGGCGGCCGGCACCCTTGGCCTCTTCGTGTTCGGCGGCCTCTCGCAGCAGGCGATGGACCTCGTCCTCCTTGGCTCCATCACGCTCGTGGCGCTGGCGCTTGGCCTCGACGCCGCACTGCGCACAGCACAGAGACTCGTCACACCCCGGCACACGCGGCGAACGGAGGCGGTGCGGTGATAGAGATACGCAACGTGCGCAAGGTGTACGAGGGTAGCGAGCGTCCCGCCGTGCGCGATCTCTCCTTCGATGTACCGACGGGCCAGGTGGTGGCGCTGATCGGGCCGAGCGGTTGCGGGAAGTCGACGACGATGCGCATGGTCAACCGGCTCGTCGAACCTGACAGCGGCACGATCTCCATCGACGGCGAGGACGTGCGGTCCCTGCGGCCGGAGACGCTCCGAAGGCACATCGGCTACGCGATCCAGGGTGTGGGGCTGTTCCCTCACTGGACGGTCGCACAGAACGTCGGCGTGGTCCCCGGCCTCCTGCAGTGGGACCGCATGCGCATCGCAGAACGCACGCACGAGCTGCTCGACCTCGTGGGCCTCGACCCCGCCATATACGCCGACAAACACCCCGATGAACTCTCCGGCGGCGAGGCGCAACGCGTAGGCGTGGCCCGTGCCCTGGCCGCCGACCCGCCCATACTGCTGATGGACGAGCCCTTCGGGGCGGTGGACCCGCTGACGAGAGACCGCCTCCATGCCGAGTTCCGCAGGATCCAGGACGCGCTGAGGAAGACCGTGCTGTTCGTGACACACGACATGGATGAAGCCGTGCGGCTGGGCGACCGGATCGTGGTGATGCGTGATGGCAGTCTCGTACAGCAGGACACTCCGGAGCGGGTGCTCGCCTACCCGGTGGATGGCTTCGTCGCCTCGTTCGTGGGAGCCGAGCGCGCGCTCAAGCGGCTCTCGCTCGCACCCGTGACCGAGGCGCTCTACGCCCCTGACACTGGCAGTCCCGAGGAGCCGGCGGTGGCCTCCACCGCATCGCTTCGCGAGGCGCTCGCCGTCATCCTCGAGGCCGGTGTCCCGTCGATCCCGGTGCATGACGAAGATGGCGCGATCGTGGGGGCCGTGAGCGTGGAGAGCATCGTCGAGCGATTCAGACGGCCGCTCACATGAGCCGGGCCCGCCATCTCGCCGTACCGGCCGCTGCAGCGGCGGCCTACCTTGCGGTGGCTGCCGCAACGCCGGCGTGGAGGTGGGTGCTGGGCGCCGTCTTCCCTGAGGAATCGCGCCTCCTGTACCCTGACGCGACGCCCCTCGCCCTTGTATGGCAGCACCTGGAGCTCGTGCTGATCTCGAGTGTGCTGTCGGTGGTGGTGGGCCTGGCTCTCGGCATCTTCGTGACCCGGCCGGCCGGCACCGACTTCTATGGTGTGGTCGCCGATCTCACGAACCTCGGCCAGACGTTCCCGCCGGTGGCCGTGTTCACGCTCGCCGTGCCGTTGCTGGGATTCGGCCTTCGGCCCACGATACTGGCACTCGCCCTGTACGGCGTCCTCCCGGTGCTCCGGAACACCATCTCCGGCCTTGAGGGGATCCCGGCCGACGTGCTCGAGAGCGCATCGGGGCTGGGGATGCGGCCGTGGCAGCGGCTGGCCCGCGTGGAACTGCCGATCGCCGTGCCGGTCATCATGGCCGGCATACGAGTGTCGGTGATCGTGAACGTCGCCACGGCGACCATCGGTGCGATCGCGGGAGCCGGTGGGTTCGGTGCGCCGATCATCAACGGATTGGTCAACCTGGCGCCAGCGATCACCCTCGAGGGAGCGGTCCTCGCCGCAGGCCTGGCGCTCACGCTGGACGCTCTCCTTGGCGGAGTCGAACGCACTATCGCGCACAGAGAGCGAGCCGCCGCGACAGCCCGGTGATGATGCCCGCCTACGGCCGCTCCGCCGCCACCCGCGCAGCGAACTCGTCCACACCCATCGCACCGATGTCACCCGCCGTACGCTCGCGCACACCCACGGTGTCGGCTTCGATCTCCTTGTCGCCCACCACGAGCATGTACGGCACCTTCTGCTGCTGCGCCTTGGCGATCTTCACGCGCATCGGCTCGTTCTCGGCGTACACCTCGGCGCGCACGCCGGCCTTCGCGAGACGCGCGCGCACGCCCTCGCAGTGCTCGAGATGGCGATCCGCGATGGGGATGACCACGGCCTGTACCGGCGCGAGCCACGTGGGGAACGCGCCAGCGGTGTGCTCGATCAGGATGCCGAGGAACCGCTCCATCGAGCCGAAGATGGCCCGGTGCAGCATGAACGGCTGCTCCTCGGTGTTCTCGGCTGTGCGGTAGGTGATGCCGAAGCGCTCCGGATTGTTGAAGTCCACCTGTATGGTGGACAGCTGCCAGATGCGGCCGATGGCGTCCTTGACCTTGATGTCGATCTTCGGGCCGTAGAACGCGCCGTCGCCCTCGTTGATCTGGTACGGCAACCCCCACTCGTCGAGCGCGGTCATGAGCGCGCGAGTGGCGAGATCCCAGTCCTCGTCGCGGCCCACGGACTTCTCGGGACGCGTGGAGACCTCGGCCGAGTACTCGAAGTCGAACGTGTCCATGATGTACTTGACTATGTCGAGCATCGCCTTGACCTCGGGGATGATCTGCTCGCCGGTGCAGAATATGTGCGCGTCGTCCTGGGTGAACCCGCGCGCGCGCATGAGCCCGTGCACCACGCCGCTTCGCTCGTTGCGGTACACGGTGCCGAACTCGAAGAGCCGCATCGGCAGGTCACGGTAGGAGCGCACGCTGTCGCGGTACACGAGGAGCGCACCGGGGCAGTTCATCGGCTTCACCGCGTAGTCGGTGGGCTCCCGGCCCTCGCCCTCGTCGATCTGGAACGGGAACATGTTGTCCTGGTAGTAATCCCAGTGGCCGCTCGTCTTCCACACGTCGGCCTTGTAGATGTGCGGCGTGCGGATCTCCACATAGCCGCGCTCGTACAGGTCGGCCGAGAGCCACTCCACGAGCTCGTGGAACACGCGGGCTCCCTTGGGGTGATAGAGGACCAGACCGCTGCCGGCGAGTTCGTCGAAATGGAACAGGTCCATCTCGCGGCCGAGTTTGCGGTGGTCGCGCTTCTCTGCCTCCTCGAGGCGGGTAAGGTATGCATCCAGATCCTTCTGGCCGAACCACGCGGTGCCGTAGATGCGCTGCAGCATCGGGCGGTCCGAGTCGCCGCGCCAGTACGCGCCCGCCACCTTCATGAGCTTGAACGCCTTGATCCAGCCGGTGTGCGGCACATGGGGACCCCGACACAGGTCGGTGAAGACGCCCGAGGTGTACGCCGAGATGACCTCGCCCTCCGGCAACTCCCCGATCAGTTCGAGCTTGTAGGGCTGGCCCTCGAACACGCGCAGGGCCTCGGTGCGGTCGATCGCCCGGCGCGAGAACGGTTGCTCCTCGGCGATGATCCCGTGCATGCGCTCTTCGATGGCGCCCAGGTCCTCAGGCGTGAGCGTGCGATCGACCTCGATGTCGTAGTAGAAGCCGTCTTCGATCGCCGGCCCGATGCCGAAGCGTGCGCCCGGGAAGAGCTGCATCACGGCCTCGGCCATGACGTGCGCCGCCGAGTGGCGCAGCAGTTCGAGCGCCTCGGGATCGCGCTCGGTCACGATGGCGACAGCCGCACCGTCGGACACCACGGCGGCCGTGTCCACGAGCCGTCCGTCCACGCGGCCCGCGATCGCGGCCGCTGCCAGACGCGGGCCGATCGATGCCGCCACATCAGCGACGGTAGCGTCTACGGGTACGGACTTGACGCTGCCATCCGGCAGCGTGATGGAGATCTCAGACATGATGCGGTTCCTTTCAGGGACCGTCAGCCCTGCGCTCAGGCCTCGGTCACTGCTTGGTCTTGCAGTACGGGCAGACCTGCCAGTCGAGCTTGAGGGCCCTGCCGCACTCCACACACTCCTTGCGCAGCTTCTTCATGCACGAGGGGCAGATGAGGTAGTCGGGCTCGACGGGCTGATAGCACGCCGGGCACGTCTGGCCTTCCTTGAGGAGCTCGACCTCCTTGGCCCGGATCTCAAGCTCGCGCTCACGTGCATCCAGGGCGCTCTCCGGCGGACGGACCACCATGTAGATCGCCCAGCCGAACACGTTGAAGAGCAGCACCACGAGCGCCCAGAACCAGGGCATCGCGCCACGACGCTCGGCATCGCGCCACGTCCAGAAGACCAGGGCCACCGAAAAGACCACGAAGAACAACATGCACAGGTTGGTCGCAAGATCCAATGCAGGCTTGATCGGAGCGAGTAGTTCTCCGAGCACCTCTTCCATGTGGCCCCCTCCAGGGTCTCGAGCATCACACATGACACCGGACTAACCCGCAGCGCCGTTGCTGACGACGCGACAGGGCTACGGGGATTCTACCAGAACCGACGCCGGCCGCACGGCCCCTGGTGGCTGATACGGGCGCAAGACGTCACCGCACAGGCGGCGCGCGCGCGAGACCCTACAGCGAGCCGTCCACGAAGGCCTTCACGGCGCCCGCGGTATAGAGGCTGCCGGTCACCATCACGCCAGCGGCGCCTGACCTGGCCTCGGCCATGGCCAGAGCCTTCCCCAGCGACGGCTCGGCGACCACTTCACGCCCCGTGACCCGCTCGACGAGCGCGGCCAGCTCACCTGCCGGAAGACACCGCGGCGAACCGTTCTCGGTGGTGACGAAGAACACGGCCGTGTCCGCGAGCGCGCGCACGATCCCCTCTGCGTCCTTGTCGGCGAGGATGCCGAGCACAACGGCCGGCGGCGAGTCCCGGAACGAATCGCGTATCGCAGCCGCCAACACCGCGGCAGCCTCTGGATTGTGCGCACCGTCGATCACGAGCGGCGGCCTCGTGCGCAGCACCTCGAAACGGCCGGGGAAGGTGACCGAGCGGAGCGCTGCGTTCGCCCGATCGGGATCGAGGACGTTGAACATCGCGGCCCCCGTTGCCGCCATCGCCACCGCCGCGTTCGGCGCCTGGTACGCAGGCGCATGGAGGGCCACCCGATAGTCACGGAGACCGTGGACGTCCACCGTGAGCGTGCCCCTCGGCGTCCGGGGACGGCGCACGATCCGCCACGTGACATCCGGATCGTCGCCCAACCCCACCGTCATCACCTTGGGAACCCCAAGCGAGAGCGCTCGCTCGTGGAAGATGTGGTCCACTCCCTGGCAGCCAGGCCCCAGGACCGGAAAGGAGCGCCTCTTGATGATGTGAGCCTTGTCGGCGGCGATCTCCTCCCGAGTGGCGCCGAGGCGCTCGGTGTGGTCGAGCGACACGCCTGTGATCACCGCCACCGCCGGATCGACCACGCTCGTCGCATCCCACCGGCCACCCATCCCCACCTCGAGACACGCGAACTCGACCTTCTTGGTGCGGAACGCGTGGAGCGCCGTGGCGGTGAGGAGTTCGAACTCGGTGAATTCTCGATCCATGGTGTCAGCGGCGTCGAACACGTCGGCAAGGTACTGCGCGAACTTCCGCTTGCCGATCTGCCTGCCGTCAACCGTGATCCGCTCCGTATAGGAGACCAGATGCGGGCTCGTGTAGACACCGGTGCGATATCCATGCGCCGTGAGCAGCGCGCCGGTCATCCTGGTGACCGACGTCTTGCCGTTGGTGCCGGTGACCTGCACACAGGAACACGCCATCTCGGCCATGCCGAGCGCATCCATGAGCGCCCTGATGCCGTCGAGCGACGGGTTGATGCCGAACGTCAGCGCACGCTCCAAACGCGCGATCGCCGCTTCGTATACGGCATCCTCTGATGGCACAGGCTACTCCGATAGGTCCGCCAACTGCGCGCTGAGCTTGGACACGGTGGCCGCCAACTCCCCGGCGCGGGCCCGATCCTTCTCTATTATGTCAGGTGAGGCCTTCGCGAGGAAGCCTTCATTGCCAAGCTTCTTCGTGAGTCGATCGAGATCGGCCTGTGTGCGCTCCAACTGCGAAGCGATCCGCTCGCGCTCTGCGCCGAAGTCCACGAGTCCTTCGAGCGACACGTACACCTCGCTGCCGGCCGCGACGGCTGATGAGGCGTGCGGCGGGCGCACGACGTCCTCCCCCACCTCGAACCCGCCGATGCCAGCGAGGGCGCGGATGTCGTCGGTCATCGAGACGAGGACCTCGCCTTCCGCCTCGGGCGCCTTCACCGACACCTCGAGCGGGGCCTTCGGGGAGACCGAGTACCGTGCGCGCACCCCGCGCACCGCCGTCACGACTTCCTGGAGCAGCCCGATCGAGCGCTCCGCCCCTTCGTCGCGGAAGCCGGAAAGCGCCGCCGCATCGGGCCACTCGGCGACCATCAACGCCCGATCGGCGCCGGCCCCGTCGATCGGAAGCCGACTCCAGATCTCCTCGGTGACGAACGGCATCATCGGGTGGAGGAGACGCAGCGCGTTGTCGAGCACGTACACGAGGTTGCGCAGCACCGTCTCCCGTGTCCGGCCTCCGGCGGCGAGGCGGACCTTCGCGAGCTCGATGTACCAGTCGCAGAACTCGTTCCAGAAGAAGTCGTACAGGGCGCGCGCGGTCTCTCCGAACTCGTACGCCAGCAGCCCCTCGTCTACGCGCGCCGAGAGGTCGGCGAGACGGGAGAGGATCCATGCGTCCGCCACCGTCTCCACCTGAGGCGGACCGGCGACGAAGGCCTCGTCGATGTTCATGAGGACGAACCTGCTGGCGTTCCAGATCTTGTTCGCGAAATTGCGTGACGAGACCAGCTTCTCCTCGGAGAACTTGATGTCCTGATTGCCGGTGACCTGCAGCATGAGGCCGAACCGCATGCCGTCGGCGCCGTAGTGGGCCATGAGATCGAGCGGGTCCACGCCCGTGCCGAGCGACTTGCTCATCCGCTTGCCCTCGGCGTTGAAGACGGTGGGGTGGATGATGACATCGCGATACGGGACGTCGCCCACGAAGTACAGGCCGCTCATGATCATCCGGGCCACCCACAGGAAAAGGATGTCCCGCGCGGTGGAGAGCACCGTGGTGGGATAGAAGAAGTCGAGCTCGGGCGTCTCGTCCGGCCAGCCGAGCGTTGCGAACGGCCAGAGTTGCGACGAGAACCAGGTGTCGAGCACATCCTCGTCCTGACGCGCAGTGGCACCGCACTTCGGGCACGATCCGAGGTCTTCCATGCTTGCGCCCTGCCAACCGCACGCGTCGCAGTAGAAGACGGGGATGCGATGCCCCCACCAGAGCTGCCGCGAGATGCACCAGTCGCGGATGTTCTCCATCCAGTGGAAGTAGACGTTCTCCCAGCGCCGGGGATGGAAGACCACGCGGTCCTCTTTCACCGCCTCGATGGCCGGTGTGGCGAGTGGCTTCATGTCGACGAACCACTGGTCGGAGAGCCAGGGCTCCACGACCGTGTGACACCGATAGCAGTGCCCCACCGCGTGCACGTGGTCGTCCACCGCCACGAGCAGCCCCCCGGCCTCGAGGTCGGCGACGACGCGTCGCCGCGCCTCATGCCGGTCGAGACCTTCATACGGACCGCCCTCGGCGGTGATGGTCGCGTCCGCATTGAGCACGTTGATCTTGGGCAGACCGTGCCGCTCCCCGATCTCGAAGTCATTGGGATCGTGAGCGGGCGTCACCTTGACGGCCCCCGTGCCGAACGAGGGGTCCACGTACTCGTCGGCCACGATGGGGATCTCGCGACCCAGCAGCGGCAGCACGATGGTCGCTCCGACAAGCTCACGATACCGCTCGTCATCGGGGTGCACCGCCACGCACGTGTCTCCCAGCATCGTCTCGGGCCTCGTGGTGGCTACCACGACATGGTCGCGACCGGCAACCGGCTCCTTGAGGGGGTAGCGCAGATGCCAGAGGTGGCTGTCCAGCTCCTCGTGCTCGACCTCGATATCGGACAAGGCGGTCGAACACCGCGGACACCAGTTGATGATCCGCTTGCCGCGGTAGATGAGCCCCTTTTCGTACCACTCCACGAAGACCTTGCGCACGGCGCGCTGGTATCCCTCGTCCATCGTGAAGTGCTCGTCGGAGTAGTCGCAGCTGCACCCCATGCGCTTGAGCTGCTCGATGATCACGCTGCCGTGCTCTTCTCGCCACTCCCAGCACATCTCGACGAACCGCTCCCGGCCCACGTCGTGGCGCGACAGCCCCTGAGCCGCGAGCTTCTGCTCCACCTTGTTCTGGGTGGCGATGCCTGCGTGGTCGGTTCCCAGCACCCACCTGGTGGGCTGACCTGTCATGCGCGACCTGCGGATCACAACGTCCTGGATGGTGTTGTTCAGCGCATGGCCCATGTGGAGCGAACCGGTGACGTTGGGAGGAGGTATCACCACGGTGAACGGACTCTCCCCTTCCGCCGCTTGCTCGAAGAGGCGACCGGAGACCCATCGGTCGAACACGGGCGACTCGACGGCGTCGGGATCGTACGCTGGAGAGAGCTGCTTCATGGGTGTGGTTCGTCCTTCCGTGACGGTGATTCCGTGGATTCTACGATATACCAGCTCGCCAATGGTGTCCCGTTCGTCGGCCAGTGTCGACCACTGACCGGACTCCATACCCCCATGCGTATAGGCGCGCGCTAACGAAGTGACGATATACTACCCAGAGTCCTCAAGTGGAAGGTTGTGACGCCGATGGCCGACTGCGAGTGCCTCCCAACATGTCCGTTCTTCAACGACCAGATGGCGGAGATGCCGTCCATGGCTGAGATCATCAAGCAGCGCTACTGTCGTGGCAGCAACGTGCACTGCGCCCGCCACATGGTGTTCCGGACGCTTGGCCGTCCCGCGATCCCCAAGGACCTCTACCCGAGCCAGGTGGAGCGTGCAGAGGAGATCATCGACGCCGCCAGATAGGATCGGACGCCAGCAACAGCCGAAACGGGCCCCACGGGGCCCGTTTCGCGTTCACTGCGCTGCACCGACCGATCACCCGGTCGACGGCACCGGGTGGATCTATGCGCTCGCGTCACGCGCTCCGGAGAGCGTGAGGACCGGCGATGCCGCTCCCCGCACGACCTCCTCGGTGACGGTGACACGCTCCACGTCGTCGCGGCCCGGCAGGTCGTACATGGTGTCGAGGAGCAGCGATTCGAGGATCGATCGCAGCCCCCGTGCGCCCGTCTGTCGCTGGATGGCCTGACGCGCGACCTCGGTGAGGGCCTCATCGGTGAACACGAGCTCCACGCCCTCCATCCGGAAGAGCCGCTCGTACTGGCGCACCAGCGCATTCTTCGGTTCGGTGAGGATGCGCACGAGCTCGGCCTCGTCCAGCTCCTCCACATGCGCAGTCACCGGTATGCGACCCACGAACTCGGGGATCAGACCGAACCTGTGCAGGTCCTCGGGCAGCACCTTGGCAAGGAGCGCGCCGGTATCATGCTGACGCGCGTCATGCATCTCGGCACCGAAGCCGACACCCTTGGTGCCGATGCGGTCGGCGATGAGCTTCTCGAGTCCTACGAACGCCCCGCCGAGGATGAACAGGATGTTGGTGGTGTCGATGCGGATCAGGTCCTGTTGAGGATGCTTCCGCCCTCCCTGGGGCGGGACCGCCGCTTCCGTGCCTTCCACGATCTTGAGCAGCGCCTGCTGCACTCCCTCTCCCGACACGTCGCGGGTGATGGAAAGGTTCTCGGCCTTGCGTGCGATCTTGTCGATCTCATCGATGTAGATGATGCCGACCTGCGCCCGCTCGACATCGAAGTCGGCAGCGGTGATGAGCTTGAGGAGGATGTTCTCGACATCCTCGCCCACGTAGCCCGCCTCCGTGAGCGTGGTGGCGTCGGCGATCGCGAACGGCACCTTCAGGATGCGCGCCAACGTCTGCGCGAGCAGGGTCTTCCCACAACCGGTCGGCCCGAGCAGCAGGATGTTGCTCTTGGCGATCTCGACCTCGTCCTCGCCGACGTCTTCGGTGCGGATGCGCTTGTAGTGGTTGTACACGGCCACGGCAAGGGTCTTCTTGGCCAGATCCTGCCCCACCACGTAGTCGTCGAGCCGCGCGAGGATCTCCTTTGGCGTGGGCAGTTCCTCGTCTTCCGCATGCACGGCCATCGCGTCGGCCTGCTCTTCTTCGACGATCTCGTTGCACAGGTCGATGCACTCGTCGCAGATGTAGACGCCGGGGCCCGCCACCAGCTTGCGCACCTGGTGTTGCGGCTTGCCGCAGAACGAACACACGAGCCGCTGGTTGTCGTCGTGACGCTCCATCAGGTGGTTCAGTCCTCCTTGGGTGACCGCTGCGTGAACACGGCGTCGATGAGACCATACGCCTTGGCTTCCTCGGCGGTCATGATGTTGTCCCGCTCGGTGTCAGCGTGGATCTTCTCCATCGGCTGACCGGTGTGGTGCGCAAGGATGCGATCGAGCGCCTCGCGCATCCGCAGCATCTCCCTGGCCTGGATCTCGATGTCGCTCACCTGGCCCTGCGTGCCGCCCCACGGCTGGTGGATGAGCACGCGGCTGTTGGGCAGCGCGAAACGCTTGCCGGCAGCGCCGGCGGCAAGAAGCACTGCGGCTGCCGACGCACACTGACCGATACAGATCGTGCTCACGTCGGACCGGATGTACTGCATCGTGTCGTACATCGCCAGCGCCGCGGTGACCGAGCCGCCGGGCGAGTTGATGTACAGGTTGATGTCCTTCTCGGGATCCTCGCTCTCAAGGTGCAGCAACTGCGCGATCACGAGATTCGAGACCACGTCGTCGATCTCGGTGCCGAGGAACACGACCCGCTCGTTCAACAGCCGCGAGAAGATGTCGAAGCTGCGCTCTCCACGCGAGGTCTGCTCTACCACGATCGGCACGAGCGAACTCGCAACGGGCTCCTTTGCCGTCATCACTGCTCCTCCTCGATCACTTCGGCGTTGTCCATCAGCCACTTCAGGGCCTTGCGGTGCATGATCTGCTCGCGGACGAGCGGGAGCGCTCCATTCCGCTCGAGGTCCTTGCCGAGCTCCTCGGCGGCCTCCGTGTCCTCGCCCGCGATCTCGCGGACGGTGTCGGCGAGATCGCTCTCTGAAACGCTCATACCCTGCGCGACGAACAGCGCCTCGAGAGCGAGCTCCTCGCGCACACGGCGGTCCGCCTGCTCGCGGAGATCCGTCTGGAGCTGCTCGGGGCTCGTCCCGGTCATCTGCAGGTACTCCTGGGGCGCGATCCCCCGCTGCTCGAGATTCTCGAAGAACTCGCGCATCATCGACGCGGCCCGGATATCGACCATCTCCTCCGGGACGTCTCCGTCCAGGCGGCCGACAAGCTCGGTGAGCGCCGCGCCCTCCACCTCCCGTGCGTGACCGGTCGCCTTCGCGGAATCGAGCTTCTCGCGCACGTCGGCTCGATACTCGTCGAACGTGTCGAAGCCGCCTGCCGTGGCCGCGAACTCGTCATCGAGCTCCGGGAGCACCTTCGTCTTGACCTCGTGCACCTCGATCTCGAAGCGGGCTTGCTTGCCCGCGAACTCCTCGTTGGAGGTGGTGTCGGGGATCTCGAACTCCGCAACGGCGCTGCCACCGGGCGCGGTGCCCACGAGCGCGGCATCGAACTCGGGCGGCATCATGCCGCGACCCAGTTCGTACATGTACTTGTCCACCACGTTGCCCTCGTACGCCTCACCGTCAACGGTGCCCACGAACGAGATCAGCGCGAAGTCGTCCTCGCCGACCGGCGCGTCCACCGACTCCAGCGTGGCGAATCGCTCCCTCACGTGCTCGATCTGCGCATCGACCTCACGGTCGGAGGCCTTCTGCGCGGGGACCGTGACCGTGAACGCGTCCGCACTCGAGAGGGTGAGCTCGGGACGCAAGGTCACCTCGGCGGTGTACGTGTAGTCGCTGCCCGGCTCGATCATGTCGAGCTCGCCGACATCAGGACGTCCCACGGTGCGTATGTCCTCCCGCGAGACGGCCCGGCCATACGAGTCGGACACGATGTCGTCCTGCGCGTCAGCCAGGACCGCTTCACGGCCGACGTGGGTGTCGATCACCGGGCGCGGCGCCTTGCCCGGACGGAAGCCTGGGATGCGCAGCTTCGCGCCGATGGCCGCATACGCATCCGCGATGGCCTTGTCCACATCCGCCGCGGGTACCGTGACCGTGATCTTCGCACGGCCCTCTTCGAGACGCTCAACGCTCGTCTGCAAGGATCCTCCTCAGAATGTCGCTTCCTGCCGGGGCGCCTGCGACGCTCCGTGATGGCTCGGTGTGGTGCGGGCGAGAGGACTCGAACCTCCACGAGTTTCCCCACTGGAACCTAAATCCAGCGCGTCTGCCAGTTCCGCCACGCCCGCATGAAGCCGGATTGCTAAGTGTAGCAAACGCGATACCCCCTCACCAGAAGAGCCGGCCCTATGGGCCGGCTCTCGTGAGGTGTGTATGGTGGGCCGTATAGGGATCGAACCTATGACCTTGGGATTAAGAGTCCCCTGCTCTACCAGCTGAGCTAACGGCCCGAGTGCTCGCATATTGTAACCGCTCGGCTCACGAATGCAAATCCCGTTGAACGACGCGCGTGTGACATCCCGAGGGACGTTCCAGGCTGGCGAGGTCAGCCGCCCGGCCACGCTCTAGGAGAGCCCCGTGACGTTCCCCTCGGCATCGATGTCGATGTGTTCGCCCGCCGGCTTGCCCGGCAGACCAGGCATCGTGGTGATGTCGCCGCAGAGCGCGTACACGAAACCCGCTCCCGCCGAGATACGCACGTCGCGAACGGGCAAGCGCCAGCCCACCGGCGCTCCCTTGAGCTTCGGGTCATGCGACAGCGAGAGGTGCGTCTTGGCCATGCAGACCGGGAAGTCGCACAGCCCCTCGGCGCTGATCCGCTCCATCGCTTTCGATGCTCCGAAGGAGAAGTCGACGCCGGAGGCGCCGTAGATCCGCGTTGCGATCGCCGCGATCTTCTCACGCATCGGCAGGTCGTCGGAGTAGGTGAACTGAAGGCTGGAGGGTTCCCCGCAGGCCCTGGCAACGGCGTCAGCGAGGTCCAGTCCGCCCCTTCCACCGTCGGCGTGCAAGGTGTGCGCCACCACATCGAAAGCACCCGCCTCGCGAGCCCGCTCCATGATGAGCGCGTGCTCTGCGGGCGTGTCGGTGGGAAACGTGTTGACCGCGACGACGACGGGGATGCCGAACGACCGCACGTTCTCGATCTGACGCACCAGGTTGGGCATGCCTTCTTCGAGCGCATCCAGGTCTTCGACGGTCATGGCAGGGTCCAGAGGCCGGCCTGGCTTGACCTCGAACCGGCCCGAGTGGGCCTTCAACGCGCGGACCGTGCAGACCATCACCGCGGCGTCGGGCTCCAGGCCGGATGCACGGCACTTCATGTTCACGAACTTCTCTGCACCCATGTCGGCGCCGAAACCCGCCTCCGTGACGACGTAGTCGGCGAGCTTCAGCGCGATCCGGTCCGCCACGATCGAGCTGTTGCCCTGTGCGATGTTCGCGAAGGGGCCGGCATGCACGAACACAGGACCACCCTCCAGGTCCTGCATCAGGTTCGGCTTGATCGTGTCCCTCATCAACACGGTCATCGCACCGGCGACCTTGAGGTCCTCGGCGGTGACCGGCTCCCCCGAGCGGGTACGCGCCACGATCACGCGCCCGATGCGTGTCCGTAGGTCGTGGATGTCCTCGGCGAGCGCAAGGATCGCCATGAGCTCGCTTGCCACGGTGATCTCGAAGTGCGTCTCGCGCGGATCGCCGTCGGTGCGGCCGCCCAGCCCGATCACCACGTTGCGGAGCGACCGGTCTGAGATGTCCATCACCCGCGGCCACGAGACCGCATGGGTGTCGATATCGAGCGGATTGCCATGGAAGATCGAGTTGTCTATGAAGGCCGCGCATAGATTGTGGGCCGCAGTGATCGCGTGGACGTCGCCGGTGAGGTGCAGGTTGATGTCCTCCATCGGGACCACCTGGGAGTACCCGCCGCCCGCCGCGCCGCCCTTGATGCCGAACACCGGCCCCAGCGACGGCTGCCGGATACATGAGAACGCCGAATGCCCCGCGGCGCGCAACGCCTGTCCCAGCCCGACGGTCGTGAGCGTCTTGCCTTCGCCAAGGGGCGTGGGTGTGATAGCGGTGACAAGCACGTACCGGCCGTTCGGCCGTTCGGCGAGGCGCTCGAGCACCTTGAGGCTGACCTTCGCCTTGGTGCGGCCGTTCGGCTCCACCTCGTCGGGCTCGAGACCGATCTCCTCGGCTATGTCGCGTACCGGTCGCACCGTTGCGGCATGGGCGATCTCGATGTCTGAGAGCATCGTCGGCTCCTCGCTCCTTGTCCTGTGAGTGCGCATGACCCACCACATCAAGTGTAGCCGAGAGAGCGAGGTGGATAACATACGACGACCCGCGCAAGGCGGGTCGTCACAGAGATGCTTGGGGTGGGTAACGGGACTTGAACCCGCGGCCTCCGGAGCCACAGTCCGGCGCTCTAACCAACTGAGCTACACCCACCATGTGAGTTGCTGGCACGCCCGGAGGGATTCGAACCCCCGACCTAGAGATTAGAAGTCTCCCGCTCTATCCAGCTGAGCTACGGGCGCATTTGCGAGCGCCTCCGAAGTGCCGAGTGCAAACGGTACTTGGCGCGCCCTGCGTTGTCAATCGGCACACCTGGGGTGTGCCGGAGGCCGATCTATGGAGCGGCGGACGGGACTCGAACCCGCAACAATCAGCTTGGAAGGCTGAGGCTCTACCAATTGAACTACCGCCGCACGTGGTCGGGCCGGCGGGATTCGAACCCACGACCCTCTGCTCCCAAAGCAGATGCGCTACCAAACTGCGCTACGGCCCGACCTCGAACCCGAGTGAGGCCCTCGCGGACCCTGTGCTCGAGAGCATCGCTTAGTATAGGGGCGCGCCGTCCACCGGGCAAATCATTCCCGCCCGGTCGCCCGGGGCGCATCGCCGGCCCGCATCACCAGCCGCGCCGACCGCTACTCCCCCAGTACGCCCCGCAATGCGCGCAACGCCGCGCCACGGTGGCTGATCGCGTTCTTCTCGGCCATCCCCAGGTCTGCCATCGTGCGACCGGGCGCCTGCGATGGCAGGAAGATGGGGTCGTACCCGAATCCACCGGATCCGTGCGCCTCGACCCCGATCGAGCCCTCGCACGCCCCATCGACGACGGTCTCGGCGCCGTCCGCGTCGATGTACACGATCACGCTACGGAAGCGCGCTCCCCGCTGCCCGGCGGGAACGCCCTCGAGCGCCGCCAGCAGTTTGGCGTTGTTGTCAGCGTCGGTGGCGTCCAGGCCCGCGTACCGGGACGAGTAGACGCCCGGCTCGCCGCCGAGCGCATCCACCTCGAGGCCGGAGTCGTCGGCGAGCGCGGGTAGACCGAACGTCTCGTGATAGGCCTGCGCCTTCAGCCGCGCGTTCTCCTCGAAGGTGCTTCCCGTCTCCTCGACATCGAGCGTCGACGACCCGAGGTCCGGCGCGGTGACGAACTCCCAGCCGGACAGGTCGAGGGCCGAGCGGATCTCCGCCAGCTTGCCGCGGTTGCCCGTGGCCACGATCACGCGAGGCATGTCACGCTCCGTCCCGGTACGTCTCGAGGTCCTCGGCGATCATACGTCGCTGCAGCTCCACGAGGCGTGTCGTGCCGATCGCGGCCAGGTCGAGCAGCGAGTCGAGACGAGCCCTGTCGAACGGCGTCCGCTCCCCCGTGCCCTGCACCTCGATAAAGCGGCCCTTGCCGTCACAGACGACGTTCATATCCACCTCGGCCACGCTGTCTTCGCTGTAATCCAGATCCAGACACGCCACGCCATCGACCACGCCCACCGATGTGGCCGCCACGTTGTCGAGCACGGGAACGTCGCTGATCCGGCCAGCCTCGACCCACGTTGCGAACGCGTCCATCATCGCGATGTACGCCCCCGTGATGGCCGCCGTGCGCGTGCCTCCGTCGGCCTGCAGGACGTCGCAGTCCAGGTTGAGCGTGACCTCGCCGCCCATCGACCGCATGTCCACCACCGTGCGAAGGGAGCGCCCGATCAGGCGCTGGATCTCGTGTGTCCGGCCGCTCGGCGCCCCGGCCGCCACCTCTCGACGCGTGCGGGTGTGTGTGGAGGCGGGCAAGAGCGAGTACTCGGCGGTGACCCATCCCTTGCCGCTCCCCCTCCGCCAGCCGGCGACGGTCTCGGAGAAGGTGGCGGCGCACAGCACCTTGGTGTCGCCCAACTCGAACAGGCATGAACCGTGCGCGTGCTTCAGGTATCTGCGCGTCACGGTGACGGGTCGGAGCGCATCAGGTGCGCGACCGTACGATCGGGCCACGGACGGCCTCCTTGTCAGTCGATGTCCAGAGCAGTGAGTTCGTGTGCCACGATAACACGCCCCCCGAACGCCCCACGTGCCTGCCGCCCGGCCTCATCCCGGTCGATCGTGGGCCACAGATGCGTGAGGACGAGGGTGTGGGCGCCGGATGCCGAGGCAAGAGCGCCGGCCTCGGCAGGCGTCATATGCGGGGCCCGTCCGGCGTACTCCGCGGGGAGCGTGGCCTCAGCGAGCAGTACCTGCGCGCCGCGTGCCGCTGTCTCCACGGCCGGGCCGTACGCCGTGTCGGAGGTGTAGCACACCCGGGCGTTACCCGCCTCCACGACGAACGAAAACGCGGGATCCACGTGGTCGGCAGGGTGCGGCACCAGCGTCACGTCGCCCACGACCACGGGAACGTTCACCTCGAGCGTTCGCATCTCGAACGCCTCTGCCAGCTCGCGGGCTCCCCGCTCACCGAGCAGCGCCTCCATGCGTGGACGGAGGCCGGAGGGGAGCCACAGGGGGATCGGAGGCACCGGACCCGTGGGGGCGTACCGTAGCGCCGCCTGAAGGGCGAAGACGTCGGCGAAGTGATCCACGTGCCCGTGTGACACGAGCACGGCATCCAGGTGCGTGGGGTCCATCACGTGGCCGAGGTTCGACAGGACGCCGCTGCCGCAGTCGAGCAGCACGGCGGTCGAGGACGTCTGCACGAGGTGTCCCGCGCACGCGCGGCCGGCGTCGGGATACGAGGCTGCGCTTCCGAGCACCGTCAGCCGCATGTCTCGTCCGCCTCGTGCTCCCGCAGGCGCTCCGCCATCGTGTGGTCGAACAGCGCCTCGAGCTCGGCCACGTCCACGTGCTTCACCGTCCCGAGTCCACGACCTATGATGCGCGCCCCCAGCGCCCCGAACTCGTCGGGGTCGCCCGTAGTGGCGTAGACCTCGGTGCGCGTGGCCGACGGTCCGGCACGGTGCCCCCGCAACGTGAGCGTCTCCACCACCTCACGCGCGGTCTCCTCGGCAGAGGAGATCAGCCGGACGCGGGACCCCATCACCTGCTGGATGGCGGTTTCCAGCAGCGGGAAGTGCGTGCAACCGAGCACGAGCGTATCCACACCGCTTCGCTTGAGCGGGTCGAGGTAATCGCGCGCCATCTCGTAGAACGCCGGCCTGACGTAGACGCTCCCCATCTGCGAGAGGAGGTCCTCAAGGGTGCCCTCACCAAGACGCAGGCCCTGCTCCACAAGGTCCACGAAGCGCGGGGCGGGCGTGGAGAACACGGTCACCCCGGCATCGATCGCGCGTGCGGCCTGGCTGTAGGCCCCTGACTCGATAGTGCCCACGGTGCCGATCACGCCCACCCTCCGGTTCACTGTGGCCTTCACCGCCGCCCGCGCGCCCGGCTCCACGACTCCGATCACCGGCACGTCGAACGCCTGCTGCGCCAGCGGCAATCCGGCGGCGGTCGCCGTGTTGCAGGCGACCACGATCAGCTTCACTTCTCGCGCGGAAAGCCACCTGCCGATCTGCAGCACGAAGCGCCGCACATCGTTCTGGGAGCGGGGGCCGTACGGGCATCGCGCCGTATCACCCAGGTAGATGATGCTCTCGTCCGGAAGGGCGCGCATGATCTCACCCGCAACGGTCAGCCCGCCGAGCCCCGAATCGAATATGCCGATGGGTAGGTCTCGCATGGTGTCGAGTATAGGCGTAGCGCCCGCCTCAGGCATCGCCGAGCAGACCCTCGATGGCGCCAGCGATCTCGTGCACCGGCAGGACGGCCCGTGCCGCGCCCAGGTCGATCGCGGCTTTGGGCATGCCCCATACCGTGGACGTGGCCTCGTCCTGGCAGATCGTGGGAGCCCCGCGATCGTGCAGCGCCTTCAGACCCCGCGCGCCGTCGGCGCCCATCCCGGTGAGCAGCACGCCGACCGCCTTCTTCGCATAGCTCACCGCCACCGATTCGAAGAGCGTGTCCGCCGAGGGGATATACAGCTGGCCGGGCTGCGGCTTGGTGAACCGCAGTCTCCGTCCGTCGACCTCCATGTTGGTGCCGGTCGCAGCCAGGTACGCGACTCCCGGCTGGAGCACGTCCCCCTCGGCGGCGGCGGCCACCGTGATCTTGCACGCGGCGTCCAGCCACGTTGCGAGCCCGGGGACGAACCCGTCCGCGATATGCTGCGCGACCACCACGGGCAGCGGGAAGTCGTGCGGAAGACGCGCAAGCACTTCTAGGAGCGCCGTGGGTCCGCCAGTAGACGAGCCGATGGCCACGAGGCGCAGTCCGTCGCCCCCTACGTCCGGCGACTCCACAGGAGGCACGCCCGTGTGCACGGGCGTACGACGCCCACGTATGTGGGTGATCACCTTCACCCGGGAGAGGATCTTCACGGTGCGGATGATCTGGCGACCGATGGCCTCGAGGTCGGCCCAGTCCTTCGGCTCCGGCTTCTTCATGACCTCCAGAGCGCCGACGGCGAGCGCGTCGAACGCGCGCCCCATCCCCTCGCCGTACACGGATGAGGAGACCACCAGTATCGGCGTGGGCGTGAACGCCATGATCCGCTCGGTGGCCTCAAGGCCGTCCATCTTGGGCATGTGGATGTCCATCGTGACCAGGTCGGGGCGAAGGCGGGCGACGAGGTCGACCGCCTCCTCGCCGTTGGTGGCGGTGCCCACCACCTCGATCACAGGATCGCTCGCCAGAATCTGCGCGAGCATCTCTCTGGCCACTATGGAGTCGTCGGCTATGACGACCCGGATACGCTGCCCCTCAGCGGTTCCCGGCACGTGTTCCCCCAGTGTCTAGCGGATGAGACGTTCTACCGTGTCGAGCAGCGTGTCCTGATTGAAGACCGACTTGGTGATGTAGGCGTCAGCGCCTGCGTTGATGCCTTCGGCCTTCTCCTCGTCCCGCTCCAACGATGTCACGATGATGACCGGGATGTGCTGCAGCATGTCGTCCGACTTGATGGCCTTGGTGAGCTCGAAGCCTGTCATGTTGGGCATCTGGACGTCGGTGACGACCGCATCGGGATCGAGACCCTCACGGAGGCGCGCCAGCCCCATCGCGCCGTCGGTGGCGGTCTCCACTTCGTACCCGGCCGCTTCGAAGATGGACCGCTCGAGCTCGCGGGTGGTGAAGGAGTCCTCGCAGATGAGGATCCGGCTCGGACCTGCCGCCTTCTCCTTCACCGCGGTGCTCCTGCGCACCCTCACGCCGGTGATCTGTCGGCCGTTCGTCATGAGGTCGGGCACGTTGAGGATGGGCACCACCTCACCCGCCCCGAGGATCGTGACGCCCGCCACGTTGTCCACCCGCTTGAGGTGCGTCCCCAGGGTCTTGATCACTATCTGCTGCTCGCCCACGAACGCGTCCACGATCAGGCCGAGGCGATGGCCCGAGAAGGAAAGCGTGGCGATGGGGATCTTTCCGCCGTTCGACTCATCTGCAACCGCATCGAGGCCAAGGATGTCGCGGAGATGCACGAGCGGCACCGTGCGTCTCTGGCGCCTGATCACCTCGTGGCCCTCGACCTTGATGACCTCCGAGGGCTCCACCCTCGCCGTTTCTTCAACGGATGAGGTGGGCAACGCGAACGTCTGACCGCTCACGCGCAACAGAAGCGCTCTGATGATCGCGAGAGTGAGAGGGATGGTGAGCCGGAACGTAGAGCCCTTGCCGAGCTCCGACTCCACGTCGAGCGAACCCTTCAGCCGTTCGACCACGAACTCGCGCACCACATCCATCCCCACGCCGCGCCCGGAGATCTCGGTGATGATGGCGGCCGTGGAGAAGCCCTTCTCGAAGATGAGGTACCGCGCCTCGCGGTCGCTCATCGACTTCGCTTCAGACTCGCTGAGGTAGCCCTTGCGGATAGCGGCAGCCTTCACACGCTCCGGGTCTATACCGGCGCCATCGTCGGCGATCTCGATGACGATATGGTCGCCCTCCTGACGGGCCGAGAGCCGGATCGTGCCTTTCGCCGGCTTGCCGAGTGCGACCCGCTCGGCCGCCGGCTCGATGCCGTGATCCACCGCATTCCGCATGATGTGCACGAGCGGGTCGTTGATCTCCTCGAGCACCTTCTTGTCGAGCTCGGTGTCTCCGCCTTCGACCACGAGCTCGACGTCCTTCTTGAACTGCCGGGCGAGATCGCGCATCGCCCGCGGGAAGGTGTTGAAGACCGTGCTCACCGGGAGCATCCGGAGCTCCATCGCCTGCTCCTGCAGGTCCGAGACGACCGCGGATGTCCGAGAAGTGTCATCGGCATAGGTCTTGGCAAGCGCACTGATAGCGTTGCGCTGCTCGGAGATCGTCTCATCGAGAAGACGCATGTCGGCCGTGAGCATGCCTTGTTCCTCAGCGGGAAGCATCGCCAGGAGCGACTTCAAGCGCGACCAGAGTTGTTGGACCTCGGTCGTGACCGACGCGGCGTTCCTCAGGTCACGTACGCGCTGCTCGTCTTTGATCTGCGAGATGACGACCTCGCTCACGAGGTTGAGGAGGCGGTCCACCTGGCTCGTCTTGATCCGTACCGTCGCCTGTGTCTTGGTCTGGAGCTGCTCCTGCCTGGCAGCAGGCTTCGCGTCCTCGTCGCCGTCGTCCGCAGGCTCGTCCTCGCCTGCGACGTCCTCATCCGCGTCGTCGACGGCATCGTCGGGCTCCTCGGTCGCAGCGGCGGCCTCAGCGGCAATCGCCACGGGCTCCGCGGGCTCCGGCGGCGCCTGCACCTCACCGGTCTCGGCCAGGGCGGCCAGACGGCCCGTGAGCGATTCGACATCCAGATCACCCGCGGCGGGCTTGCCCGCGTTCTCGGCAAGGAACACCACCGCGTCGAGCGCCTCGAAGAAGCTGTCGGTCATGTCGCCGGTGTACGGCATGTCGCCGTCGCGCACCTTCACCATGATGTCTTCCATGCGGTGCGCGATGTCGGAGATCTCCATGAGGCCGACCATCCGCGACGAGCCCTTGAGCGTGTGGGCATCGCGGAGCCACTGGTCTATCAGCGGCCGGTTCGAAGGGTCCGCCTCCAGCGTGATGATGCCCTCGTTGAGGCGCTGGAGGAGGTCGGTGGCCTCCTCCTGGAACTTCGCGATGAACGCCGAACGGTCGAACTCGACCATCTCGTCTCCTTCGTGCGGTCGACCGAACGGCTAATTCACGATGGTGAACGCCGAACCGATCTGCTTCGACTCGTTCGCCAGGCTCGACAACTGCTCCGCCGCACCCGCCACCTGCCGGGACGCCGCCGCCGTCTGCTGTGCCACCGACGCGACCTCCCGCATAGCCTTCACGACCTGCTCGGTCGCGCTCCTCTGCTGCTGCGTCGCCGCCGAGATCTCCTTGGCCGCGGCCGTGGTCTGCTCGATGGTGTCGAGGATCGACTCGAAGCTCTCGCCGGTGGCATGCGCCAGATCCACGCCGCCCTCCACCTGCTTGAGCTCCTGCTCGGTGGAGATCACCAGCTCGTTGGCGGCGCTCTGGATCTCGGTCATGATCGTCTCGATCTCACCGGTGGACTGCACCACCGACTCGGCGAGCTTGCGGATCTCCACGGCCACCACGCTGAAGCCCTTGCCCGCCTCGCCGGCGCGCGCGGCTTCGATGGCGGCGTTGAGCGCGAGTATCTTCGTCTGGTCGGCGATGCTGTTGATCATCACCAACACCTGGCCGATCTGCTGGCTGCGCTCTCCCAGCTGCAGGATCTTCGACGCCGAGGTCTGCGCGCGCGTCTTGATCTGCTCCATCGACCCGAGCGTGCTCATGACGGACTGCTGGCCGTTCTCGGCATTGCCGAGCGACGCCTCCGCCATCTTGACGACCTGGTTCGCGTTCTCGGCGATCTGCCGGTACGTGGCGGCAAGCTCCTCCATCGTGGCCGTGGTCTGGCTGATGGACGCCGCCTGCTCCGCCGCGCCGGAGGCCTGCTGCTCGGTGGCCGAGAGGATCTCCGTAGAGGTCCCGGCGAGCCGCGACGACGATTCCTGCATCTGGCTCAACAGGTAGATGATGAGGTCGAGCAGCTGGTTGTAGGACCGCGACAACACGCCGAACTCATCCTCCGAGTCGGCGGTGACCTTGTGCCCGATCTCGCTCTGGCACGCTCGCTTGATGCTGTCGACCACCGAGGTGAGCGGCGCCATCATCTTCCGGCCGATGGCCGATTGGACGATGGCAAGCAACACCAGCACCGCAACGAAGATCGCCACGATGGCGGCGACCCTCCAGATGACCCCCTGTGTCAGCTGGAGCTCACTGCCGAGGATCAGCCATGCGGCGATGAGCTGCACGGCGTTGGCGATGGCCACCGTGACCAGGCTCATCAGCGTGTACTTGGCGAGGAAGCTCCCGCGCGTCTTCTGCAGCCAGCCTTTGATCATCATGCTCTCCCGTCACGAGACTCACCGATGGGTTCGAGTATCTTCTCCACGTTCACGATGCCGATGAGCAGCCCGTCGATGTACACCGAGCCGCTCATGTACTCCGCCTGTGCTTTGTCCAGCGTGGACAAAGGTGGCTCCAGCGCACCGGTCAGCACGTCCACGATGTCGCCGATCTCATCCACCACGATCGCCGAGACGCACTCGCCGGTCGAGACGATGATGGCGGATGGCAGCTCCTGCTCGATGTCCAGCTCGGACCGGCTCGGCACCCGGATGAGAGTACCGAGGTCGGTGACCGATACGATCTCACCGCGCACGTTGATCACGCCGAGCACGAAATCGGGCACACGCGGGATGCGCGTGACCTCGTACTCGTTGTAGATCTCGCGCACAGCGTCGATCGTGACCGCGTACCACTCCTCGCCCAGCCGGAACATCAACAGCCCGACCGTCTCGTCCGATGCCGCTTCCTCCTGCACCTGCGCGAGCGACTCGGCACGGCGCCTGAGGATGTCGTTCATCTGTGAGGAGACGAGTGCGTTGTTCGCAGCGATCTCGTGCGTGCTCACGCCTCTCCTCCTTCGTCCTCAGGAACCACGTCGAACGCCCGCGCCGGCACCAGCCGGTCGATGTCGAGCAGGACCGTGATCCCCTGGGCGAGCCGAACCGTGCCGAGCATCCGGTCTGCGAGCGTGTAGACCGACGACGGAGGCTGGACGCCGCCCGGAGGCAGGTCGACCACATCCTCGACACTGTCGACGATCAGGCACACGACATGCCCCCGCGTGCGACAGAACACCATCGGTGTCTCAAGCGTGTAGCCGGCATCCTCCAGTTTGAGAAGCGCACGCAGATCGAGCACCGGAACGACCGATCCCCTGATCTCGATAAGCCCCACCAACGCAGGGTCATCATCCGGGAGCGGCAGCAGCTCGGCCAGTTGCTGCACCTCCTGAACGACCGCGATCGGCAGACCGTAGAGCTGTCCTGCCAACCTGAACGTCACCGCCCGGTCCACGGCAGCATCAGACGCCGCCTCGTTCAGCGCGATCTCTTCCTCGAACGGCGAGGACACCGCGTCATCGGTCACAGCGTCCGTTGCGACGGATCCGTTGGTGTCGGTCTTCTTGGTGCGGGGCACGTGCCGCTCCTTCACTCGGTGAAGCGTAGGACTCTGTTCAGTTCGTCGGCACTCACGTCTCCGGCCTTGACCCTTGCGAGGCCTGCGATCACCAGCGGACGCATCCCCGCAGCCGTGGCCGCCGCTGAGATCTCCGCGGCGCTCCTGGCCCGCCCAACGACCGCGCGTACCGGCTCGGTGAACGGCAGCACCTCATGTATGGCCGTGGCGCCCCTGAAGCCGGTCTTTCCGCAGTTGGGACAACCGCTACCCGCCCGGTCACGCAATCCTGCCGGGGCGCCGGGGATGCGCGACGCCAGGGCGCCATCGGTCTCCATCGAGCAGTTGGGGCAGTTCAGCCGCACGAGACGCTGGCCCACGCCGAGCGTCAGCGCAGCCGCGAGGCTGTGCGGCTCGGCGCCGATCTCGAGCATGCGCCACACGCCCGAAGCGATATCGGCCGCAGGGAACGTGGCCACCACGAGCTTGCCCATGCCGGCCGCCTCGACAGCGAGATGCACGTCCTCCACGGTACGGAGCCCGTCCACCGCGATGACGTCGGTATCCTGCCGCATGCCCGCCGCGATGTACGCGGCCGACGACAGACCGCCGGGCTCGATCATCACCTGGGCCACGGCCGGGATCTCGTGCTCGATCGATTGCTCCACCGAGTACACCGTCTTGCCCACCGATGCCGCGTGCCCGAGCAGTGCGTAGTACGTGGCGCTCGCGCCACCCGCCACGGGGGCGCAGACGAGAAGGATGCCCCTGCCACGCTCCACCATCGCGTGCAACGCACGCGACTCCGCGTCGGACACACCGAGCTCCACGAGGGTGCGCGGCTGCCGCAACGCGGAGAGCGTGACCACGAGCCGCTGGCCCGAGATGGTAGGCACCACCGACGTGGTGAGGACGAGGTCCTTGTCGGCGATGTGGGTGTGCATCCTGCCCAACGCGGGGCGGCTCGACGGCACCGCACCGAGACGGGTGTACTGCTTGAAGCCGTCGACCAGCGCGCCTTGCATCGAGAGCGGCGCAGAAGCGATCTTCTCGAGACCGCCCTTGACCCGGTACACGAGGAAGAAGTCGTCCTTGTAAGGCAGCAGGTGGATCCTGCTGGCGCCACGGGCGACAGCATGCTCGAGGATATCCGAGACGAGCACGGCCACCTTGCGGGTGTCGGCGACGGCGAGGACATCGAGGTCGATCGTCTGGCCCTCTGTCTGCGCAGGCGCGCCTGCGGCCATGCGGTCCATGGTCTCGCTGATGGCCTCTGCCACCGGTTGCGGCGCGGCCTCCTCCACAGGAGCCACCGGAACCGCCGGTGTCTGATCGAGCGACTCGTCGAAGAAGTCCGATGCCTCCAGAGAGGCCTCCGGCGAGGGCGTTTCCCCGGTGGACTCCGTAGATCGCGCAACGGGCACGTCGACGGGACCAGCCGCAGCGGCGCCATAGTACTGCTCCAGCGCCGCCGCCACGGAGCTCGCCTCCGCGATGACGGGCTCGACCTCAAGCCCGATGGCGGACGCGACCAGGTCGAGACCGAACACATCCATCGGGTCGCCTACCGCCACGGTGAGCATACCCTCGATCTCGAACATGGGCAGCACCTCGTACCCACGCGCGACAGAGGCGGGCACCAGGGCGACCGCCTCATCCTCTGGCGCATAGCTGGCGAGGTCTACCTGCGGGACGCCCATGTCGTGTTCGAGCACCGACAGCACGTCGTTCGCGCTCACATACGCCCGCTCTGTGAGCACGACGCCCTCATGCACGCCACGGGAGCGAGCCGCCTCCACCACGCTCGCTACCTGCTCGACGGTCATCAGGCCTACGGCCACGAGGCCGTCCAGCACGCGACGGGAGATGCCACTGGCCGGGGACATGTGGCCCCCTAACCCTGTGCCTTCGAGAGCTCTTCCGCCACCGCGGCGAGCAGGGTGTCCGGCTCGACGGGCTTGGTCAGGTACTGGTTGGCACCCGTTCGGATACCGGTGGCCATGGCCTGCTCCTCGGTCTTCGCGGTGAGCATGATGATCGGTATCTGCTTGTAGTTCTGATCGAACTTGAGCAGTCTGCACACGCGATACCCGTCGAGCTTGGGCAACATCACGTCGAGAAGTATCAGGTCGGGCTTCTCGGCGCGCGCGGTCTCCAGCGCCTCGGCTCCATCGGATGCCGTTATGACCTCATAGCCCCCCGCCAGAAGGATGGCCTTTATCATCTCGAGGATGGTCGGGCTATCGTCGACCGCAAGGATCCGCGCGCCTGCCATTCCAGTCTCCCTCCCGATTGGTCCGCACCCCATGCGGCCTTCGCGCACGCGGCGCTCTGACCGGCGGCGTCACGCCTTGCCGATCGTCTTCCGACACTCTATCAGACTGCGCTCACACGTCCGCGCCAGCAGGTCCGCCTGGAACCCGCCGGAGAACTCCGTCCAGCCCCCCTCGGGGCTCTTCTTCAACGCCTTCAACGCGTTCTCGTACTCCTTCGCCGCGGCGTCGAACTGCCGCTGCGACTTGTAGATGTTGGCAAGATTGAGGTGCGCGAGCGCGAAATCGGCATCGATATACACCGTCTTCTTCAGTTCGCTGATCGCCCGCACGAAGTCACCCTGGCGCTGATAGATGATGCCGAGGATGTACCGGGGCACCGGGAGCAGCGGGTCGATAGCCAGCGCCTTGTGGCACTCGGCGAGCGCGCGTTCATAGTCGCCGGTGTCGGCATGCACGTATCCGAGGAGCAGATGCGCCTCGGCATTGTTGGGGTCGGCATCCAGGATGCTGCCGGCGGCCTCGACGACCCGCTCGGGTCGTCCATCCTTCAGGTCCTTGCGCGCACGCTCGAGCACGGCCCCGACGTCGAGGACAGGGTCTTCCTCCGACCCGCCCGCGCCTGCAGGGGCCGACACGCTCGCGGGCTCCGATCGCGCGAACGCGCTGCGAGACACGCTCCGGGTACCCCGCTCCGCCGTCGCCTCCGACCGGGCCCTCCGCCGGGAGGCCGAGGATTCCGCGCGGGTGGCCGCCGATGCGGACCGCCCTGCGGCGTCGGTCGACCGCCCTGTCGAGATCGGCCGGCCCGGGGATTTCTTCCGATAGAGGAACACCCCGCCCACCTCGACGGCCTCGAAGTCATCGCTGATCGAGGTGAGCGTCTCGGAGTGCCCGATGAACAGGTAGCCGCCCTCGTTCAGGCTGTCGAAGAAGTTCCGGACCACGCGCCGCGTCGACTCGATGCGGAAGTAGATGGTGACGTTGCGACAGAAGATGATGTCCCAGTTGCCCATGAGCGAGAGCGGGTACGGTTCCTTGATGAGGTTCTGGTAGCCGAAGTCCACGAGGGAGCGCACGCGATCATGGACCCGGTAGTCTCCGCTCATCGTGCGCTCGAAGTGCCGCGAGATGACATCGGGGGTGACGTTCATCATCGCACGCTTGCCGTAGACGCCGCTCTTGGCGCGCGCGAGCGCCTTGGTAGAGACATCGGTCCCCAGGACCTGCGGCTTCCATCCGCTCGCGGTGATGCCCGTGTCGAGCAGCGACATGGCGATCGAGTACGGCTCCTCGCCCGTGGAGCATCCGGCCGACCACACCCTGAGGTTGCGATTGCCGGGTTCTTTCCGTGCCATGACATCGGGGATCACCGAATCACGCAGCGCGTCGAACTGCGCGGGGAACCTGAAGAAGCTGGTCTCGTTTATGGTCACCAGGTTCAGCAACTCGTTGAACTCGTGGTCGTCGCGCCCGAGCGCGTCGTAGTAGTCGTTCAACGTGTTGTAGCCGAGCCGCGTTGCCCTGGTCACCAGGGAGATGCGCAGCGAGTCGAGCTTCGACTCCTCGAGGTAGATGCCGGAGTGACGGTGGATGAGGTCCCTGAAGCGTCGGAACTCCTCGATGCTCAGGTCCTTCGCCAGGTCCTCGTTCAGCATGCGATCACCGCGATCGCCCTCACGACACGCCTACGCGGTCGTCGATGCGTTCGATCAGCCCCGCGGCGTGCATGCCGTAGAGGATCTTCGCCGTCTCGAAGTCGTTGTAGCCGGTCAGATCGACGAGCTCCCCGACCGATCGGCCGCCGTGGAGATAGCACAGCAGCATCCACTCACGCGGCTTCAGGTGGATCTCCATCGACTTATCGCCCGGCGCCGAGGCCATGATGAACTCGGTGTCCATATTCGGGATCTTCTGCTTGATCTTGCTCCAGAGCTCGAGCCTCCGCGACGCCTCCATGATGATGTTCTCCACGGAGACGGAGATGCCGATGTCTTCGTCATCGCAGGTCTCGTCGGGCTCGAACCTCAGCTCCCCCTCCTCCCACCGGAAGAGATCGAAGAGCGTGTCGTTGATCTGGTCCTGGATGAACGCCTCAAGGACGCGGCCGTCGAGGTAACCCTCGTCCACCAGGATCTGCCCAAGCCGCCTCCCGGCCTTCTCCTTCTTCTGGATCTTCTGGAGGCCGAGCGCCTGCCGCAACTGCTTCTCCGAGATCACGCCGGCTTTGACCAGGCGTCTGCCGAGGGACTCACGGTGCCAGTTGGAGCTCGCGAAGAATACGCGACCCTTCTTGAAGCACACCTTGCCCTGCGCATCGGAGCGCTCGAGGTGCAGCGTACCGGTCTTACGGCCTGTAGCGAGCAGGCGGAACATGTCCGAGATGGAGAAGTCTCTGAGGTTGCCCTCGAGCGCCACGAGTGGTTGCTCCTCTGATCGCGTAGAGACGGTGGACGAACGGCGCCGCGTCACGGCTGCCGCACAATCGTAGCACGTCGTGCGGGGGCCACAAACGTCACAGAATCTAATCCTGAACAGGTCTTGCGCCCCCGCTTAAGTTCCCTTAGGATGGACCTTGGGCATATGCGAATATGCGAATATGCGAGAGGGAGACATGGACGAGCACGAGTTCTACTGTCTGCATTCGGATCTCTGTAAGACGCTCGCGAACGAGAAGCGCCAGATGATCCTCGGGGCGCTCCGCGACGGGGAGCGGAGCGTGAGCGAGATCCAGGCCGCCACGGGCATACCGCAGGCCACGCTCTCCCAGCACCTCGCCATCCTCCGTTCACGTGGGGTCGTACGCACACGGCGCGCGGGCAACCACGTCTACTACGACATCATCAATCCCAAGATCATCCAGGCATTCGATCTCATCACCGAGGTGATGCAGGAGACGATCGAGCTCCGCAGAGGAACGGTCGAGGGCATCCCAGGGGAATAACCGCTGCCGCGCGCGGCAGCGGTCGTAGGGTCCGTATGACGAGGCAAAGGGAGGCGCACGGTGACTGACGAAGGCAAGAAGAGCCTCGCGATGGTGGTGATGAGCGGCGACATGGACAAGTTGTTCGGCGCGTTCATCATCGCCAACGGCGCGGCCGCGATGGGTATGGACGTGACGATGTTCTTCACGTTCTGGGGCCTGCGCGCGATCAAGAAGGACGTCCGCACCGGCAAGACGTTCTTCGGCAAGATGCTTGGCGCGATGTACGGCGGCGACATCATGAAGGCCAACCCGAGCAAGTTCAGCTTCGGGGGCATGGGCCGCTGGATGTTCGGCAAGATGATGGGCAAGCACAACGTCCAGAAGCTGAATGAGATGCGCGATCTGGCTGTGCAGCTCGGCGTGAACATGTACGGCTGCCAGATGTCGATGGACGTCATGGAGATCCCGCAGGAAACCTTCATCGATGGCGTGCAGGACCCCGTGGGCGTGGGCTTCTTCCTGCTGAAGGCCCAGGACGCGGACATCCAGCTGTTCATCTAGCACGGATCCGGGAGAGACCCGCCCGCTGATGCTGCGGGCGGTGGACAGTGAAGGCGCACGACGTGCGCACCGATCGGGAAAGGAACCATCATGTCTGACGACGTCAAGGTCGACCTCGAACTGGACCTCAAGGGCCTGCTCTGCCCCCTGCCGATGGTGAAGGTCAGCCAGAACATCAACAACGTGCCCGTGGGTGGCGTGATCCGCGCTGTCGCCACCGACCCGGGCGCCATGGCCGACATCCCCGCGTGGGCGCAGTCCACCGGCAACGAAGTCCTGTCCGCCGACAAGGAAGGCTCCGAGTTCGTCTTCCTCGTCAAGCGAGTCAAGTAGCGGGGGCTCACCACCTACCATGGAAACCTATCTCTGGATCACATCCGTGTGGGGTGTGTACATCGCGCTAGCGGTGTTCATCGTGGGGATGGGGTGGCGCGTGTACCAGTGGGCGACCACCCCCAAGTCCCCCGTGCGTCTCGGCATGTTCCCGAAGCCTGCGACCAGGGGCGGGCGCTTCTGGAAGATGCTCAAGGACACGTTCGTTGCACCCCACTCGGCCAAGATCGAACCCAAGATGTACTTCTTCTCGATGCTGTTCCACATCGCGGCCCTGGCCGCGTTCGTGGGTCACCTGCGCATCCTCGGCGAGTACCCCATCCTGCCCGACCTCCTCGGCGAGCACGGTATGGACACGTTCGCCGCGTGGGCGGGCTCCATCGCCGGCACGCTGATGCTCGTGGGCATCATCTTCTGGATCGGCCGCAGGACCTTCGGCCCGTACAAGAACCTCTCCGTGCCCGAGGACTACCTGCTGCTGTTCCTGCTCTTCGGCGTGATCGTCATGGGCGACCACCTGCGATTCGTGTACGGCAGCTTCATCCACGCCGACACCTACCAGGCGTGGTTCCAGAGCCTGCTCGCGTTCAAGCCCGCGTTCCCCGACAAGCTGCTCGCCGGCAACGTAGGGTGGTCGCTCGGCACGCACATGCTCTTCACGGACCTGTTCCTGATCTACTTCCCGTTCAGCAAGCTGGTGCACGCCATCGGCTCGCTGGCCGCGAACTACGTGAGGAGTGAGTGATGATGGAGGCGATCCGGCTCGAGACCCTCACGGGCGTCATCGACAAGAAGATGAACCGCCAGCTCAAGCAGTACATCGACATCTGCGCGCGCTGCGCGATCTGCAAGGACGCATGCCATCAGTACGTGGGAACGGGCGACTTCAAGTACCTCCCGGCGCGCAGGGCCGAGCTCATCAGGCAGATCTACAAGAAGTACTTCGACGGCGCGGGACGCTTCATGCCGGCGCTCTACGAGGCGCGCGATCCTGACGAGAACCTGCTCGACGAGCTCTACGACTCCACGTACGCATGCACCGGCTGCCGCCGCTGCATGTACTACTGCCCCTTCTCGATCGACACGGCATGGATCCTGTCGGTGGCCAAAGCGATCCTCATCGCGGCAGGCCGGGGCAACGAGATGCTCGGCCAGCTCGCCGACGCCGCGATCTTCAAGGGCGAGAACGCGGCGATGTTCGAGGGCGTCATGCTGAGCGGCTTCGAGGACATCACCGAGGAGGTCCGCGCCATCACGGGCAACCCGGAGCACAAGGTGCACGTGAACAAGGAGGGCGCCGACATCCTGTACGTGGCGCTCGCCGGGGCGCACTCCATCCGGCCCGCGGCCGTGATCTTCGAGGAAGCCGGCGAGAACTGGACGATCTCGATGTTCGAGGCCGCCAACTACGGCTTCTTCTACGGCGACACCGAGAAGGCGCGGCTGATCACCAAGCGCTACATCGACGAGGCCAAGCGCCTCGGCGTGAAGGAGATCGTGGTGCCGGAGTGCGGCCATGCCTACCGCGTCGCCGAGTTCTTCTACGAGGCGTGGAGCAAGGAGCCGATGCCGTTCAAGGTGAGCCACATCCTTGAGAAGGTCGACGAGTACATCAAGGCCGGACGCATCACGGTGGACAAGAACAAGATCGACGGCAAGGTCACGTACCACGACCCGTGCCAGCTTGGCCGCAACGGCGGCAAGTTCGAGCAGCCGCGCGACATCGTGAAGGCGGTCACCGACGACTTCGTGGACCTTACCCCCAACCGCGCCGAGCAGTGGTGCTGCGGCGGTGGCGGCGGGATCGTGGCCATGGAGGAGTTCAAGGACGTGCGGCTGAAGTCGGGTATCAAGAAGGTCGAGCAGCTCCGGGCGAGCGGCGCCAGCGTGCTGGCGTGTCCGTGCGAGAACTGCCGCCTGCAGATCGAGGAGCTCAACGAGGTGCACGGGCTCGGACTCGAGATCTGGCAGGTCATCGACCTGGTGGTGGCTGCCATGCCGCTTCCTGGGAACGACGCAGCCGAGAGCGAGGCTTCAGCCGAGGCGTGACACACGGGCGCTGAGCGCTCGAGCGACAGTGATGAAGGGCGTCGGGCCTCCGGCGCCCTTCACGCGTTCAGCGCGCCGTCCTAGACCGCACGCGCGGCCTCGAGCGCGGTCACCAGACCGGCCACCTCGCGCTCGGTGGTGATGCCGCCGTCGTCGGCCACGAGAAGCCCGCCGGCCTGCGCGATGACCCCGATCGTGCTGCCGAGGGCCTCCGCGCGCGCCGCGTTGCCGAGCTCGCCCGTGAGCAGACCGCCGATAAGCGCCAGCCCGGCTTCGCGCGCCGCCCAGAAGAGGCGATCGAAGGCCTCGAAGCCGAGTCCTCCCCCGGCGTGGAGCGCCACGAACCCGGCGCGGGCGATCGCGGGCAGCAAGGGCCGGACATCGCCGTCGGAGTGGAACACCGCCGGCACGCCCAGCGCTCGCGCGGTCTCCACCACGCGCGCGTATCGCGGCAGCAGCTCGGCGATAGCGAAATCGGGCGCCACCAGCGGGCCGTCGGTACCCGCGACGTCCTCGGCCAGCACGAGCGCCCGGGCGCCCGCGTCCACGCCCGAAGAGACGAGACCGAGGATGGCGTCGAGCCTGGCCTCGAGGCGCTCCCCCACTGCCGAGGGATCGGTGAGCGTGGCCCGGAGGCCCTCCATCTCGCCCCACGACTCGATCACCGGCCACAGCGGCCCGCTCACCGACCACAACGGGGCCACGTCGGCCTCCACGAGGGCGTCCACGGCATCTGCCGCCCACGGCTCCTCGGCCGGAACGAACGCGAACGACGCCCCGAGCGAGACGCACGCCTCGGACAGGTCCTCCACCGGTCCCCGGACGCCGCCCACCACGGGGCCCAGCGTCTGATGCGGCACGAAGGTGAGGCCGAAGGGGAACGGTGTCCCATGCACGTCGAGCGGAGTCATCGCTAGAACAGCTTCACGCCGGCGGAGACGAGCTCGGACGCGCCCCAGATCACGAAGAACGCAACCACGACGCCGAGCGAGACCGCGAGGAACGCCCGCTTGGGCTCCATGTCGAGCAGCCACGAGGCGGCCGTTCCGGAGTATGCGCCGCTTCCCGGCAGCGGGATGGCCACGAACACCGCAAGGCCGAGGAACCCGTACTTCTTCACGTACGGATGCGCCTTGGCCCGGATGCTCTCGAACTTGCGGTGCAGCCACCCGTCCTCGGGGAACCGCTCGTACATGAACTCGAGGAAGTAGTAGCCCGGCCAGAAGATCACCAGGTTCGCGATGAGGATGAGCGGCAGATACACCTGCTCGGCCTGCTGCACGGCAAGCGGCACGGCGGCCCGCGCCTCGATCCACGGGATCCATGTGATCACGATGTACTTCAGCCACTCGGGAAGGCCGCTCACGAACTCGGGCATCGCTTACCTTTCGGGAGAGAACACGCTGTAGATGCGCTCGATCTCCGACCGCCAGTACGCCTCGGGATCGGAGACGTCGCGGCCGAGGCGCGCCGCGTTGCGGAAGTAGCCGTTGCCCGGCATGCTGGTGTCAGCCCGTACCACGAGCGACGCGAGCATGATGCCATGCCTGGCGTCGGCCTCGGTGCATATCTCATTGAGGAAGCCCATGATCGCCCACGAGAAGGGCTTGAGCGTGATGGCGTCGACCGACCGGCAGATCTCAGCGTACGTGATCGTGCCGCGCTGACGCGCACGCTCCTCAAGGAGCGCGTTGGCCTGGACCTTGGCGAACTCCCACGCTTCGATCGGGAAGCCGTATCTCGTGTTCTCGGACATGCAGGGAGTATGCCACAGGGAGGGGACACCGGGCTCACGCGACACGGGTCCGTTTCCTGTAGCGCGTAGAATGGGCCGCATGAACGAACGCTACGACATCCCCGCCGAGGACGACGCGCTTCTGGCCGAGTGCGATGTCCAGGTGTTCCGCGGCTCGGGCCCTGGCGGGCAGAGCGTGAACACCACGGACAGCGCCGTGCGGCTGCGACACCGTCCGAGCGGCATCACCGTGGTGGGCCGGCGCGAGCGGAGCCAGCTGCAGAACAAGCGCGACTGCCTCGAGCGGTTGCGCGCCAGGCTCGAAGAGCACAACGCCGCGCTCGACGCCCCCAGCCGCGTACCCACGCGCAAGAGTCGTGCGGCCAAGGCCCGCCAGGTGGAGGCCAAGCGCAAGCGGTCGCGCACCAAGCGAGCGCGCGGACGGGTGGACCGCCGCGAGGAGTAGCGGACGACCTGAGTGATTCCCCGAGTGCACCCCGCTGGCCTGGGCGAGTCGGACCGGGCAATGGCATTGTCCTACTCGATGTCTATCGATATACTTGGCGTTGTACGCAACCGTTATCGACATGGAGTCTGGCATGGATACCGTCACCATCTCGCCCAAGTTCCAGGTGGTCATTCCTAAGCGGATCCGCGAGCGTCTGGACCTGCGCCCGGGTCAGCAGGTGCAGGTCATCGAGTACGGCGACCGGATCGAGTTCATGCCGGTACGTTCGATCGCGAGCATGCGAGGCTTCCTCTCGGGCATCGACACTTCGGTGATTCGTGAGGATGACCGTGTATGAACGTTGTCGATTCATGTGGATGGCTCGAGTATCTGGCATCCGGGCCGAACGCCGACTTCTTCTCGCCCGCACTGACCGACGTCGAATCGCTCATCGTTCCCGCGGTCAGCATCTATGAGGTCTTCAAACGAGTTCTACAGCAGCGTGATGAGGGCGATGCGTTTCAGGTTGTGGCACTCATGCAACAAGGTCGGATAGTGGACTTCGATGCGACCTTGGCGATCGAGGCAGCGACATTGAGCGTCGACCTTGGACTGCCTATGGCCGATGCGATCATGCTGTCCACGGCACGAGCCCACGGAGCGACCCTCTGGACACAGGACTCCCACTTCGAAGGCGTTGAAGGGGTGCGCTACAAGGATGTTCGGCCGGGCTGACAAGCGATGTGCGCCGACCCACCACGCCTTCGATCAGCACCTGACCGTCGCTCGAAAGTCCAACCCCTTGCACATCAAACCAGAAGTCCTGGGATTCATGGCGCGAGAAGGCCGGTACGGTCTCGTGCAGCGAGTCGATGTCACGCCCCGGGTCATCGGCGCACGCTGCAACTGAATGCGCTGCCAGCAGCACCAACATGCACACCGTTATCCGCTTCGTTCGTCAGGCCTCAGAGGATCAGAACCGGGCCTGACCACAGGTGCACGGAAGACCACGAGCGAACACGCGGATACATCCACACCGGTCACCACGGTGAACCCCACTACGGCACGGCCCCGTCATCACCATCCGGACGCACGCAAACGCGCCCGCCCGCGGGTGCGGACGAGCGCGTGAGGTGTGTGGTGGAGGCGCGGAGAATCGAACTCCGGTCCACGACAGCCCCCTGGGGAGCATCTCCAGGCTCAGTCACATCTTGGCGTTCGGTCGGGGCGACACGGTGTGACGAGCGTGCCCCTTCCTAGCTGGTTCGGTCTTTCGCTGAAGCATACCGGCTACGTCTTCAGCGGCAGTCCCCTTTAGTGACGTCGGATCCGGTGACGGGGACGCTCACCGGGCGACGTCGCTGCGCTATTTAGGCAGCGAGTGCGAAATCATTGTCGACGCTTGAGCGTCTTTTGCCCCTGTTTAGCGAGGTAAGGCGACCTCGGCCTGCTTCTCCCCTCAGAACTCCCGTGTCGAAACCAGTCGCCCCCGGAAGGTGAGGTATGTGAAGGTGCTTCCCGCACGGCGCCTCATCGCCTGGCGGGTCTTGCAGTATAGACTCCGAGCACGCGCCATGCCACCTGCACGAGCGGCCGCTATCGAGTACCCTGTGGGAAAGAGCCGCGCAAGGCGGCCGCCGAGAGGAGCAGCAATGGACAGCAACTCCTACCCACCTCCCCCGTCGGTTCCGGAGCCTCCGCCGACCCCTCCCGCACCCCCGGAATCGCAGATGCCCCCGGCACCTGTAGCGCCGGATCCCGGCGCCGTTCCGCCGGCCGCTCCGCCTCCCGGCATGCCGCCGGGCACCGGCGGGTCAGCCGCGCCTGAGCCCAAGAAGAAGAACAAGGCGCTTATCATTGCGATCGTGGTGCTTGCGGTACTGCTGCTGTGCTGCGGCGGAGCCGCACTCGGTGGCTGGGCCCTCTTCTCCGCGGCCGAGGATGAGATCACGAGCGAGATCCCGCAGGAGCCGGACGTGGATACCGAGGCTCCCGACAGCGGCGACACGGGCGACACCTCCGGTGACACCGGAACGCCCGCCGGCGGGCTGCCGGAGTGGACCGCGTTCCAGCCCTCGCTGGTTGACGCATCGATCTACGCCGCGCCCTCGGCCGACCAGGCCGCACTCGCCGAGGAAGTCACCGCCGAGGTCTATCCCGGATTCCGGGTGGAGGACGTCGTGGTGGAGCCGGGCGGCGAGGACGCCGAGAACTACTACCCGGACATCATCTACGTGAAGGCCGCGTACGGAGACGAGCCCTCGGCTCGCATCGCCTACTACTTCTGGGCGGACCCTGAGGCTGCGGCAGCGGCCGGCGTCCATCTTGGGCCCGAGCAGGCGGAGTCGTACGAGACGCTCGCCGAGTCGAGCGACGGCACATCGTACATCTACGATCACGAGAACCTCGACACGCTCGTCGGCGGGGTCTCACAGCCGGACCTCATCGATGTGCTGGCACAGGCCGACGAGGACTTCCCGGGCTACGTGGCCTTCATCTCGGGCATGGACGGCGAGTCGATCGGCATCGTGGTCACTCGCTGGGAGGTCTTCCCCGACCTCGCCGAGGGCCTCACGGTCACCTACTACGAGGCACCCGGCGGCTGGACGGTGGACGAGATCACCGACTGGTAGTAGCGGCCGCCGCGAGTCGTACACAGCAGAAGGGCCGCCCCTCAAGGGCGGCCCTTCGTGGTTCCGCGTGCGGGCTCACTCGCCCTTCGTGCGCTCGCGCAGGGCGCGCTCCACATCCCGCTTCTGGTCGCGCTCGGCGATCGCTTCACGCTTGTCGTAGAGCTTCTTCCCTCGCGCCAGACCAAGCTCGAGCTTCACCATGTTCCCGGACGACAGATAGAGCTTGAGCGGCACGAGCGTGTAGCCCCGCTCCTTGGTCTTGCCGATGAGATACCGGATCTCGGACTTGTGCAGCAGGAGCTTCCGCTCGCGGTCTACGCGCACGTTGCTGCGGTTGCCGTGGCTGTACGGCGAGATGTGGACGTTGTGGAGCCACACCTCGCCTCTGCGCACGGTGGCGAAGCTGTCGCGGAGGTTGGTCTTGTTCTCCCGGAGCGACTTGACCTCTGTCCCGGTGAGCACGATACCCGCCTCGAACGTCTCGTCCACGAAGTAGTCGTGGTACGCCTTCTTGTTGGTGGCGATGATCTTCACTTGACGTGCCATCTAGCCGCTGGTTCCTTTCACGGACTGTGTGCTGCTGATGCTAGCATGAGCGCGAGGCCCGCTCACGGAAGGAAGCGACGATGGACACCATGGGGTATCAGTACCCGCCGTCCCCCCAGCGCAACGACCCGCAGTACATCGCCTACCTCGAGCAGCGTATCGTGGCGCTGGAGGCGCGGCTGCCCAAGACGAAGGTGGTCGCCCAGGGTTTCCTGGCCCGCGCCTTCGCGATCTGGGGCCACTACTTCGTGGCCCAGTTGCTCATCGGCCTGATCATCGGCGCGATCATGATGCTGATCAGCCTCATCTTCGCGGGGAGCATGGCGGCGATCTTCGGCCCGATGATCGAGAACGCCTCCTACTACTAGGACGTCTGAGGCGCATTCCCTGCTCGGGCGGGTTCGACACGACGGGGGCGGCACCCGGCCGCCCCCGTACGTGAGACCACGTTCGCTGCCCGTCTGCCTTACGGCGTGAAGTCCACCGCCGGATCAAGACGCCGTACGAACGCGGCGAGCATCTTGGCGGTGTTCTCCACGTCCTCGAGCGCGAGCACCTCGGTGGGTGTGTGCATGTAGCGGAGCGCCACGCTCACGAGAGCGGCCGCCTTGCCCCCACGCGAGAGCTGGATCGCGTTCGCATCGGTGCCGGTGCCTCGCGGCGCGCCTTCCACCTGGTACGGGAT
The DNA here is from genome assembly GCF_023161965.1 of Anaerosoma tenue. Taxonomy (NCBI): domain Bacteria; kingdom Bacillati; phylum Actinomycetota; class Coriobacteriia; order Anaerosomatales; family Anaerosomataceae; genus Anaerosoma; species Anaerosoma tenue. The sequence continues at coordinate 672,575 of NZ_JALNTY010000001.1, forward strand.
GCCCTCGGCCTCGGCGGCCTCGCACAGGAGCTCGAACACGCGCGGGTTGATGTTGGCGCCACGGGAGATCACGGGGCCGCCTCCGCACTTCACCTCGCCGAACTTCCGCTTGTCCACATCCAGGTAGTCGGTGGCATGCGTGACCTCCACGGCGATGCCGACGACCGGGTTCAGACTATATGCCGAGGTGGTGCCGCCGCGCAGGCCGATCTCCTCCTGCACCGTGCCGGCCGCCACGAGGTCGCCCGCCGCCCCACCGCCCTCCTTCACCAGACGCAGTGCCTCGGCGCATATCCAGGCGCCCATCTTGTCGTCGAACGCCCGCGAGACCGCCATGCCTTCGCCAAAGGTCTCCAGGCCCACGCCGTAGGTCACCGGATCGCCTACGCGCACCTTCTTCTTCACCTCGTCACCGCTCATGCCGAGGTCGATGAACATCCGGTCGATCTTGACGACCTTCTTGCGATCCTCGTCTTCCAGCAGGTGGATCGGGAGGCGGCCGAGCACGCCACGGAGCACGCCGTCCTTGGCGTGGACATCCACGCGCATGCCCGGCAGGATCTGCGGGTCATGACCGCCGATGGGCGCGAACGCGCAGAAGCCGTCATCGGTGATGTAGGTGACCATGAAGCCGATCTCATCGATGTGGCCGGCGAGCATGACGCTGGGGCCGTCGCCGGTGCCCTTGAGCAGCGCGTGCACCGATCCCATCACGTCGGTGGTGACCTGATCGGCCAGAGGTGTGACGTACTCGCGGAACAGCTTTGCGGCGGGCTGCTCGTAGCCCGAAGGCGACGGGGATTCTACGAGGGTTCTGAAGAACTCGAATGACTCGGGACGCATGAAACCGCCTCCTCGTTGGACATGATGACGAACCGTTAGTGTACCCTTGCGCATCGCGGGGCACCAGCCGGCGCAGCACTCCTACCGCGCGTCGCGCGAGCGTCCCTTGTGCTCGTACATTCGCTCGTCGGCCCGGCTCAGGGCGTCATCGATCGTCTCGCCCGCCGCGGGGTCGTACGCCGCCCACCCCCAGCTCAGATCGACCCATGGCTCGTCTCCGGCAGCGTCCCGGCCCTTGCGCACGGCCGACCCGAAGCGCGAGAGCACGGTGTCCGCCATCGCGTCATCCTGCTCGGAGAAGCACACCACGAACTCATCGCCGCCCATACGGGCGATCACATCGGACTCCCGGAACGTATCACGCAGTAATGTGGCAGCGTTCACGAGCGCACGGTCGCCCTCCTCATGGCCGAGTGTGTCGTTCAACGTCTTGAGCCCGTCACAGTCGATGAACACCAGGTGCAGCCGGGCGCCAGTTCGCTCGGCCTCACGGGCCATGTGCTCGGCCACGGTGAAGAAGCCGCGCCTGTTGTAGAGGCCGGTGAGCTGATCGTGGATCGCCAGCTCGCGCACCTCGTCCTCCATGCGCTTGCGCTCGCTCACATCCACCACGCTCGTGACCATATACTCCTCGCCATCGGAGCGCAGCGTCTCCATAGAGACCATGCCTATGATCGGCTCACCGGCGCTGCTCCGGAACTCGACCTCACGGCGGTCGACCTCGCCGCCTGAGCGCAACTCGGCTATCAGCGTGCTTCGGTCACCCCAGCGCCCCCAGACCCCTAGCTCGCGACTGCTCCTGCCGATCACCTCGTCGCGCGAGTAGCCGGTAAGGTCGCTGAACGCCTCGTTGACCTCGAGGATCGTCCCGTCGGCAAGCCGGCTGAGCACCATCGCGAACGGCGAGGCCCTGAACGCGCTGGCAAGGATCCCCTCCTGCGTCCTGAGCTGCGCACCAAGCATGCGGTAGAGCAACAGCGCCAGGGAGAAAGTGACCGCCACGACCGCTGCCGAGTGCAAGGTGATCATCATCACGTCGGCCGATGTGGAGCGCATGAAGGTCGGCCCGGCACCGAGCGTCACGATGCCGACCGCTCTCATCAGGTGGACCGCGGTGAGGAATGCGAATGCCAGGCCGACATCGCGGGTCAGTCGCCGCATCGACCGCTCCACGCCCACGAACATCAGCCATGAGGACTCGCCGGAGATGATGCCGAGCACCAGGGCGTTCACGAATACCCTGAACGTCTGGTCGACCGGGTCGAATGCGAAGTACACGCTGTACGCGGCGTACGCGATGAGCAAGAGCGTCTCGGCGTGCTTCGGTCGAACGCGATCCACGAGATGCTCCAGGCCCACGAGCACCACGAGGCTGCCTGCAAGCAGAAGGATACTGGCGAGGGAGAGCGAGAGCAGGTCCGGGATGAGGTCGCGAAGCGCGAGGAGCGCCACGCCCAGCGCCGACGCGGCAAGGCCTCCCGCCACCCACTGCATGCCATCGAAGCGCTCACGACTCTGATACCACAGCGCGCCCGCGATCGCGGTGCAGGTGGCGAACACGGCAACCATCCCCACCAGCGCAGTACGCATGTCCAGGGCGTCCATGTCAGGTCACTCCGTTGTCAGTGCGTCGTTCGGGCGCCGCCGATCCCGCTACGCAAGCTCGAAGTCGAGCCGGCGCTCCATCACGCTTGCATCGACCACCCGCACCGTCACCGGCTGTCCGAGCCGGTAGGTGGCGCCGGTGTTCGCCCCGCGCAACATGAAGCGCTCCCCATCGAGCTCATAGTAGTCATCGGTCATCGCTTCCACATGCACAAGCCCTTCGGCCGTGTTCTCCAACTGCACGAACAGGCCGAACCCCATCACCCCGGTGACGATCCCTTCGAACGTCTCACCGAGATGCCGCTTCATCAGCGCTACGAGCTTCACCTTCTGGCTCTCGTTCTCAGCGGCCTCCGCTTCGCGCTCCATGGTAGACGAGTGCTCGGCGAGCCACTCCAGTTCGGGCACCATCTCCGCTATCGGACCCTTGTCGAGCTTCCCGATGAGTTGGGCTTTAAGAAGCCGGTGCACGATGAGGTCGGGGTACCGGCGGATGGGGCTGGTGAAGTGCGTGTACGCCTCGCTCGCCAGGCCGAAGTGCGGGCCGAGATAGTCCACGTAGCGCGCACGCTCGAGCGCGCGCAGCAACAGCGAGTTGATGAGCCGCTCCTCCGGACGACCGTGGGCGAACGCGATGATCTTCTGGAACGTGCCAGGCCCGGCGCCGTGCATGTCTTGCACCGGATAGCCGAACTCCTTGAGGATGACCGCCGCCTGCGAGAGGGCATCGGCGTCCGGATCCTCGTGGATACGGTAGACCATCGGCGCCCGGGCTGCGGTCATATGACGAGCGACCACCTCGTTGGCCGCGATCATGGCCTCCTCGATCATGTTCGTCGCGTCCGTACGGGAACGCAGCACCACGTCGACCGGCTCGCCCTTCTCGTCGAGCGTCACCCGCGCCTCCACCGTCTCGAAGTCGAGACCCCCGCGCGCCACACGCCGTTCGTGCAGCCACGCGGCGACCGTGCGGAAGCCGGTGAGCGCACGTTCGCTCTCGGGATCCGGATACCCGCCGCCGCCGAACCAGCCCTGCACCTGGTCGTAGTCGAACCGGCGATCGCTCCTGATCACGGACGGATAGCACTCGTACCACTCAATCGCGCCCGTCTTGTCCACCAGCATCTCCACGGTGAACGCAAGCCGGTCCTCATCGGGATTGAGCGAGCAGATCACGTTGGAGAGATGCTCCGGGAGCATCGGCAGCACGCGGTCCACCAGGTAGACGCTTGTGGCACGGTGGCGTGCCTCCACGTCGATCGCCGAGTCCCAGGGCACGTAGTGGCTCACGTCGGCTATGTGCACCCACAGTCGGAACGACTTGCCCTCGCGCTGGATGGAGATCGCGTCGTCGAAGTCGCGCGCATCGGCGGGGTCGACGGTGAGCGTGAACAAGTCGCGGACGTCGCGCCGGCCGCGTTCGACCTCGGCGTCGATGTCCTGGACGAGCGCCCCCGCGGCCTCGGTCACCTCGGTGGGGAAATCGGTGGCGAGACCGTGCTCGCGGATCACGATCTCCACGTCCACGCCGGGGGCGTCCTCGGGACCGAGGACCTCGGTGATCACGCCCTGCATCGCATCCCGTTTGTCGCCGTAGCGCGTGATGCGGGTCACCACGACTTCGCCGGGCCTGACCTCTGCGTCCGACCTCGACAGGTCGACGAACAGGTCGCCCCGGATCCGGGAGTCCGTGGGAACCACGATCCCCAGCCCGCCATGGCGCTCGAACCGTCCCACGATCTCCGTGATGCCCCGCTCCAGGACCTGCACGACCTCGCCGGAGCGCCCTGCATGCTTCCGCCGCGTATCCAGCCGCACGCCCACCACGTCACCGTGCATCGCGCCGCCGGTGTCGCGCTTGCCCACGTAGATGTCGCCCACCGGCGTGCTCACGAACCCGAACCCTTTGCGGTTCATGGAGAGCCGGCCCACCGCGAGGTTCCGCTCGCGCAGTAGGCGGTATGAGTCCTCACCCACACGGGCCACCATGCCCGACTTCTCTAGCTGGGCAAGCACCCGCTCGATCTTGCCGGTATCGAACCCCGGGCCACCATCTGCCTCAACGGCGCCCGCGATACCCGCCGCGTCGAGCGCGGTGTCCGAACGCCGCAGGACCTTCAGGACGAGCTTGTCGGGGCGCATGTGCCTCCGCTCCTCCCTGGCCACCGACCGCCTGGCGAACGGTGCCGGGACCGGCTTGTGTCGAGGGTAGAATCAACGTATGGTGCAACCTTACCGCAAGCGAGAGCATCAGGAGTCGTGATGGAAGCCTCTCATCCCCGCCCACCGCTGCTCGTCCGCGACGGGACGCTCACCCACCCGAGAGACATCGTCCGCGCACTCGAGACGGTGGAATCGTTCGCATACCGGTATATCGTGGACGGCGAAGAGATCGCCACCGGCCGCGCGACACTGGTGCGCATCATGCTCGACGAGTACTCGGCCACCACGCTGGTGAACGGTTGCCTGTTCCTCAACGTGGCGAGCTTCAACTACCTGAACTTCACCACCGCCGCCGATGGCCAGACGCACATCACGCTCTTCAACGACGGGGCCGCGCTCGAGATGACGCCGATCGACGAGGCCGACCTGCGCCCCGGCCCGCGCAACGTCATCCGCCTGATGGAAGAGAGCGTGTTCGAGGGAACGTCGTTCGTGTCGCTTGACGACGAGGACGACGACGAGTAGCCGGGCGCTCGGCGATCGGCTCCCCTACAGTTCGCCCCGCAGGATCTCCAGCGCCTTCTGGAGCTGCACGTCAGTCTCGCGATCGGTGATGAGACCGTGTTCCATCTCCACCACGATGTCGGGGGTCAGCCCGATCTTGTCGATGGCGCGCCCGTCGGGCGTGAGATAGTGCGCGATGGTGAGCTTCACGGCCCCGCCGAAGGAGAGCTCTTCGATCTGCTGCACGCTTCCCTTGCCGAAGGTCTGCTCCCCTACCAGCGTCGCGCGCCCGTAGTCTTGGAGCGCCCCGGCGACGATCTCACTGGCTGATGCCGAGTTGCCGTTGACGAGCACCACCAGCGGCGCATCGGTGACCGTCTCGCCGCTCGCACGATGCTTCTCCACCTGACGCGTTCGGTCCTCCACGGTCACGATCACGCCGTCGGTGATGAACAGCGAGCTCACATCCACCGACGCCGAGAGCAGACCGCCCGGGTTGTTGCGCAGGTCGAGCACGAAGCCGCGTGCGCCGTCCGCTTCGAGCTCCTGGATGGCCGAGCGCACGTCCGTCGCCGCCACCTGAGTGAAGCTCACGAGGCTCACGTAGCCGATGTCGCCCTCGAGCATCTCGCTCTCGACGTTGGGCACGTCGATCTTGGCGCGCTCGATCGTGTAGTCGATCAGCTCCTCGGCCCCGTCGCGACGGATGCCGAGCACCACGGTGGTCCCCTCTTCGCCGCGGATGCGCAGGACCGCCTCATCCACGTCCCAGCGAGACCGCGCTTCCCCGTCGATCTCCACGATGAGGTCGCCGGGCTGGAGTCCCGCCCTGGCGGCGGGCGTGCCCTCGATGACCGAGTTGACCACGAGGTCGTCGCCGTCGTTGGAGATCGTGATGCCGATGCCGTAGAACGTCCCCATGTTCTGCTCGTTGAAGTACTCGTACTGCTCGGCGGTGAAGTAGACGGCGTGCGAGTCTTCGAGCGACTCGAGCATGCCGCTGATGGCGCCGATCGTCATCGACTCTTCCGAGGACGGCTCCAGCGCCAGGCTCTCGATGATGTCGGCCACCTCGGCCACCGCGTCGTCGACCTCAGTGTCGGTAAGCGAGCCGCGACGATCGCCATCGATCGCGTCAGCGAGCGTGCGGTCGAAGAACACGCCGCCGGCGAACGCCGCAACAAGGAGTATCGCCACGACCGTGACGGCGGCCGTGACCTTGAGGACCTTCTCCATACGGATACCTAGACCTTCAGATAGCGCCTCAGCGCGAGCATGGCGCCGACGAGACCCATCACGATACCTGCCGCGACGAGCGCCAGCGAGACCTGCAGCGCATCGGCTGTGGAGAGCGAGATCGGCAGGAACGCGAGCATCTCGCTCAGGCTCGGCAGCACGTAGAAGTACACGAGACTGAGCGTGCCGATCGCGAGCAGAGCGCCGATAAGGCTCTGGATCACGCCTTCCATCAGGAACGGCGTACGGATGAACCAGTTGGATGCGCCTACAAGGCGCATGATCGCGATCTCCTTGCGCCGGGCGTAGATCGCCAGACGGATCGCGTTATTGATGAAGATGAGGCTGATCACGGCGAGCATGACCACGAAGACGATGCTCAACGTGCGGATGATGCGGGTGACCGTGAACAGCTGGTTGACGATCTGCTGTCCGTACTTGAGCGACTTCTCAGGGTCATCGGGGCGGTCCGCGACGGTCGTGAACGTCTCGCTCGCCTTGATGCTGTCGACCACCGCCTGGACGTTGCGCGGATCCTTGAGCTCCACGTCGAGAGAGGCCGGAAGCGGGTTGCCCTCGAGCTGGTCGATGATCTCGGGGCTGTCCTGGACCATCGACTCCTTGAAGTCCTCGAGCGCCTGCTCCTTGGACGTATAGACCACGGTATCGACCATGTCGTTGGTCAGAAGCTGCTGCTGGAGCGCGTCCACCTCCTCGGCGGGCGCGCCGTCCTTGAGGAAGATACGGATCGAGACCTTGTCCTCCACCGACTGGACCACCTGGTCGAGCAGCATGCCCGAGCCGAGCGAGACGCCTACGAGCAGCAATGAGAGGTAGATCGTGATGATCGCGCCCAGGCTCATCACCCAGTTGCGCTTGAAGCTGACGAACGACTCCTTTACGAAGTACCCGACGTTAATCGCCATAGCCGTAGACACCTCGGTCCTGGTCACGGACGACCTTGCCACCCTCGAGCGCGATGACGCGCTTCCGCATGGAGTCGACCATCTCGCGGTCGTGCGTGGCCACCAGCACCGTGGTGCCGGTCTTGTTGATGCGGTTCAGCAGGCTCATGATGCCGAGCGACGTGGCGGGGTCGAGGTTACCGGTGGGCTCATCGGCCAGGAGGAGCGGCGGCCGGTTCACGAAGGCGCGAGCGATGGAGACCCGCTGCTGCTCACCACCGGAAAGCTCATCGGGGTAGCTTTCCATCTTCTCGTCGAGCCCCACGAGCCTGAGGACCTCGGGGACCTGCGTACGTATCACGTGCTTCGAGCGTCCGATCACCTCGAGAGCGAACGCGATGTTCTCATAGGTGGTCTTGTTGGGCAGGAGCTTGAAGTCCTGGAAGACGCAGCCGATGTTGCGGCGAAGGTACGGGACCTTCCAGTTCTTCATCTTCACGAGGTCCTGGCCCGCCACCACGATCTGTCCGCGTGTGGGGAGCAGCTCGCGAAGGAGCAGGCGGATGAAGGTGGACTTACCCGAGCCTGAATGCCCAACGAGGAATACGAACTCACCCTGCTCGATCTCGACGTTGCAGCCATCGAGCGCGGGGGGTTTGTTCGGAACGTAGATCTTGCTGACGTTCCGCATCGAGATCATAGGGGTACTCCCAGTCTGTGCGACGATTCCCGCGATAGTCTAGCAGAAGGCGCACCGTTCATTCTTTCACGAGACCCGTCCGTCACCGAATGAACAACTTCTCCACGGAACGGTCGCGAAGGAGGACACGCCGGATGCATGCAGACTATTCGAACTCCTCCATCGCGGCAAGGGCGCACAGGGGGAACTCCCTCAGACATGCCACCAGCCAGGGCGCATAGTCGTCGGGCCGGTCACGCATCTCGATATCGAGGTCCGCGAGACGGAACGCGCCCACCTCGGCCACCTCGGCTGGATCCGGGTCCAGCGGACCCGTCGCCCGGCCCACCAGCACGTGGCAGAGCTCCCTTTCGCTGCCGGCTCCCGGCAGCTGCGCGTGATACGCAAAGGAGCCGATGCTCCGCAGCTCGCACGTGCAGCCGAGTTCCTCCCCCACCCTCCGGCGGGCGGCGTCGATCACGCTCTCACCGGGGCGCGGGTGCCCCGCGCAGCTGTCCGCCCACGCCAGCGCCCACAAGCGCTTGAACGGGCTCCGACGGGCGAGCAGCAGGCGACCCTCGGCATCGACCAGCAGCGTCATGAACGCGCGGTGCAGGATGCCCTCGCCGTCATGCGCGTCCGTTCTGGACACTTCGCCGAGTTCGTTGTCATGCTCATCCACCGCGATGACGGGCTCGTCATCGTGCCAGGCGGCCGTGCTTGCGGTCACCCTGCCCGCGGGTGTGTTGCTGTCCATGGAACGCCTCTCCGTTCACTAGCTGGGTCGCCACAGGATCCTGCCGCAACCCTGCAGGAAGCGTAACGCCCCTCCCGGCTGTCCGCCAGAAGGGGCGCCACACACGTCTGTCATCAGCCCCCGAAGAGCGAGGGGGCCCACTTGGCGGGATCCACCTCGAGGAAGGCAGACCGCTTGAAGCGGTCCTTCAGCTCGAACGGCACAGTGCAGTCGAAGATGACCTTGCACGAGATGCCGCGATCGCGAAGCGCGGCGTTGTACTCAGGACCCTGCGAGGGGTCGAGAGGATGGCAGCGCACCCCGGGAATCATGATCGTGTCGATGTCGCCCTGGAAACGGGTGTTCATCGCCCAGAGCACGTCGTTGCTGTCGAACGGATCCACGTCCTCGTCCACGAGGATCACGTGCTTCAGCTCGGAGAACGCCGAGAACGCGAGCAACGCCGCCTGGCGCTGCCGGCCCTCGTCGCTCGGGATGCTCTTCTTGAACTGCATGACGGCCATGTACTTGCCGCCTCCTGCCGAGTGCGAGTACACGTTCTGCAGCCGGCCGGGCATCGCGCGGTCCACCATCTGGATGATGCTGGCCTCGGTTGGGATGCCGGCCATGCTCACGTGCTCCTCGCTCGGGCCGATCACCGTCTGCATGATGGGGTTCTTGCGGTGTGTGACGGCCTTGACCTTGATGATGGGGAGCTCGGGGTTCGCCCTGCCGGTGTAGCCGGGGAACTCGGGCATCGCCTTGCCGGTGTCGGTGTTCTGGTCCTCGCGGACGCGCACGTTCGGCACCAGTTCGCCCTCGATCACGTACTCGGCGTTGGCGATCGCCTTCTCGCCGATGGTGATGCAGTCCACCATCGGAACGGCGGCGCCGCGGATCGCTCCGGCGATGCTGAGCTCGTTGAAGCCAAGCGGCGTGGTGGGCGGCTCGAAGCAGGCCGCGATCTCGATAGCGGGATCGACGCCGATGCTGATCGAGATCGGAAGCGGCTTACCGGCGGCCTCGGCCTTCTCGCGAAACACGGTGAGGTGCCGCGCGCCGGGGACGAAGTACATCGAGATCTCGTCCGCGCTCTGCAGGCACAGCCGGTGGATGGTCACGTCGGACTCATCGGTCTCGGGGTCCGAGGCGTAGCACATGCCCATCGTCACATAGGGACCGGCATCCTCTGGTGTGTTGGTGGGAGCCGGGATCAGCTTACGGATGTCGAAGCCGGGGTCCTCGGCCCGATGCACGACCTCCTGGCACACGGCCTCCGACTGAGGGACCGTTACCGGATCGATCGGCGCCGCGACCGCGTCCTTCAGCAGGTAGCCAAGACGCTTGGGATCGGTATCGAGCATGAGCCCGACGCGCTCACGGCTGGCCAGCAGGCCGATGAGCACGCGCGCATCGGGGTGTCCTTTGACGTTGTTGAACACCATCGCGGGACCCACCTGCGTGGGCCGCATCACGGTGCCCCAGGCGCCGACGTGCCGGTACACTCCCGACAGCTCGGCGTCCGGGTCGACCTCCACGTCCGTTTCGAGCAACTGCCCCTGATGCTGCTCCAGGAGCTCCAGCATCGAGCGTAGATCCGGGTAGTCATCCGCCATTCGTCATCTTCCTCTCGTCCGTGCAGTCGCGTTCTTCGCACAGCAGTTCGATGATCCGTCCAAGCGTCGCGCGGTAGTTGGCGGTGAGCTCGCGGATGTCGGCGGTGCCCGCGTCGTCCACGTGCAGGCCGATGCTGACGCTTACCCGGCACTGGAGCGCCGTGGCCAACTCGAGCGCTGCGGCCCGGGCCAGCTCGTCCTCCTTGTGTCCGGTCACGCACAACACGCTCGCCGATGCCGACGGGGCATCCGGATCCATGAGGCTCGGACGAGGGATGCCGAGGGCGACGGCGCCGATATGCGGCGCCTCGCCTCCCCCGAAGCACACGGAGACGTCCGGACCGCATGAGACGGCGAGTCCGTCCACCCGCAACCGACGCTCTCCCTCTGAGGCGCTGAACGTCCTCATCAGACCTCGGCGCCCTTCCACGACACGAAGCGGTCGTGCTCGAGGCCGAACTGCCGTAGTACCTTGCCGATGATGTGGTTGATCTGGTCTTCCATGGTCTGTGCGCCGTTGTAGAAGGTGAGGACCGGCGGGATGATGGTGCACCCGAGATCGCCTGCCTCATGCAGGTTCCGCAGGTGGATCTTGCCGAGCGGCATCTCCCGGGGCACCAGCACCACGCGCCGGCCCTCCTTCAGGCATACGTCCACAGACCTCACGAGCAGGTTGGCCGCGTAACCCGCGGTGATACCTGCCAGCGTCTTCATCGAGCACGGGATCACGATCATGCCGTCGGTCACGAACGAACCGCTCGAGATCGACGCAGCGAGGTTCTTGTCGCTGTGATAGACGTCGGCCAGCGCCGCAAGCTCGACGAGCGGGATGTCGCACTCCAGCTCCCAGGTCTTCTGGGCGCCCTCTGTGACGACGAGGTGCACCTCCACGTCAGGATGCTGCTTGAGCGCTGACACGAGGTAGTAGCCCATCACCACGCCGGTCGCTCCGGATATGCCAACGATGATCCGCATGATCGTCTCCTGATGGTCTCGTTGTTACAGAAGCCCGGTGATGCTGAACCAGGGCACCATGACGCCGACCGTCGTGATGAACATGACGGCGATGAGCGGCACGCCGAGACGGATGCTCTCCTTCTGCGTGTAGCCACCGGTGTCTTCGGCCGCACCCACCAGGACGTTCAGGTGATGGAACGGCAGTACGTAGTGCCCGGCGATCGCCATGTACGCGATGAGCGTGGGCACGAGGGGGTCGATCCCCATCGGCGCGGTGAAGGCGATGATCGCCGGTACCGCTACGCCCATCACTGCGATGACGCTTCCCAGCACCATGTGGATACCGATCACGATGAGCGTGATCACACCTGCAAGCAGGAAGAGGTTCGAGGGCGCGGTGGACGGCAGCAGGGTGTCCGCGATCCACGCGTTCATGCCCGTGGCGCCACCGACCACACCGATCGCGATGGCCGCGGTCAGGAATGCCAGCGTCTGCATCGGCACTGCCGACCAGTCCTTGGGCGTGAGCACCTTGCCGATGATAGGCATGGACATGAGCATCGGGATCGCCAGGGTGATCCAGCCGATGTTGATGCCATGGAGCGTGTCGGTCATCCACAGCACGATGGCTATGACGATCCAGAACAGGGTGCGCTTCTCGATCGCGGTCATCGGGCCCATCGCGTCGAGCTTCTGCTTGATCTCATCCTTGTTGCATTCGACCTCTTTGGTGGGCTTGAACAACACGAGGATGAGCAGGCAGGTGAGGATGCTGGCGATCAGCGCTGGGGGACCCATGTTGATGAGCCAGCTGGTGAAGCCCATCTCGCCGCCGGAGGCTTCGACCGCCAGCGGGTTGATGACCGCGTCACCGGTAAGGAAGATGAGCGAGACCGGCACCGACGCCGCAAAGACCGTGAAGCCGATCTTGATGCCATCCTCTTTGGGGATGTTCGAGGTCTGGATGATCACGGCCATGACCGACATGATCAACAGCGCGCGAGGCCAGGGGTGCGGGATCAGGATGCTCAGCACGAACGTGAGGATGAAGATGCCGATGATGATGCTCTTGTAGCCGCTCACGAACCGGAGCAGATAGTGGTACGCGATGCGTTCGCCAAGCCCTGATGTCTTCACTGCGGTCGCTATCAGGTAGGCGCCGACCACGAGCCACATGGTGGTGCCGGTCCACGACTTGAAGACCACGTCGGGCCCGGCAACGCCGAGAACCACAAGCAGAGCGAGATACAGTGCGGAGGTGTAGCCCGGCTGTGTGATCTGGAAAGCCCAGAACACGACCGTCATGAGCGAGAGCGCCAGGCACTTCTGCCCCTCAGGGGAGATGCCCTGAAGCGGCAGCAGCCACACGACGGCGCCCACGATCACGCCCAGCAGGAGGCCGATCTCACGCTTGGTGATTGAGCTCTTTGCTTGTTCCACGTTCCCTCCTTCGATCGGATCGGATCCGGCACGGCGCGTCGGCGCCGCCCCGGACGACGGGTGTGGCAGGGATGGCCGGTCCGGGGCGGTAAGGGGGTGGGCCCCGGACCGGCTAGCAGGGGGGCTAGTCGAGCGGCGGGATGGCCGGGATCACGCCCAGCTCACCGATCTTCGCCGGGTCGAGCTTGAACTTGTCGATGATCTGCGGGGTCTCCGTCGAGCGCCACGAGTACCAGCAGGTCTCGCACACGTAGACTTCCCAGACGTCGCCAACGGGCGACTTGACCATCACACGAGCGGCGCTACCGCAGCGTGGGCATTCCATGAAGTACCTCCTTCAAGCGTGTCTCTGGTGCACGGTCCTGTATGCGTCGGCATACAGAGGGACAGGCCACTTAGGCTTCCATCTGCTTCAGCATGTCGCGGATGATGCCGTTCCACTTCTCGGTGCCCGCAGGGTCCTTGAGAAGCTCCACCGGACGCGGGTTGGGCTCGGGAGCGACCGGGGTGGTGGCGTCGATGATGAGCTTGGTGGTCATACCGGCCGGGTAGCTCGACGGATCGAGCGGCATACCCGCCGCGTTCTCGATCATCGTGACGTCCTTGCTCGGCAGCACGCGTGTGGTGAGCGCCCACATGACCTGCTCGAGGTTGAACGGGTCTACGAAGTCGTCGACCATGATGAGGATCTTCGTGTACGGCATGCCATGCGGAGTGGAGAGCAGGCGCATCGCCGCACCCTTGGCGTGACCACCGTAGCGAGGCTTGATCGACACGATGGTACCGATGCCGTGCGTGTACATGGCGTTGACGGCCTCCACCTCGGGGAAGTCGGTCTTCAGCTGCTTGTACAGCGGCACGCTGGTGTTGAGCGCCATGAGGTAGTCGATCTCGGTCCAGGGCATGCCAAGGTAGAGGTTCTCGAAGATCGGGTCGTTGCGATGCGTGATGCGCGTGATCTGCACCTCGCACTGCAGGCGGGAGCCGGAGTATGAACCCGGGAACTCGCCGAAGGGACCCTCCACCACGCGCGTGCGCGGGATGATGTAACCCTCGAGGACGACCTCGGAGTGAGCCGGCACGAGCAGGTTGGGGTCGGTGTCCGCGGCGACGATCTCCGTGGGAACGCCGTCCTGCAGCGCGCCGACGAACTCGTACTCGTTCTGGCTGTAGCCCACCGGGGTGGAAGCCATGAACGTCACGAGCGGGTTGTTGCCCAGCGTGATCGCGATCGGCAGCGGCTCGTTCTTGCGCTCGGCCTTGGCGAGCTGGATGGCGATGTCGTGCATCGGCAGGGCCTGGATACCCACGCGGTCCTTGTCCTTCACCTGGATGCGGTAGGTTCCCACGTTGAGCTTGCCGAACTCGTCCGGCACCTCGGGGTCGTAGGAGATGACCGACGCCTTGGAGAGGAAGAAGCCGCCGTCCTGCTCGTTGATGCGGTACAGAGGAAGCACCTCGAAGAGGTTGATATCCTCGGTGATGGTGTTCTCCTTGCAGAGCGCCTCGTCACGCGAAAGCACCGTGGGGGCCACCGGGAACTTGTCCCAGCGGCGGTTGAGCTCCTCGAACTGCTCCTTGGTGGGCGTGTCCTTGGCCATACCCATCATGAGCGCGTGGTTGGCCCACGAACCGTGCGCGTTCGTGACGACCGAACCCTTGTAGCCGTTGATGTTCTCGAAGAGCACCGCGGGCCCGTCAGCCATGCGCGAAGCAGCGCGACCGGCGGCACCGATATCGGGCTCGGGCATGACTTCGTCCTTCACGCGGACAAGCTGGCCCTCCTCCTCGAGAGCCGCCAGGAACTCTCGGAGGTCCTTGTAGACTCTAGCCATCTGAACTCCTTCCTTCGTTCGCCTCGAACGGCCCTTCCGGGCCTCCGTTGTCCGATGAGCGCCAGCCTGATCAGGGCCTCTGCGTCTCACCGATGACCACGTTGGGACGAGCGCAAGGAGCACGCAATTCGGAGTGGGAACGCCAGGATTCCGGAGCGGAATACTCCTGCGGCAACCAGCGGGAGGGTGCGCGAACGCGCAACTTAACTTGCCTGAACGGAATACGAACGGTACCCGCCGGGGGATGAACGGAGGGTATGCTGTTCGTGGATGCATCTCTGCAGCAGGAGCAGGGAAGCCGCGCGCACCGGGGCAGCAGCCCCAGAAGAGGCCGCGCCTCTTCCACAAAGGAGGCACCATGAACGTAGCGCAACTCCAGTACTTCCTCGCCGTCGCCCGTGAGGGCAAGTTCTCCACCGCAGCCGAGAACGCGTACGTCTCGCAGTCCTCGCTCTCCAAACAGATCAAGTCGTTGGAGGAGGAGCTCGGCGTGGAGTTGTTCACACGGGGTCCGAAGGGCGCATCGCTCACGCCGGCCGGCGAGGTATTCCTGGAGTTCGCCACCAAAACGTACCGCCGCTATGAGGACGTGCTCGTGCGCCTCGAGCAGTACAGCGGCACCACACAGCGACATGTCCGGATCGGCGCTTTGCCGCTAGTGTCGGACTACGGGCTCCACGCCGACCTTGCCGACTTCCAGATCGAGAACATGGGCGTCCAGATCGACTTCGTGGAACGCAACCAGGGCGAGATCATCAGACGGCTCGAGCTCGACCGGCTCGACCTGGCGATCCTGCGCACCGACCTGCTCTCCCCCTCCGAATACGAGTGGATCGACCTCATCCACGACGAGATCTGCATCGTCTGCTCGGCGCGCCATCGGCTCGCCCGGCGCACGGCGATACCGATCGAACAGCTGCGCGACGAGCGGTTCGTGCTGCTCGATCAGCAGTCGGCGGTGACGATGCGGTTCATCGAGGAGTGCCGGGAGGCGGGCTTCTACCCCAACATCATCTTCACCCACACGCGGCACGAGCCGCTCATCGGCGGTGTGGGCAAGAACGCGGGGGTCACCGCGCTGCCCCGCGGTCTCACGAGGCGCATCTCTCGCGATCCGCGATCGGAGACGCTCGTGAAGTGCGTATCCCTGGAGAAGCCGCTCTACACGGATGTGGGACTCGTGCGCAGGCGCAACCACGCGCTCTCCCCCTGGGCGGAGAGCCTCTACTCGTATTTCGCGCAGGTGTACGAGACGCCGGTAGGCCCGGACGAGATCACAGGGCCCGAGGCGCGCTAAGCACCCTGGCTGAGCGTACTACCGCTTCCGCGCGAGCAGTTCCCGGGCGCTCGCGGCGATGTCGGTAGCGGTGAGTCCGAAGTGCTCCATCAGCTCGGCAGGCTCGCCCGAGGTGCCGAACACGTCGCGTACCCCCACCCGTGCGAGCGGCACCGGCGCCAGCTCACCGAGCGCCTCGGCCACAGCCGAGCCGAGCCCGCCGATCACCGAGTGCTCCTCGCACGTGACCACAGCTCCGGTCCTGAGCGCCGAGGCCGTGATCGTGGCGGCGTCGAGCGGCTTGATCGTGGCGGCGTCGATCACCTCGGCATGTATGCCATCGAGCTCCAGCTGCTCGGCCGCGGTGAGCGCCTGCTCCACCATCACGCCGCACGCCACGAGGGTGACGTGAACGCCCGAGCGCAACACACGCGCGCGT
This sequence comes from Anaerosoma tenue, assembly GCF_023161965.1. Lineage (NCBI taxonomy): Bacteria > Bacillati > Actinomycetota > Coriobacteriia > Anaerosomatales > Anaerosomataceae > Anaerosoma > Anaerosoma tenue. The sequence continues at coordinate 688,809 of NZ_JALNTY010000001.1, forward strand.
CCGAGTTCGAAGGTGTAGTCGTCGTCGTAGATGACCGGCACGGCGGCGCGTCCCAGACGGATGTAGAAGGGGCCGGGAGTGGCCGCGGCCACGCGGATCGCCTCGCGGGCGGCCACCACGTCCGCCGGCACAAGCACCCGCATGCCCGGGAGCACCCGCATCAGCGCGATGTCCTCGAGCATCTGGTGGCTTCCGCCGTCGGGACCCACGGTGATGCCGGCATGCGTGGGCGCCACCTTCACATCGAGGCCCGAGTAGCACACCGTGTTGCGGATCTGATCGTAGGCGCGACCGGTGGCGAACACGGCGAAGCTTCCCGTGAACGCGATCTTACCCTCCACGGCAAGGCCGGCCGCGGTGCCGATCATGTTCTGCTCGGCGATACCTACGTTGAAGTGCCGGTCGGGATACGCCGAGGCGAACTTGGCGGTGGTGGTGGATCCGGAAAGGTCGGCGTCGACGGCGACCACCGGCAGGCCCTCGTTGGCGAGCTCGATCAGGGTGGCGCCGTACGCCTCGCGTGTTGCGCGCTTCTCGCTCATCGGGCGCCCCCTTCGGTCGCTGAGGCCGAAGTCGATCCGGCCGCCTCAAGTGCTGCGCCCAGCTCGGCAAGCGCGGTCGCGGTCTGCTCGGCGCTTGGCGCCTTGCCGTGCCAGCCGGCGTCGCCCTCCATGAAGGAGACGCCCTTGCCCTTGACGGTGTACGCAACCACGACCACCGGCACGGCGGGATCCGCCGGAGGCTCGGTGAGCGCGTCGAGCAACCCCTCGACGTCGTGCCCGCTCGTCTCGCGGACCTCCCAGCCGAAGGCGGCCCACTTCTCGGCCACGCCGCCCAGGCACATCACCTCGCTGCACGCGCCGTCGATCTGCAGGCCGTTGTGGTCCACGATGGCCGTCACGTTGCCGAGGCCGTGGTGCGGGGCGAACATCGCCGCTTCCCACACCTCCCCTTCCTGGAGCTCGCCGTCGCCGAGCAGGCAGAACACGCGCGCGGGATTCTCATCCAGGCGAAGCGCGAGCGCCATGCCGTTGGCAATGGCCAGACCCTGGCCGAGCGAGCCGGTGGACACCTCCACGCCGGCGCACTTCTGGCAGTCGGGGTGGCCCTGGAGCATGCTGCCGAGCTTTCGGAGCGTCTTGAGGTGGTCGCGGCCAAGGTATCCGGCCTCGGCGAGCGCCGCGTACAGCACCGGCGCCGCGTGACCCTTGGAGAGCACGAACCGGTCGCGCTCCGGCCAGTCGGGCCGGGCGGGATCATGACGCAACACGTGGAAGTAGAGCGTGGCCACGATATCGGCCGCGGAGAGCGACCCTCCGGGGTGTCCGCTGCCGGCCTCGGCGATCATCTCCACGATGTCGTAGCGCATCCGCGCCGCCTTGGCCTCGATGGCCGCGATACGTGCCGCGTCGGTCATAGGTTGGCTCCCATCTCCTTGAATCCTTCGCCGAGCACCTCATGCACGTTCGCGATCACCACGAACGCCTTGGGGTCAACAGCATGCACGAGCGCCTTGAGCGAGTCTATCTCCCTGCGCGAGACCACCGTGAAGAGCATCTCGCGCGACTCCCCCGAGTACAGACCCTTGGCGACCAGCCCCGTGGCGCCGCGTCCAAGCTGGTGCATGACCGCATCGGCGATCCGCCCCGGCTCGTCGCAGACGATGAACGCGGCCTTCTCCACCGCGAGACCCTCCTGCACGAGATCGATCACCGCTCCCATCACGAACACCGCCACGGCGCCGTAGAGCGCCAGGTCGGGGCCGAGCACCACGGCGGCGACCAGCGTGACCACGGCGTCGGCGATCAGCATGATCTGGCCGATGCCGAGGTTGACCTTCTCCACCAGCAGCTGCGCCACGATGTCGGTGCCGCCGGTGTTGCCGCGCGCCTTGAACACCAGCCCCATGCCGATGCCGGTCACGGCGCCGCCGTAGAGCACGGCGAGCAGCTGGTCGTGCGACGCGAGGTGCGGGGTGAAGGGCGCGAGCACGTCCACCGCGACCGACACGAGCACCATGCCGTAGACCGTCTTGGCGCCGTAACGCCACCCCTTGCGGCTGATGCCGATGATCAGCAGCACCGAGTTCATGGCGAGCATCTGCACGCCAACGGGGACTGTGATGCCGAAGCTGTCCTGGAACAGGTAGTAGAAGACGGTGGCCAGACCAGACACGCCACCCGCGGCGAGCTTGTTGGGGATGAGGAACGCGTTGAGACCCCATGCGGTGATCAGGATACCGATGGTCATCAGGATGTAGTCGCGCACACGGCGGTTCTTGAGCACCGTGGCCGCGTTCGTCTTGGCCAGTACCTGTCGTACCATCACCGCACCCCCGATCCCGGAGCCGGATCAGTCGTTGGAACCGGCGCCCACGGCCGCGGCCTGCTCGCCGGACACGCGCCACCGATGATAGCCCACCACGAACTCGTCGAGGTCGCCGCCCAGCACGCCGTCCACGTCGCCCGTCTCGATGCCGGTGCGCACGTCCTTGACCATCTGGTACGGGTAGAGCACGTAGTTGCGTATCTGGCTGCCGAAGGAGATCTCCTGCCGCTCCCCTTTGAGGGCGTCGAGCTCGGCGGCGCGCTTCTCCTGCTCCACCTCGTACAGGCGCGACCGCAGGATCTTCATCGCGGTCTCCTTGTTCTTGAGCTGGCTCTTCTCGTTCTGGCAGGTGACCACGATCCCGGTGGGGATGTGCGTCAGACGCACCGCCGAGTCGGTGGTGTTCACGCTCTGGCCGCCGGGGCCGCTCGAGCGGTACACGTCCACCCGCAGGTCCTCGTCGCGGATCTCCACCTCGATCTCGTCGGGCAGCACGGGCAGCACCTCCACCCGTGCGAAGGTGGTCTGGCGGCGCTTCTTCTCGTCGGTGGGACTGATACGCACGAGCCGGTGCACGCCGTTCTCCGAGGCCAGCATCCCGTAGGCGTTGCGGCCCTTGATGGTGAGCACGGCGCGGTCGATGCCGAGCTCCACCCCGGCCGGCGCGTCGTGCACGTCGACCTTCCACTTGCGGTTGCCCGCGTACTTGATGAGCATCTTCATCAGCATCTCGGCCCAGTCCTGCGCCTCCAGGCCCCCCTGACCGGGCAGGATGGTCACCAGGGCATCGCCCGAGTCGAACTCGCCGGTGAACCAGCTCGCGAGCTCGAGTTCCTTGGTGCGCCTGGTGATGTCCCGGATGGCCGAGGTGGCCTCGGCCGCGAGGTCTTCGTCCTCCTCGGAGACGGCGAGTTCGTTGGCCACCTCGAGGTCGTCGAGCGCGCTTGCGATCGACTCGTACTGCTCGATCTCGTCGCGCAGTCCCGCCGCCTGCGCCATGATGCGCTGCGCCGCGGACTGGTCGTCCCAGAAATCGGGGGCGGTGGTGCGCTCTTCGAGCGCGGAAAGGTCGGCGCGCTTGGCGTCGAGGTGCAGGTAGCCGGCGATCTCCTCGACGCGCTCGCGGAGCGCCTGGATGTCTGTGCTGCGGTCTTCGATCATCTCGTACTCACACTGCTCTTCGGTAGGGACGGACAGGCCCGGGAAGCGGCGCTTACGCCGCCCGGGTCATGCGTTCGCGCCGTGGCAGTGCTTGTACTTCTTGCCGCTCCCGCAGGGGCAGGGCTCGTTGCGGCCAACGTTGGCGTAGGGGTCGCTCTTGTCCTTCACCACCGTGGCGCCGCCAGGAGTCGCGGAGCGCTTGGCCCCCGCCGCGGCGGCAGCCGCCATCGCCTCGCTGGCGCCACCGCCGGCGGCGGCCTGGCTTGCCGCCTGCGCACGCGCGCCGCCGAAGATCGTGGACTCGGTAGGCGCCGTGTACGTGACGCGGCTCAGCTCCGGCGCCTCGGGCGCGGGCTGCACCGTCACCTGGATGTGCGTGATGGTGCGGAGGAAGTCGCGGTCGATCTCGGAGACGAGGAACTTGAAGGCGTCGTACGCCTCGGCCTTGTACTCCACCAGCGGATCGCGCTGGCCGATGGCGCGCAGGCCGATGCCGTCGCGCAGGTAGTCCATCTCCAGCAGATGGTTCATCCAACGCGCGTCGATCACGCGCAGCATCACGTGGCGCTCGAGCGCCCGCATCTGCTGCTCGCCGATCTCGGCCTCCTTGGCCTGGTAGAGCGCGAGCACCTTGCCCGCCAGCGCCTCGGTGAGCTCGGCGGGCGTGTCGGCCCCGCGCACCTCGCCGTCGACGAGCGATGCGCCCGTGATCTCGTTGAGGGCGTCGGCCAGACCGTCCCAGTCCCACTCCTCCGAGTAGCTCTTCTCGGAGCAGAACTCGGCCACCGTGCTGGCCACCGTGTCGCGGATCATCTCCTCCACGCGACCGCGGATGTCCTTGCCGTCGAGTATCTGGTTGCGCTCGGCGTAGATCACCTGGCGCTGCTTGTTCATCACGTCGTCGTACTCGAGCACGTACTTCCGGCTGGCGAAGTTCTGCGCCTCCACCTGCCGCTGCGCGCTCTCGATGGCCTTTGAGACCATCTTGGCCTGGATGGGCATGTCCTCCGGGATGTCACCCTTGGACATGAACGCCGAGATGCGGTCCATGCGCCCGCCGCCGAAGAGCCGCATGAGGTCGTCTTCGAGGGAGAGGTAGAACTGCGACACGCCGGGGTCGCCCTGGCGGCCGGAACGCCCGCGCAGCTGGTTGTCGATGCGGCGGGAGTCGTGGCGCTCGGTGCCGATCACGGCAAGGCCTCCCGCGGCCACGACCTCCTCGTGCTCCGCCGCGCACACGCGCTTCGCCTCGCCGAGCGCGTCGGCGCGCTGCTCGTCGGTGGCCTCCTCGGGGTCGATACCGCGGTTGCGCAGGATCTCGTCGGCGAGGAACTCGGGGTTGCCGCCGAGGATGATGTCGGTACCACGGCCGGCCATGTTGGTGGCGATGGTGATGGAGCCCTTGCGGCCGGCCTGCGCCACGATGTGCGCTTCCATCTCGTGGAACTTGGCATTGAGCACGTTGTGCGGCAGGCCGCGGCGCTTGAGGGCACCCGAAAGCCGCTCCGAGTTCTCGATGGAGATGGTGCCCACCAGGCACGGCTGACCGGCGGCGTAGCGCGTGGCGATCTCTTCTGCCACCGCGTCGAACTTGGCGTCGATCGTGCGGTAGATGAGGTCGTTGCGGTCGTCACGCACCATCGGCCGGTTGGGCGGGATCACCACCACGGGCAGGTTGTAGATCTCGCGGAACTCGGCGTCTTCTGTGACCGCCGTACCGGTCATGCCGGCGAGCTTCTCGTAGAGGCGGAAGAAGTTCTGCAGCGTGATGGTGGCGAGCGTCTGGTTCTCCTCGCGCACATGCACGTGTTCCTTGGCCTCCACCGCCTGGTGCAGACCGTCACTCCAGCGGCGGCCCACCATGAGGCGGCCGGTGAACTCGTCGACGATGAGCACCTCGCCGTCCTTCACCACGTACTCCACGTCGCGGTTGAAGAGGTACTGCGCCTTGAGGGCCTGCTGCAGGTGGTTGACCATCTGGCCCGACGGGTCGGCGTAGAGGTCCTCGATGCCGAGGAGCTGCTCCACGCGGCTGATGCCCTGCTCGGTGGGCGCAACGGTGCGCTTGGCCTCGTCGAGCTCGAAGTCCTCGTCGATCTTGAGGCGCGGCGCGATCTTGGCGAAGCTCTTGTAGGTGTCCGCCGAGCGGGTGCCCGCGCCCGAGATGATGAGCGGCGTGCGCGCCTCGTCGATCAGGATCGAGTCGACCTCGTCCACGATGGCGTAGTGGTGGCCGCGCTGCACGCGATTCTCCGCGCGGGTGACCATGTTGTCGCGCAGGTAGTCGAAGCCGAACTCGGTGTTGGTGCCGTAGGTGACGTCGGCCGCGTAGGCGGGCTTGCGCGCGGCGGGGTCCATGCCGCTCTGCACGATGCCCACGGTGAGGCCAAGGAAGCGGTAGACCTGACCCATCCACTCGCTGTCGCGCTTGGCCAGGTAGTCGTTCACGGTGACCACATGCACGCCCTTGCCGGCGAGCGCATTGAGGTACACCGGGAGCGTGGCCACGAGCGTTTTGCCTTCACCGGTCTTCATCTCGGCGATGTTGCCGCGATGGAGCACGATGCCGCCGATGATCTGCACATCGAAGTGGCGCATGCCCAGCGTGCGCCTGGCCGCCTCGCGCACCACGGCGAACGCCTCGGGCAGGAGGTCGTCGAGCTCCTCCCCCGCCTCCAGGCGGGAGCGGAACTCATCGGTCTTGGCGCGAAGCGCGTCATCGGTGAGCGGCTCGATCAACGGCTCGAACGCGTTGACCTGCTCTACCACCGACTCGTACTCACGAAACTGCTTACCCTCACCGGCGGTGAGGAGTCTGGTGAAGAAGTTGGCCATCGAGAAAGCGCTCCTTAAGGAGGCGAGAACGTACAGTATCCAGAACCTGCAGATTGTAGCACGGAGCCGGAGCGCCTCACCGCCGCCGTGACGTCTTGCGGGTGGTGTGAGGGGCCGGAAGCCCGTCGGCTTCCGGCCCCCTTGCGGTTCCACAGGCCCGCACGCATCCGCTCGCGTTGCTGGTGCCCCTCAGGAGGTCTCCCGACTCCTCACCGCTCCGCTCGCGTGCCGTGCGCGGTGACCTCGCAGGCAGCCTGCCGAACCGTCACAAGCACATCGTAGCCAGCAATGTTGAACAGGAATTCAACAGGAACCGAACACAGCGACGGCGAGTCTCCGGGCGCGAGATACTTCGGAGATCACCGCTACTCTCCATCCTCCATCGCGAGGACAGCCTGGAACAACTCGGTCGTTTCCGAGCAAGGGTCTATCCCGAGATCATCCACGAGACGTGTCCTGCACAGGTGATACGTTTCGATCGCCCCACTGCGCTGGCCGGCGGTCATCTGGCATCGCATGATCATCTGATAGACGTCCTCGCGCCAGGGATCGGTCGCCGATGCGCGACGGAGGAAGCTCAGGGCGGCATCGTAACGACCAGTCTCATACGCCGAGTCGGCCGCCACGAGCATGGCGTCACAGAACTCCCGCTTGAATCTGGCCCTGTCCTCCTCGAACCACGACTCATACAGATCGGCGGGCAGTAGGTCTCCCCGGTAGACTTCGGCGAGTAACTCGCCAGCCTCGACTACGTCAGCGTGCCTGCCGGATGAGTTGGCTTCTCGAATCGTACGTGAACATCGCCCGAAATCTGCGATATCCGAATGGACGGCCTCGGTGACCCGACACACCCCGCCCGTGCAGACGAGGAACCGGCGCCAGGCGTTTCCCCGCTCACCAGAGAGGATTGCGGTCTTGAGCGCACTCCAGGTCACGTAGAAGTTCCGTAACGCGCGCTCGCGATCCATATCCGGCCAGAGGTACTCGAGTATCACGTCTCTCGAGAGGTCACATCCTTGTCTGCACACGAGCATCAAGAACAGCCGCCGGGACTTCCTCTTGCACCAGTGTTCCTCTTCCACCCTTCCGCCGGGGCCCGTCACCTCAAGGCGCCCGAAGAGCTTGACGTGAAGATCGCTTGCGGCGGCGACCGGAACATTGGTGTCTGGCGGGGCGCTCATCGACCGCCCCATCAGCGTCCGCTCGGGTGACTCCTCGGGCCGACATCGTGACGCGATGTAGGTCCACTCGTCTGCAGTCAGCAGTCCCATCTCCGATGTCCTGGCAGCCTCTGCGACCCTCACGGGCACCAGCCACAGGAGTTTCGCAGACATCAGCAGCGGGCCGACGGCACGCGCCGCGAGCCCCAGGAGGCCCGGAAACGCGCGGACGTAGAATGCGAGGGTCATGTTCGGAGAGCCGCTCCTGATGTACTCCGTGTATGGCGTGAGAATCTGGACCGCGTCCGCAACCCGCCCCTCTCGACGCTCCACTTCGGCCATGACCAGATCGCTCCTGAACAAGTGGCCGGATGCAGCGGTGCCCCGAATCTCCGGCTCGACCTGATGGATGAGCTCCACTGCGATCGCCGGCTCATCCAGCGCGAGGTGCGTGGCGGCCGCCTCGATCATAGCCGCCAAGTACGTCATGCGGGCGCCCTCGCCAAGCGACTCAAGGAGTATCAGGCTTCTCTCGATAGTACTGAGCGCCCGATGGTTCTCCGTCATTGCGCGCAAAGAGCGCGCCGCATCGATGCCGTATGTTGCGACACCGAAGTCGTCCGACTGCTGTTCGAGGATCGCCATGGAATTGGAGTGGGCCTCATCGGCATCTTCCGTACGATCAGTGACGAACATGATGTTGGCGAGCGTACCGAGCGCATAGGCATGGAGAGCCTCAAGGCCTTTGAGGTTCGCGACCTCGCTGATGACCGACCCGAGGATCTCCTCTGCCGTATCCACTTCCCCGAGTTCCGCCAGGGCCGTCGCATAGTTCGTCCTGAGATGCAGTCGCTGTACGACGGAGATGTCGCTCCTGCAGGCGATGGGCGCGAAGAACTCTACCGCCGAAGTCCAACTCCCAAGACACTGACAGGCGACGGCAGCCGCACAGTTCGCCGCGAGCACGGCCTCATCGGAGCCAAGGTCGAGGCTGGGAAGCATGTGTCGCACTGCGTCTGTACGCGCGAGGGCCTCCTCAAGCAGTCCGGACTGTGCCTCTGCCACAGCCAGGTAGGCCTCACACAGACATCGGGCAGCAACATTGGCCCCCAGCGCCGGGTGATCGCGCAGTCGTTCGAGATCGCCTCTGGCATCGCCCATGCGTCCTCGGTCCAGATGGAGTCGTGAGGTCAGCAGAACCGCGGCAACGAGGCTCTCCTCGTCTCCGGCGGCTCGGGCCACACACTTGGCAGATGCTCCACAATCCATAGCCTGGTGAGGCATGCCCTGCGCGCGCTTCAGGTGCCCAAGCAAGACAAGCAAGCGCGCACTCGACGCGATCACACTCATCGGAAGCCGAGACATCAGGCGCGCCGAGACTGCATGCCCAACATGCCGCATCATCGCGAACCCAGCTTGCTCGCTCCACGCAGCGACCTCGTCAACGCTCCCGTACAGTTCAAGTGCGTGCGCGAGCCCCGCGTAGTCTCTCGTCTGCCACATGCGCTCGTAGATGATTGATCGAAGGGCGCATAGGTCATCCACGTCTAGGCGGTCCTTGGCCACTCGGTGCGCGACATCCGCGAGCACCGAGTGCGCTCGGAAGCCAAGCGCCCCCATCGGCATTTCCATGAGACTCAGGAGCGGCATAGCACGGGACAAGCCGCTCCAGTCCACGATGAGATCGCAGGCGACTGCACACTGCTGCAAGGTGGTGAGGAGGCCCTCCCGCAGCAACGCAGCCACGTACAGTGCAGCCACTTCGTGCTCATCGAAGCGACCGACGATGTGCTCAACCTGCCAGACCAGATCCCGCGGTCGGAAATCCCCGCATCGGAAATCGTGCCGAAGCATGATATGTGTCATGGCCGGGTGGCCGCCGAACAACGCAAGAAGCGCGTCGACGTCATCCTCGTCTCTCGACTCACGTCCGCTGTGCAACAGAAGATGCGCCACCTCGTCCGCCGACAGCCGTAGGTCGTCCTCCTCGATCAGCCAGACGCGACGTGGGTCCAGGCGAGAATCACGTGGGATTCGGCGGCAGTTCATGATGGTGCGAGCGGATGTGCCCACGTGAGTGCGCAAGTATGATGCAACCTCTACCACCGAGTGGATGCTTCGAAGCTCGTTGACCCCATCGATCAGCAAGAGGACACGCTTGCCCGCGAATCGCGTGAGCTTCTCTCGCAGAAGGAGAAGCACGTCCGACATCTCGTCGTCTACCGCACACGCAGAGGCGGATATCGGACCAACCTCCGGCGCCGTCCGTACATCGAGAGCATCCCCGATGTACTGGACAACCTCAGTGGCACTTGCATCGATGTCGGGCAGTTCGACCCATATCACAGCATCGTACGCGCCTGACACGGCCACCTGTGCTGCCAGTACCGACTTGCCGTATCCGGCGGCGGCGCACACCAGAGTAAGTGGCGGACACTGACTCTCAAGCAGCCTCAGCAGTCGACTACGTACCATCATGGGCTCAGCCTGCAGGACGGCGTGTCCCAGTATCTCCATCGCAGCTCCCCCTGATTCCGGCGCTGGAGACCCCCTGAAGGACTATCATGTAAGCCTATATACGCCCACAGTGCAATACTCATGCTGCAAATAGCACAGGCCGTATTCACAGGCATGATTCTGGCCAGAGAGGCTCGTCAGGCCATCCTTGGGCGATCCGCTAGCCGGGCAGACCCGATGGCCTGCGGCTCGCCGCGAACACCCACCCCGCCAGACCAAGCGAGAGCAGGATGTCACCCACACTCACGACACCTCTCTGCCACTCGGGACCCGGAACGGCGATCACGTCCGCGAGCTGCGGTAGGAGCGTCTCCCCGTGCAGCGCCTCATGCAACTGGTCGGCATCGAGGCTTGCAGTCGCCTCATCGCGCGGCGCACCCAACTCTGAAGTCGAGCGCAAGCTCACCGGCATGGCGCCATTGAGCCCAATCACCAGTACGTTCATCGCAATCCCGAGAGCCGCGAAGCCGAGAATCCAGCGTCGCCAAACGTTGGCGAGCATCACGCCCACCAGGGCGACCATCATCACGAGCCAGACCATCAGACTCAGGTCATGCCCAACGCCGATGAGTGAAGCCACGCGTGGCCACACAAGCTGAACGGGCAGCAGTACCAGCAGCACCCACTCGCCTCGAAGTCTTTCGTGCTCCAGATTACGCAGAGAACCCCCCGTTGCCAGGGAGAGGAGCAGCGCGAGAACGACTGCTTCCAAGAGGATCACGACGGATCCTCCGACAATCCGAGCGAACCGGAGCGCCGGCTGACGACCGATGCCAGGGTCTTGGCAGCCCGCAGACGGCGCCCCTCCTCTTCGGCCTCCAACCTCTCAAGCGCAGCCCTAGCCCCGATGTGTGAGCGCAAGCGATCGTAACGACAACACACGCCGACGATCACGGCACCTTCGGGCACGACGTCATCATCGGTATCCCGATGATGTCTGATCAACGGCGCAACGCCCTCCAGGAACGGGACCGCCTCGACAATCTCCGCCCCACGCACTGGGTGTGTGGTGTCAGCATCCTCACCGTCGTAGCCGATGCGGCCTACATCGTGAAGAAGTGCACCATACCCAACATGCTCAAGTTCCGTGCTGGACAACCCACTCTCGCGGCCAACGGCTATCGCCAGTTCGGCGACCCGCTCGGCGTGTCCCACATCTTGCGGCCTATCCATCTCAGCTGCGTGTGCGAGCGCCTTGATGGTCTGGGCATACGCACGCCTTATGCGCAGGTAGAGGTTGAAGCTGTTCTGAAGGATCAGCGTCAGCAGTAGCGCGATCGCTAAGCCCCACGCGCCGAGCGACGGGTAGACGCGCAGCACCACTGCGGCCATGGCGATGTGGACCATGTAGACAGATCCAAGGGGGCGAACGAGGGAGATGAACCCCTCCAGAACGCCAGGCCCCCCAGCGGCCCACTGTTGAGCGGCAATCGTCATCACGTCCAGGATGGCGTAGGACGCGCCCATGACGATCCCGAGGACAAGAATGGCATCACTAACGGTGTCCGCCGTCGCAAGCGGACGTACGAGCACTTGCCACGGCGACAACAGTGCGAGCACTGAAACGCTTCGCGCAAGGTCAGCGAGACGACCGGCGACCACAGACACGTCCTCTTGCGAAGCCCTCACCATTACGTCGAGCGCACCGGCGACAGACGCGGCGGTCAGTATCTCACCGGTGCTTCGCAGGGACAGCGCAGCCAGCCCGACGACCAGCGTGATTCGTATCCGATCCCCCTGCGGCAACTGCAGAGTAAGAAGACGGGAAGCGAGAAAGGCAAGGGTGAACCCTGCGACGGCGGCCACGTTGAACGACGCACCGGACAACCTGCTCGCGGTCCACAATCCTGCTGCCGTTCCGCAGGAAATCAGCATGACCAGGAGTATCGTCTGCCGCAAGATGGCTGCGCGACTCTTCTGATCAGCAAGGACTTTCACGCGGAAGCCCCCCCGGCTCGGGCCTCAGACAGCATGTCGGTGAACTGTCTCACAATCTCACCGTCGAGCTGAGAATCCGCGACACGCTGCAACTCCTCACGAGCTTGCTTGTCAGTCATTCGTGGACGATATGCTCGGTCCGATGTCATGGCATCGTACGCATCCGCGACAGCAAGGATACGAGCGGGTACCGAGATGCGCTCGCCTACGAGGCCATCGGGGTAGCCTGTGCCATCACACCGCTCGTGGTGATGCCTGACGATGTCCACGATGTCGCTGAGGAACTCGACATCACTGACCAGATCACTTCCCAGTGCCGGATGCTGACGGATCGCATTGACCTCGTCTGGCGTCAACTTCTCAGGAGAAACAAGGGTGTCGAGACTGATGCCGATCTTGCCCACGTCGTGCAGCAGGGCCGCACGCTCGATCAGATCAATCTCAGTCCTGGGCATGCCGATACGCTCGGCAAGCATGCGTGCGTACTCGGCGACTCGCTCCGAATGTCCTCTCGTGTATGGGTCCTTCGCCTCGATCGCTGTGACAAGTGAACGCACCGTAGACGTGTATGCCTCAGTAAGTTCGACGTACACACGGAAGGTCCGGCGGGCAACCATGAAGGGAAGCACAAGAAGCAACAGACCAAGCCAACTCTGAACAGCAAGCAGATAGGCGACCAGCAGACCCAGGAGTGCAAGAACCAGCAGACTGCTACCGAACGACAGGAAACCCATACTGCCTACGGTTTCAGTGAGACGCTTCCGCATCAGCAGACTCGCGCCCATCGAAACAAGGGCGACGTTGCCCACGTAGAACGCCGCTGCAGCAAGCACTGCTGGCACGAGGATGTCTGCAAGCGCTACTGGCCCGTCGGCGAGCGCCATGCCCCCAAGTCCAATGTAGACGATCGCCGCCAGTCCAACAGAAACCACGAGCTGACCGGCATTGAACAGGTGAATCGCCAGAGGCTTGCCGGATCGAATCTCAGCTAGGTTCGTCGATGCGGCAATTGCGACCACGATGGCGGCCAACGGACCGGAGTGAAGCAGCGCAGCGTACGCAGCCGCAAACGAAAGAGACACGGAGCCCGTCACCGGAAGATGGAACGCCATGTTCTCGGTCACCAGAACCAAACAGACCAGCAGAACGACGCCTGACCACTCGGTAATCCTGTACGCGAGGATGAATCGGAGCGTAAGAGCAGCAGCCCCGACACACACCGCCGCGATGAACAGACGCATCCTAGCAGTAATCATTGCAGCCCCCAGGCGAAGCTGGGCCAACGCCGTTCCTGCAAACTAGAGGCGGAACCATGCGCCGCCGCCGATAACGAGCGCGGCGATGGAGGCGAGGAACAAAGCAATACGCTTCATGTGAGAAGACCCCCTGTCTATGTGGTGTCTTCTCCCACCCCGCTAGTGATGGAAGAACCCTGTCCGCTCCGCTCGGTAGTTGGCTGACAGTGTTCAAACCGTTCGTTTCCACGGCGTTGGCCCAAACTGGTCTATGAGGTTGTCAAGAAGCCGAGCCGCCTGTTGATCGCATCAAGCGTTGCCCGGACGATGGAGTCTTTGTCGTTCTGGCGCACCAGCGCCGATCCAGCAAAGGCTTGCTCGCCAAGCGAGGTCACCAGCACCACGCATGAGACGGCAACGCTCTCCCGCCCCAAGCGGATGATCTCAACGTCTTCAAGCGCGAAGGTGAACGCGCCCTGAAGGTACTGCGCGATGGCGTCGAGCGTGGCCTCGGCCACCAGACGCTCCCGTCCGGTGCGGCTGGCCGGCCCCGTGGCCTTGCCCACGAAGAGCTCGCCCTCGAGCTCGAGGGACACGGCGATGTTCACGTACACGCCCGCCACCTCGGCATTGATGCTCTTGATCTGCGCGCGTGCGTGCGGTTTGCCCGGGGCCTCGCTCGGGGGCGCCGCCTCCTGGCCCAGCTGCGCGATGGAGATCTTCTTGTGGTCCACCGCGATGCCAAAGGCGGCCATCAGCGTGGATTCGATGTCGCGCACCAATTGCTTGGGCGACTTCGAGGGGAGAGCGAGCACGTGGATCTCATCGATGGTGCCCGCAGGGGATGCCACAACGCGAGCGGCACGAATCTCAGAGACCTGCGACAAGGCCTCCTCGATCTCAGTGATGAGCGAGGGAGATACCACGGGTTCCATCCGTGCTCCTTGCTTCAGCGTGTGCTACGTCTGTGCTGCGTTGTACCCGCGACTGCGGGTGTACCCGTTCATCACAGTATGCGCGCCGCGCGCAGGCTGTCAACCGGCGAACGAACCGGCCCGATGAGCAGGAATGCAGAAAGGCGCGGCATCTGCCGCGCCTTTCTGCATCAGCGTTCAGGATGGTTCACGCGGACGTGATAAGCCCGTAGTCGCCGTCGTCGCGACGGTACAGCACGTTGGTGCCCTCCCCGTCCTCGGCACGGAACACGAAGAAGTCGTGCCCCAGTAGCTCCATCTGGAGCATGGCCTCCTCCGGGCTCATCGGCTTGCTCTCAAGACGCTTGGTCTTCACGATCGCGGGCTCGTCGGGCTCAGCGGGCACGGGCGCCGGCATCGGCGCGGGCGCGCCCTTGGTGTGACGGTCGATCATCTTGGTCTTGTACTTGCGCACCTGGCGCTCGAGCTTCTCGCTCACCAGGTCGATCGCTGCGTACATGTCCGACGCCGCCTCCTTGGCGCGGATCACCGGACCCTTGGTGTAGATCGTGACCTCGGCTACCTGGCCGTTCTGGATCGAGCGGTTCCGCTCGGTGTAGACCTCGACCTCAGCGCTCATGAGCTGGCTGTCGAGGATCTTCGCAACGCGCCCCACCTTCTCCTCGGCGTACTCGCGGATGGCAGGGGTGACGTCCATATGACGGCCCTTCACGATCATCTGCATACCGCATCCTCCTTCGAAATGGACCGGACATAGATGAAGATACCCGCCCCGGCCGGATTGCGGCGGCCGGTACGGGCATCTCCGCATGATCACCACAGCAATGGCGCGGTGATGCCGCACCGCGCCGTGAGCATTCTACGTGATATGCCCCAGGAAGTCCTGCGTGCGTTCGTTCTGGGGATTGTCGAACACGGCGGCCGGCGGACCCTCCTCCACGATCACGCCGCCATCCATGAACACGGCCCGGCTGGCCACCTCGCGCGCAAAGCCCATCTCGTGGGTGACCACCAGCATGGTCATGCCGGCCTGGGCAAGCTCCTTCATCACGTCGAGCACGCCGCGCACCAGCTCGGGGTCGAGCGCCGAGGTCACCTCGTCGAAGAGCATCACGTGCGGGTCCATCGCCAACGACCGCGCGATGGCCACGCGCTGCTGCTGTCCGCCGGAGAGCTGCGCCGGGTAGTAATCCACCCGGTCGCCGAGGCCCACTCGCTCAAGCTGCTCCATGGCGACCCGCTCGGCCTCGGCCTTGGAGCGCTTGAGCACCTTGCGCTGCGCGAGCATCACGTTGCCTTTGGCCGTGAGGTGCGGGAAGAGGTTGAACTGCTGGAACACCATCCCGATGCGCTCGCGCACCTCGTTGATGTTCGTCTTGGGATCGTTGACCTTGATGTCCTCAAGCCAGATCTCTCCGCCGGTGGGCTCCTCCAGGCGATTCACGCACCGCAGCATGGTGGACTTGCCCGAACCGCTGGGGCCCAGGATCACCACCACCTCGCCCTTCTGAACGTCCATGTCCACGTCGCGCAGCACCTCGACCTCGCCAAAGCACTTGCGCAGGTTGTTGATCCGGACGATCGGGCCCTCGTAGCCGGGGGTGCTCTCGATCTTGTCGGTCATCGTCGCCCCCTATCGTCCGGTATCGGGCCGCGATGCGGCATCGTCGTCTGCGAGCGGCACGTTAGCGCCGCGCTCACGCGCAGCTATCGCTGCCGCGGCCACGGCCTTGCGCTCCTGCTCGTGCGCCAGGTTGTCCTCGGTGCTCTTCTCAAAGGTCACCGAACCGCCGCCCTCCGAGCGCGCCAGCCGGTTCTCGAGTTGCTGCACGAGACGGCCGAGCGGGATGGTGATCACGAGATAGAAGAGCGCCGCGAGCAGATACGAGGAGACGTTGAGCGTGCTCGACGCCACCTCACGCGCCTTCATGACCATCTCGCCAAAGCCCACTGCCGCAAAGAGCGAGGTGTCTTTGAACAGCAGGATGAACTCGGACATCATCGTGGGCAGGATGCGGCGCACGGTCTGCGGGATGATCACGTAGGTCATCGACTGCGCCGCGGTCATTCCCAGTGAGCGCGCCGCCTCGGTCTGCCCCTTGTTGATCGACTCGATGCCGGCGCGGAATATCTCGGCCATATATGCCGAGGAGTTGAAGCTGAGCACGAGGATCACGCGCAGCCACATCGAGTTGTCTTCGCCGAAGAGCCCCGGCTGGTTGATCACGGGCAGCATCTTCACCAACGTCTGCCAGAACGGCATCAGCGGCAGCCCGAAGAACACGATGAGGATCTGCAGGAAGATCGGCGTACCACGGACCACGTCCACGTAGAGCGTGGCGGGCCAACGGAACCATCGCGTGCGGGCCATCTTCATGAAGGCCAGCGTGAGGCCGCCCGGGATGGCGAATGCGAACGAGATCAGCACCGCCACCAGCGAGATCGGGAACGCCCTCGCGATGATGGGGAACGCGGCTGAGATGACGTCGGGTGACGCGAACAGGTGCGAGACCTTGGCGGCCTCCCACCAGTCGAGCGCGCCCAGGATGCCCGGCCGCCCAGAATCGAACACCACGTCCGAGCCGCCCACCGTGATCACGTCGCCATCGGTGAGGGTCGGCGTTCCCTCTACGGGCGCGCCGTTGAGCAGCACCGGCGTGGGGCTGGTCTCCTCGGCGGTGAGCACCCACTCGGTGTCACGCATGCCCGCTCCGGGCGGCGTGCGCTGCATCGTGGCCGCGAGGTTCTTCTCCAGTTCGGCGAGGTCGGCCACCACGTTGGTCTGCGACCGCCCGATGGTGATCTCGTCGCGTGTGGGCGAGATCACATACACATCGTCCACGGTGCCGGTCTGGCCGCGTGGCGCGTTACGCTCGAAGAGCATCCGCGCCGGGCCTGTCATCGTGAGCAGCAATGCCAGAAGCACCACCGCCACGACGCCCGTGATCACGTACCCAAGTGAGTTACGGAGCTTTGAGTGCACGGGCCCTCCTACGATGGGCTCGGATACAGGTGGGGCCGGCGGTTCGTGTCCGCCGGCCCCAGTATACCGCTCTACTCAGATAGCACGGCAGTGTTTATACAGTGCCATCTGCCTGGTACTCGCCTAGTCGGCCTTCTTGACCGCGAGCGACTGGTTGGAGTTGATGTACGGATCCGAGAAGTCCACCGACTGCTTGCGCTCGTCGGTGATCGTCATCGCGGATGCGATCATGTCGAACTCGGTGCCAGCCTGCACGCCGGTGATCAGCGCGTCGAACTTGTAGCTCTTGAACTCGACGTCAACGCCGAGCTTCTCGCCGATGGCGTTCATCAGGTCGACGTCGAAGCCCACGACCTCGCCACCCTCGACGTTCTCGAACGGCGGGTAGGCGGTGTCGGAGCCGACCACGATCTTGCCGTCGGTGATGAGATCCATCTCGCCAGCGGGCTGCTCGGTGACGCCGCTCTCGGCCTCAGGGTAGGACATGGGGGCCGCGCCGAACCAGGTCTCGTAGATGGTGTCGTAGGTTCCATCGGCGATAAGCTCGCCAAGCGCCCAGTTCACGGAGTCACGCAGGACCGCGTCGTCCTTGTTGAACGCGAAGCCGTAGGTCTCATCGGTGGGGATCTCCTCAACGATGACCAGACCGCGAGTCTCGTCCTTCACGATGTCCTGGCTGATCGGCAGGTCGTTGACCACGCCGTCGACGTCGCCAGCCTGCAGCGCCGAGAAGGCAAGCAGGATGTCGTCGTACGCAACGACCTCGACGCCCTTGGTCTCCAGGTTCTCCCTGGCCCAACCCTCGCCAGTGGTACCGGACTGGACGCCGACCTTGTCGCCCTCTCCGAGATCGTCAACGCCCGCGATCGCGCCTTCGGTCTCGTCGGCAGGGGCCTCGGTCTCGCTGCCCGTGTCGGTGTCCGTGGTCTCCTCATCGCCCGCACAACCGCTCAGCGCGAACATGCTGAACGCAAGCGCGAGAGCCATGAAGAGAGCCAGGAACTTCTTTGACTTGCTCATGGAGCCTCCTTTGAATGCCAAGCCGTGAGGGCTTCTCGGTGCCCCCCTTACATCACCGGTGCATAAGTATACCGCACAGCCGTATAGGAGCGTGAATCGAGATTTGAATATCCACGGGTACGCCGGGAATATGCAGAGGGGTCCTACTCATGGGCAGGACCCCTCTCAGAGTATGCAATCCAAGTCGATGCTAGCTGGTGGCGCCGTCCACAGAGACGGTCAACGCGGGCACATCGCCGAGCCATTTGCGACGGATGGTCTCGAGCACGCCGTCGGCAGCCATGCCGTCGAGCGCGGTACGCACCGCCGCCTCGAGTTCCACCGCGTCCTTGCGCACCGAGATGCCCAGTGGCTGCGCATCGCCGAACTGCCCCGCGAAGCCCACGCCCGGATGGTCGCGTGCGATGTACGCACCCACCACCGCGTCGCCGGCGACCACGTCGATCTCACCCGCATCGAGTGCCGCGATGGCGTCCTTGAGCGTGTCGAACGACTGCACGAAACCCTCCCCGTACTCGCCCTCGAGCTCCCAGAAGGCCGCGCTCGAGGCTTGCGCACCCACACGCATGCCGGGGATCTGCTCAGGCGTCACGGTGGCCACCACCGAAGCCGAGGTGTCATCCGATGAGGCCGCGAAGAACGCCGGTCCGTCCACGATGTAGCTGCCGGCGGTCGTGACGTTGGCGAGCACGGCATCGGTGATCGGCACGGCGCCCAGCATGATGTCGATCTCGCCGGAATCGAGCGCGGCGGTCATGTCGGCCGGCTTCACATCCACCAGCTCCAGATGCAGCCCGAGCCGCTCGGCCACCGCGGCAGCCACATCCACGTCGATGCCGACCTTGGCGCCGTTGGCGGTGCCGGCGAACGGCGGATACGCCATATCGACGCCCACGCGGAGAACACCCTCCTCGGCGATCACCGGCGGTTCCACGACCGGCGTGCGAGCGGGCTCCTCCTCCGGAGCGCCGCCGCCACAGCCCACGAGGCCGACGGCGAGCGCCACCACGAGCAGGACCACCGGCAGAAGACGTGCCCTCACGGCTCCACTCCTTCCCAACGACCTGCCGTCCGCAGACGAACGAACCACAGACGACGGCGTACTGTGCGAATCTAGCTTCCACCCGGCTGACCTGGTCTTTGACCCCACACTCGCATACCGGGACTTCCGCAAGGCATGGCCTCACTACCGGTCCTCTCGCCCCGGGCGACCTCTCGGCTGCCCGGAACGGTACGACTTACCCCTAAGGCGCGCCATGCTCACGACGAGGCTTGGCCTCGCGCTTACGTGGATCCTTTTGGCCGCGCCTACCATGGACTAAGACGCTTGCGCGTCCGCAACCACAGACCCGGGTGGAAGCAAGGAGAAGTGTAGCAGGTGGGACCGGGATACGCTCACACCGAGCGGGCCACGGCCAGCGCGCGAACACGGGTGACGCCCGCCCCTGTGAGGGCCCGGGCTGCGGCGTCGAAGGTGGCCCCTGTGGTGAACACGTCGTCGACGAGAACCGCCTGCCGGAGACCGCACGCCCCGTCCACCTCGAACGCGCCCTGACGGTTGGCGAAGCGGTCGCTCCTGCCCAGGGCGCGCTGATCGGCGCCACGGGTGGAGCGGAGCGGCCTCAGCACGGGGAGGTCCACGCATCTGCCGAGTTCACGGGCGATGTCGGCTGCGTGGTCGAACCCCCGGCGACGCACCGCCGACGGCGAAGCCGGCACGGGGACGAGAACATCCTCGGGGTCCAGCCAGCCCCCCGCGCACCCGGCGAGCAGCTCTGCGAGCACTCCTGCGTAGCGGCGCTCGCCACCGTCCTTCAGCAGCACCACCGCGCGCGAGACGGGCGGTTCGAGCGTAGCGGCGCAGCGGGCGGCCGAGAACGCGAACGTGGATCCCTGGCACTCGGCACACACCGCATATCCGCCGAGCGGCGCACCGCACCGGGGACACGCGCTGGCCGGATCGATACGCGCCACCGCCAGGCGGCACTCGTCGCACAGCAAGGTGCCTGGCGCATCGCACCCCGCGCACCGCGGCGGGAACACCAGGTCGAGCAACGCCCGCACGTCCTCCCCTCTCCGGGGCCGGACGCGCTCAGCCGATGAGCAGCTGCAGCACCGGGATCGTCACCACGGCCCCCACCATCGTTGCCAGGATCGCCGAAGCGATGAAGTCGCTGTCGAGCCTGAACCGCTGCCCCATGATCACGAGCAGCATCATCGTGGGCACCCCCGCCTCGATGACCGCCACACGGAGCGAGGCCGGATCATCGAGCAACAGCGTGGCCAACCCGAGCGCGATGAGCGGCAGCGCCACCAGCTTGACGAGCACCAGCACCGACACCCGCGGCAGATGCTCGCGCAGCGCCCTCGGCTTGAGGCTGAGCCCCACCGAGATCATGATCACGGGCACGACCACCTTACCCAGCGCATCCAACCAGGATGTGAGCAGTTCCGGAAGCGCGACCGAACGAAGTATCAACGCGGCCGCCAGGGCGATGAACGGTGGGAACGTGGCCATCTCCTTGAGCGGGTTCACCTTCACCTCGCCGGCGCCATAGTGGCCAGCTACCAGAGTGCCCACGGAGATCACCGCGGCGGTGTTGCCGAAGACGTCGGAGAAGATGGCGCGCACCAGGCCCGGGTCGCCCAGAAGCGCCTGCGCAACGGGGTAGCCCATGTAGCCGGTATTGCCGAAGACGCACGCCATGATGAACGCGCCGGCGGTAGGTCCCTTGAGACCGAGAAGCCGGGAGAGCGCCCAGCCGATCCCGAGACCGATGAGTGCCACCACCCAGGCGATGGCGGGCAGCATGCCGAGCGACGGATCGAGGTCCGCCTTGTACACGGCGCTGAAGATCAACGCGGGCAGCGCCACGTACATGAGCACCGTGTTGAGCGGACGGGAGTCCTCGGCAGAGAGCAGGCCGCTCACGCGCAGCGCCACGCCCACGCCCACCAGGGCGAGCAGCCCGCCGATCACGCCGATGAGGCTGCCGACCTCCACGGTCGCCGCCTAGCCGAGCTCGTGAAGCGCACCCGTGCCGCAGCACGCCTCGGCAAGCGACTCGGCATACGGCGCCCGGGCGATGCCGCGCTCCGTGATGATGGCGGTGACGAGCTCTGCGGGCGTGACATCGAACGCGGGGTTGTAGACCTCCACAGACGGCGGCGCGATACGCACCCACCCGTCGAACTGGTAGGCTCCGCCCTTGCGGGAGATCTCCATCTGGTGGCCCTTGGTCATGCCAAGCGCGTACGGACCCGCCTCGGTGATCGCATCGAGCGACCGCGTCTCGATGGAGGTGCGCGGCTCGATCACGCCAGAGACGGTGACCCCGGTGACCTCGCGCTCGTCGCGCTCCTCGATCACGATCTCGTCCCCGCTGGTCAGCGTGAGGTCCACCGTGGACGAAGGAGCGGCCACGTAGAACGGGATCCCGTGCTCCTTGCAGAGCACCGCGAGCCCGTACGTGCCGATCTTGTTGGCCACATCGCCGTTGGCCGCGATCCGGTCGGCGCCCACGATCACGGCGTCCACCCAACCGCGGCGCATGACGCTGGCGGCCATGTTGTCGGTGATCAGTTTGAACGGCACGCCCGCCATGCGGAGCTCCCACGCCGTGAGGCGGGCACCCTGCAGCACCGGCCGGGTCTCGTCCACCCACACCTGCGCCACCTTGCCCTCGGCGTGCGCGCTGAAGATCACGCCAAGCGCGGTGCCGTAGTACGCGGTTGCGAGCGATCCCGCGTTGCAATGCGTGAGGATGCGCGCACCGGGCTCGATCAGCGTCGCGCCGTGAGCTCCCAGCGCGCGGTTACGCTCCTCGTCCTCGGCACGGATCCGCAACGCCTCTTCGAGCACGAGCGGGCGGAGCGCGTCGAGACCCACGTCGGCGTTGTCGTGCGCGAAGAGCCTGATGCGCTCGGCTCCCCACTTCAGGTTCACGGCCGTTGGTCGCGTGGAAGCGATCTCGTCGGCCACCCGGTCGATCTCCTCGAGGTAGTACCGCAAGTCGGAGATCTCGGCGCCCTCGGTCTCAGACCAGAGCGCCACGCCGAGAGCGGCCGCCACGCCGAGAGCCGGCGCGCCGCGCACCGCCATCCCTGAGATGGCCGTGCACACGCCGTCGTACGTGTTGCACACGAGCAGGTCGCCCACCAACGGCAGTCGGCTCTGGTCGATCATGCGCACGGTACCGTCTTCCCACCAGATGGTGAGCGGTATGTTGCCGAGTGAGGACATGGCTAGATCGTGCCCTCTTGCCAGGAGCTCAGATAGCGCTCCTGCTCCTCGGTGAGCGTGTCGATCTTCACGCCCATGCTTGCCAGCTTGAGTTCCGCGATCGCGGCGTCGATCTCCTCCGGCACCTCGTACACGCCGGGCTCGAGGTCCGCGGCCTGGTCCACCATGAACTCGGCGCACAGCGCCTGGTTGGCGAAGCTCATGTCCATGACCGAGGCCGGATGGCCCTCGGCACAGGCGAGGTTCACCAGACGACCGTCGGCCAGCAGGTAGATCGCGCGGCCGTCGGCCATCACGAACTCCTCGACGAGCGGGCGTACCTCGCGCGTTGAGACCGCCTTCTCGCGCAGGTGCGGGATGTCGATCTCAACGTTGAAGTGGCCGGAGTTGCAGATGATGGCGCCGCTCTTCATGGCGTCGAAGGCGCCCGAATCGATCACGTTGATGTCGCCGGTGACGGTGACCCAGATGTCGGCCTGCGCGGCAGCCTCGAGCGCCGGCATCACGCGGTAGCCGTCCATCACGGCCTCCAGCGCCTTGAGCGGGTCGACCTCGCACACGATCACGTTGCCGCCGAGGCCGTCGGCGCGCATCGCGATGCCGCGGCCGCACCAGCCGTAGCCGGAGACGACGACCGTGCGGCCGGCGATCAGGCGGTTGGTGGCGCGGATGATGCCGTCGATCGTGGACTGGCCGGTGCCGTACCGGTTGTCGAAGAGGTGCTTGGTGTTCGCCTCGTTCACGGCCACGATCGGGTACTTGAGCGCGCCGTCGTCGGACATGGCCGCCAGACGGATCACGCCCGTGGTGGTCTCCTCGGTGCCGCCGATGATGTGCTCGATCACCTCGGGGCGGTCGGCGTGGATGCGGCCCACCACATCTGCGCCGTCATCCATCGTGATCTGCGGCTTGTGATCGATCGCGGCGTCGATGTGCGCGTAGTAGGTCTCCGTGTCCTCGCCCTTGATGGCGTAGGTGCGGATGCCGTAGTGCTCCACGAGCGCGGCAGCCACGTCGTCCTGGGTGGAGAGCGGGTTGCTCGCGCACAGCACCACGTCGGCGCCGCCCGCCTGGAGCGTGCGCATCAGGTTGGCGGTCTCGGTGGTGACGTGCAGGCATGCGCTCACGCGCACGCCGTCGAGCGGCTTCTCAGCCTCGAAGCGCTCGCGGATCTGTGCGAGCACGGGCATGTCGGCATCGGCCCACTCGATACGCGCCTTGCCTGCGTCGGCGAGAGTGAGGTCCTTCACGTGGTGGTCCATGGGGGTCCTTTCTGTGCGGAACGGACGTCGCGAAGCGCGACATGCCGTGAGGCCGTCTGGAGCCGGGTCGACCCGGCCATACATCACAACCCGCGTAGTATAGCAAGCATCAGGCCGGTGAGATCGCTGGCCGCCGCCCGACCCGCTTCGAGCACCTCCTCGTGGCTCAGGCCCACGCCCGCGGCCGCGTTGGTGACGAGCGAGAAGCCGAGCACGCGCATACCCAGCGCGCGGGCCACCACCACCTCGTGCACCGTGGACATGCCCACCAGGTCGGCGCCGAGCGTGCGCAGCATCGCCACCTCGGCGGGAGTCTCGTACGCCGGACCCGGCAGCCCGCAGTACACGCCCTCGGGCTCGATCTCCACGCCGGTCTCGAGTGCAGCGGCGACCGCTGACTGGCGGAGGCCTGGGTCGTACGCGTCGCGCATCGGCACGAACGGCGTGCCGCCTTCCGGGCCGGCCCATCCCGTGAGCGGACTGCGACCGGTAAGGTTGATCTGGTCCGAGAGCAGCACGATGTCGCCCGGCGAGAGCGTCTCGCGCACGCCGCCTGCCGCGTTGGTGACGATGAGCGTGTCACAGCCGAGCGCTGCAGCCAGGCGCACGGGATACGACGCGTCGTGCGCGCTCACGCCCTGGTACGGATGCGCCCGGCCCTGGAAGAGCGCCACGGGCACGCCGCTGAGCCTACCGCCCACCAACCGGCCCGCGTGCCCGGCTACCGAGCCCACCTGTGGGAACCCCTCGAGGTCTGAGTACGACAGGGAGCAGGCGTCCTCGGCGATATCGGCGAGACCCGAGAGCCCTGAGCCCAGCACGAGGGCCACGCGGGCCGCCTCGGGCACGACTGTTCTGGCCTGCTCGATGTCTGAGTCAGGCACGGTGAGCGTGACGCTGGACATGGGCGCCTCCCGGGATCTCGGCTGACCCCATGAGAGTAGCACCCCCGGCCGACACGCGAGACGCTAGCGCATCACTTCGTCCAGCGACAGCAGACCGTCGATGGATACCGCGCTCGGCCCGCCGAAGATGGTGAGCCCGGCGATCCCCGCCTTGCGCTCGAGCAAGAACGACTGGGTCCCTCCGGGACACGAATCGACCCGCGTCAGCAGAATCGGCTGCTCGGTCACGCCTGCCAGCACTCCGCCCGAGAGCGCATCGGCGTACGTCGCTCCGGTGGCCAGATACACCTGACCGTACCCGAAGCCTTCGACATCCACCGAATGCCGCGCGATCGCCGAGGACGTGTGATATCGGTCAGCGCCGGCGAGACGCGTGACATCGCCGCCGGTGAGATCGCCGATGGTGGTGGCAACGCCCCCGGTAACGACCGAGGTGCCGCCCGCGATCAGCGTGGTCGCGGGCTTGGCATCCGCGAAGAACGCACTCACGGAGCCGGGGACACGATCCGTGGCGCTAAGCAGGATCGGATATCTCCTGGCGTATGCAAGACCGGAGATGGCCGCGCCATCGGCCCACGCCGAGCCGCTCACGACGATCGCCTTCGTAACGCCGGAGAGAGACTCCACCTCGCGGGCCGCGAGCACCGACGTGTCGTAGCGGTTGGCACCGGCAAAGCGGACTATCTCAGCCGAGGGCAGAAGCGACCGCACGCTTTCTTCTACCGAGGATGACACCGCCGCCGTGCCTCCCATGATGTAGACCTTGGAGGGTGCGAGGCTCCGGACCTCTCGTGCCACGGAGTCAGGGAGACGGTCCTTCGCCGTGAGCAGCAGCGGACCGCCGGCCGCGCCCGCTACAGCCGAGCCGGTCAGCGCATCCGCGTAGTCCTGACCGCTCGCCAGCACCACTGCGGGAGCTGTGCCTCCCGGGAACGCGGCATTGCAGATCTCCACAGAAGTGGCGTACCGGTCGATCCCCTCCACACGCGAGATCGGGAAGGTCGTGGGCCGGAAGTTGGGAGACTTGAGCTCAAGCGCCACCTTCACCGTCCACGACGAAAGCTTGACGCTGTCGCCCGTCGAGAACTTGAAGTAGACCCATCTCGGGTAGCCTGATACCCCGTAATCGACGCTGATGCTCGACACCCACACGGAGCTGCCGGCGCCGACCGGTACGGGCGCAAGGCCATGGCCGGCGAGTTCGCTCGTAACGCTTGACGAACCCTTGAGCTTCCCTGCGAGCGTGAGTCCGTCCATCTGGACGGTCCACGACTGGTTCGGACATCCCGCGAGAGCCTCGTACGGTGACGGCACGCCGGTGTAGTAGGGCTTGGGCGCGGAGTAGCTCCACGAGTCCTCGATGTTGGCCGTATGGCCGCCCATCGATGACGAGAAGAAGGTCGTGATCACGGTCCCGTCGTACATCGCGTAGCGGTTGGCCGTGGCGTCGGCCGCCGCATTGGTGTTGGAGTGCTCGCCTGTACTGTAGTCGGGGTTGGTGCGATCCGAGCCCTTTGAATGGCCGCCGTATGCTTGCGACTTAGTGGTGCAGTAGACGGTAGACGACGCGTACGCGTACGAGCGCGCCGCGATCGCCTGGGCCTGCAATGCAGCCGGCTGCCAGCTTGCGGGACTCTCACGAGGGATGACGCCCTTGACGTAGTCCTCCATGGCAAGATCGCCGATGAGCCGGATCTTGCTGCTGCTCGCGCTCATGCGGATGAACCCGCGATGGCGCACATACCACGACTTGTACAGCCCGGTCCCCTCGACCACCTGCAACAGCGGAGGATTGCCGCCCACCGGGTCGACCCTTACCTCGCCGGTCAATGTCATTGGGGAGCCGATGCTCCCGCCGCTCACCACGATCGAGCTGCCTGAGGCGGTGAAGGTATACGTCCCGTCCGCGTACTCGACACCGTTGATCTTGAGCTTGCCGCCTTCGTAGCCCGGACGGATGCGCCACGTCTGTCGCGTGTACTCGGCACTGCCGGTGCCCGCATCCGGATCCAACCGTACACGGATGCGTTTACCGGTGATCGTGCCCAGATAGGAGCCCTGGAAGTAATGCTTGATGATCTGCTCAGCGGTCCAGCCCTTGATGGCGTAACCCTGCGCGCCGTACTGGCTCATACCGATGCCATGACCCCATCCACCGCCATTGAAGACGAAGTCGGGGATCGCCTGGATCGTGATCTCGGCTGATGCCGGCGCGGGGAAGGCAAGGGTGAACACCACGGAGAGCGCCGCGAGCGCGGCTGCGATCCGGATGAGGGGGCTACGATGCATGGGAACACTCCTCCATGATTGCTGGGTTGTGTCTCATCCGGCCCCACTATAACACCGTGCCCGAGTCGGGGCTGCCGGCAGGGGCAGGCGTGAACGAACCGTCATCCCTACTGGTATCGGACGGTGGCCCCGCCCGCTGCAGGACAGCCCGACGAACGGTCAGGCGAGCCGCCCGTAAGCGACGCGCAGACGCTCAGCCGCGGCGCCCCAGTTAAGGCTGTCCTCCACGATCGCCCGGCCCCTGGCACCCATGCGCTTGGCCTCGGCCGGATCGTCGAGCACCTGCCGCAGAGCGCCGGCGACGCTCGACGGGTCGAGATCGTCGATCACGAACCCGATACCCTTCTCGCGCACATACTGTGCCACCCAGGTACCCTCCGAGACGATCACGGGCAGCCCGGCGGCCATCCCCTCCATCGCCTTCACGGGGAAGTGGGTGCGGTAGTTGCCGAAGCTCGTGTCGTACGCGGCATAGACGACATCGCAGTCCTCGTAGAGCGGCGGGATCTCGTCGTACATCAGGCGGCCCCGTGTGGTGATGCGATCACGCCCCTCGGCCAGACGGCGCACCTCCTCCTCGGCGGTGCCATCGCCTGCGAGCAGCGCAGACGCCTGCGGGAGTCCGTCGATCGCCTTCATCAGCACCTCGAGCCGCAACGCGTCGCGCTTCTTGCCGATGAAGCACACCTGGATGGCGTCTTTCGCCTCCGACATGCGTGAGGGCTGCGGGAAGCGCGCGAGGTCGGGGGCGTTCTCCACAAGCACCACGCGAGGATCGCTGCTGCCGGTACCGGCGACGCGCCCTACCTGACCGGGGTTGGCGAACACGATGGCGTCGGCGCGCCGCACGCCACGCCGCTCGATCAGCCGAACCGCCGCACGCGCTGCCGCGCCTTTGATGCCGCTCCGCGGGATCATCTTGCTCTCGGCGTAGAGTTCGTGGAAGTCGAGCACCAAGCGGACCTGCGACCGCAGACGCTTGACCCGCACGCCAACCGGGATGGTGTCGGTGTCGTGGCAGTGCACCACATGCGGATCGAGCGCGAGGACCGCCTCGGCCGCCGCATCCCAGAAGCGGGGGTACAGCCGCACGTTCCTGAGCCCCGCGCCGTGGCTGGCGGGCGGGCCCAGGCGCACCACGTCGAACCCGTCGCGCCGCTCGTGCGCCGGATGCGACTGCGAGCGGTCCCACGCCACGATCGTGACCTCCCGGCCGGCCGAGGCGAGCACACGGGCCTCCTTCTCCACCCGCGGGTCTGAGGCGGCGTCGTTGCTGAGCACCATCACGACCCGCCTCACATCTGGCGCCGCCGCATCTGTGCGCGTGACCTCACTCATCGGTAGCGCCTCCCTGCGGTGGCTGGCCGTCCGTCTCGGCCGTGCCGAGCGTAGCGCCCGGAAGCCTTCCGGCCACCACCTCCCGGTAGAGCGCCACCAGCCGCTCGCCCACGGCCTGGGGGCCGTAGCGCTCGTGCACGCCGTAGGACAGCGCCGTCGGATCGAACGAGCCGATGCGGTCGAGTGCGCGGGCGATGGCGCTCGCAAGCGAGTCCGCGTCGCCGGGCTCGGCAAGCTCGCCCTCGGAGGGGCCGACGATCCCCTGCGGGCCGCCGGATGCGGTGGCCACCACCGGGGTGCCCGAAGCGAGCGCCTCGAGCAGCACCACGCCGAATCCCTCGCGCAACGACGGCAGGACGAACAGGTCCGCGGAGCGGTACTCGGCAGCGAGCGCCTCCCTATCGAGCGCGCCCGGGAACGTCACGCGATCGGCGATGCCGAGACGCGCTGCCAGCGCTTCGAGGCTGCCGCGCTCGGGGCCCTCGCCCACCATGCGGAGACGCAGATCGGGCCGCGTGGGCGCCAGCAGCGCGAGCGCCTCGATGAGCACGCGGTGCCCTTTCACGTCCACCAGCCGGCCCACCGACAGCAGCGTGTCTGCCGAGAGAGGCGTGTCACGGACGGTGAACGACCCGGCATCGAACGTGTTGGGGATCACGAGCACGCGCGCCGGGTCGGCGCCGAGCAGCGCGGCCGTGTCGCGAGCGAGCGGCTCGCTCACGCATACCACCGCGGCGGCATCGCGCACGACAGGCTCAAGCTCGGCCTTCCAGACGGCGCGGATGATGTTGGAGTAGAGGTCGGAGCCGTGCACGGTGACGATGTACGGCAGACCGTGCCGCAGGGCGAGCATCCGCCCGGCCGAACCCGCCGGATACAGGGTGTGAACATGCACGAACGACGGACGCTCGTGCTCTACCACCGCGGCGAAATCGTCCTCCGAGGCCGCCGCCATCGACCGGCCTACATGCGTGTACCGCAGCCGGCGCGGCAGCACATGATACGCGGGATGACGCACCTCGAGGCCACCGAAAGCCGAGCGCGGCGGCACGAACGGACGCGGCAGGAGCCGCGCGAGGAACCGCGAGGTGCGCGGCACAGGCGCGATCACCGACCACGACACCGCGTCAGAGGTGGCCCGCACCTGCTCGGCCACGAACAAGCCGCGTGCGGGCTCCGCGGGATTCGGGAACTGCTTGGAATACGTGAGCCCGACGAGCGGACCGTGCTCCCGGTCGTCCACTGAGACCCGCTACCCCTCGTGCCGTATCGCCTGCGGCCGCTCGCGCAGCAGCACGACCAGAGCCGCCAGGGCGAGTCCCGCCAGTGCAGCGCCGAGGGCAGTCCTGCGACGCCCCGACTCCACGTCCTGCTGCGTCACGATGGGCTCGCCGTCGTAGGCGAGAGCGCCCTCCTGCTGCTGCAGCAGCGCCTCGTCAACGATGAGCGTGGTGCGCACCGAGTACAGACGGTAGCGGGTGTCGACCCGCTGCGACGAGGTGAGCTCCGGGTCCTCCAGCGCCTCTTCCAGCACGCTGACCATGTCACGCTCCTCGGCGACCCTGAGTCTTGTACGGTTCAGTTCGGGCTCGCTCATCTCGAGGTACTCGGCAACCACCGCCTCGGCGGCCACGTCGGCAACCGTGCCGGCGGTCTCCTCGGAAGGCCCGATGTATCGTGCGTGGAACTCCGTCTGCGGGTTGCCGGTCGTGTAGAAGGACAGGCTGCCCTCGGCCGTCCCGGCCTCCTGCAACACGGCGTCTTTGAAGTCGGCCGACTGCACCTCGGCCAGCACGCGCTCGGGCACCGGAAGGCCCGGGTACCGCGAGACGGTGGCGTTGTCGATCCGCAGCGTGGCCTCCCCCACCCACATAGGGTCGCCCGGATCTGCCACGAGATACGCGGTCGCTCCGGCGATGAGCGCCACAGCCCCGAGGATCCACCACGCCCGCAGCAGCGCGTGCACGAGACGACGAACGTTCGACTCAGACATCCTGGACCTCCGAAGACTGCGCACGACGCGCGATGGTCGATCCGGCAAGAAGCGCCACTCCAAACCACAGGTACTCGATATAGAGGAAGTACTGGAACAACGAGCCCACCGCATACGAGACGATGATAGCAAGCCCCGCCTTCTGCCCGAGGGTGAGCCGGTCGCCTGCCTCGGCGAGCAGGTCCACGATCCCGTGCGGGGTGACAGACGGCCCCTGTATGCGGATCGACGTCCAGGCCATCCTCAGCACGGCGAAGGTGAGCGTGATCTCGGCGACCAGGCCCGCGATCCCCATCTCGGCCCACATGGCGAGCGGCAACTGGTGAGGCCTGATCACCGAGAACGACGATCCCGCGATGCGATACGCGGGATAGGCCATGTCGAACGCGCCCAGGCCGGTGCCCATCGCCCAGTGGTCGCGGATGATCTCGAGCGTGGACGTGATCATGTAGTACCGCGTGGCCGCCGACTGGTCCGAGTCCACGTCGGTGAGAGCGGTGAACCGCCCGATGACCGCCTCGGGGTTCGCCGCCACGATGCCCGCGACCGCGAGCACGCCCGCAAGGAACACCCATCGTTTGCGGCCCGACGGCGCCAGCGCCCACACGACCACCAACCCCACCGCGAGCGCGAGCAGGCCGGTGCGCGAGTAGGTGACGTACACGCCGAGGGCGGATACCCCCGCGGCCACAAGCCACGGGATCGCCTGCCGCAACGAGCGGGCGTGAACGACCTTGATCGCGGCCACCACCACGGCCGCAGCCAGCATCGCAGCGAGGTAGTTGGGGTCGTCGAAGAACGCGGACCCGCGGAGGGGTGATGTCGGGCCGCCCACCCGCACGGCAGTGTTGCCGATCGACGCACCGCGCACCTGCGCGAGCGCTATCAGCGCCTGCAGTACGCCCGCGCCCACGAACGCAGCCGTAGAGACATCAACGACCCACTGCTTGCGGAGAAAGGTGGACGTGAGCTGGTAGAACAGGTAGATGAAGACCAGCCGCGCGATTGCCATGACCGTGTCGCCCTTGTCGAGCGAGAACGGGAGCGACCACAACGCCGCCCCGAGCAGGAGCAGGAGTCCCGCATCGATGAGCGTGAACCGGGGCTTGGCCGACTCGTCACCGCCCAGGAGGCGCAGCGCCCACGACGCGAGCCCGATGAGAAGCACCGCCTGATACGCCGTGAGCGGCATCGGCTCGGAGATGATGCGCCCGCCCAGGTCGAACGACGCGGCCACGAGCATGAGCGGCACGCTCCACTCGGCCTTCCACAGCAGGAGCGCAACGACGCCCACGCCGGCGAGGGCGAGCGTGGCGAGCAGCGCGCCGCTCCGTGTTCCCGGGTCGCCGAGCAGCAGGCCCACGATCACCGCAGCAAGCAGCAGCGCCGTCACGAGGCGTATGTCGAACCCGCCTAGCGCAGGTGTATCGCTCTTCGTCGCGCTCACGTCTCATCCCCGAGCGTCTCGTCAAGGAGTGTGGCGAGGGCCTCGGCCAGTCTCGCGCGCTCGAACCGCGCCACCTGCCCCCAGTCGGGTGTGGCCAGCGCTTCGCCTCGCACCTTCAGGGCGAGCATCTCGCGCAGCGTGTCGGTAAGCGCGGCCGTGTCGCCGTACGACACCACCCGTCCCGCCGAGACATCCCGAACGAGTTGTGCGGCGGCGCCGTCTGCGGGCCCCACCAGCAGGACGGGCAGGCCCATGCCAAGGTACTCGAACAGCTTCCCCGTGTACACGGCACGCGATCCCGGCACGTCGGCTATCACCACAACACCCACGTCCGCTGCGGCAACGACCTCGAGCGCGGAGCGGTGCGGCAGATACCCGTGGAAGCGCACGACCTCCTCGAGACCCGCGGCTCGCACGGCTTCCGTCACCGCAGGCGAGCGGTCGCCCACCACGTCGAAGCGGATGCTCTCCGGGCCCTCCTCGGCGATCACTGTCCGCATGGCCTCGAGGAGCGGTGCGGGGTCGGTGAGCCCGTAGAAGCGGCCCATGAACGCGAGCGCAAGCGGTAATCCGGTAGCGCCCGTGAGCGGGGGCATCTCGGCGGCGTCGTAGCCGTTGGGAAGCACCACGGCGCGGGAGGCTCCAAAGCGCTCCGCCTCGCGGGCGATGTCGGGCGACACGGCGGCCACCACTGCCGCGGATCCGTACACACGACGCTGCGCACGCCGCGCAAGCGCACGGTGGAGCGGCGTTGGGCGGAGGAAGTGCGGGTTGGTGGCCCAAGCGTCACGCATGTCGGCGATCAGCGGCACGCCGAGCGCCTCGGCACACCTGCGGCCCGCGATGAGCGTGGAGTGCGGCGGGCCTGACGCGAGCACCGCATCGTACCGCTCGCCTGAACGCCGCACGTGCCGCACCACCGAGGCCGCCCACCGGCGCGCCTCGTCGGGGACGCATACCCAGCGGACGACACGCGTACTGAGCGGCGTTCCGATGGAGGGCGCCCCGCCTGCGCCGACACCCGCGGCCGTACCGCCGGGGCCGGCGGTACGCAGGACACGCTTCACCTGCGCGATGGGGCGGGCGACCGCGCGCACGGCGTTCCGATGCGGCAGGCGCGTCACCGGGATGCCGGCCACATCCGCCAGCAGGCTTGGGTCCTCGGGACGGCCGGGCACGTGCTCCGCGGTGACGACGTGGGGCTCCCAGCCGAGGTGCCGGAGGTCTCTGCAGAACTTCGCGATGCGCTGTACGCCGCCTCCGCCGCTCGGCGGAAACTCGTAGGACAGCACGAGCAGACGTTTGGGTGTGGGTTCGGTCACATGCCGTATAATACCGGCAACACCCAGGGGCCGGAACCGCGCCGTTGACCAGCCGACACCGCCCCGCCCACCCGCCATCGACGATTGGGGTCGCCCCGTGCGCGTAGGCATGGTGCTCGCCAACCAGCCGTTCCCTCCGGACATCCGCGTTGAGAAGGAGGCCGACGTCCTCGCCGGCGCGGGGCACGAGGTGCTGCTGTTGTGCCGCCGGGGACACGGCCAGGTTGCCGAGGAGAGCGTCGGCAACGTGCGGGCGATCAGGCATAGGGTGTACCCGGGCTCTCCGCTCCGCAGGCGGCTCGACTCGCTTCTGTTCCTGCTCACGCTCGACTCGCCTTCGTGGCGGGGCGCCATCGAGCGCCTGGTGACCGAACACGGCGCACAAGCGCTGCACTGCCACGATCTCCCCTACGCTCGCTCTACCCTCAAGGCGGGACGGAAGACCGGGGTTCCCGTGGTGCTCGACTTCCACGAGAACTACCCGGCGGCGCTCCGGCTGTGGCGTCGGCGATGGATCGACCGGGTCCTGTTCTCCGGAGCCCGGGCGTCGCGATTCGAGCGCCAGGTGGTGCGCGAGGCGGACCGCGTTGTCGTGGTGGTGGAGGAAGCGAAGGACCGCCTCGTGCGCCTGGGCGCGGACCCGGCGCGTGTGGTGGTGTTCGGTAACGCCGAGCCCGCTGCACTGGTGTCAGCGGATGCTCCCGCGCTGCCCGACCGGCTCCATCTGGTGTATGTGGGCGGAATCGCTCCGCACCGCGGTCTCGAGACCGCCGTTGAGGCCATGCCCTCGATACTCGGCAAACGGCCCGATGCGCATCTCACCATCGTCGGCGACGGCGTGAGCCTCGAGGAGCTCGAAGCGCTGGCGAGGCGCCTCGGCCTGAACGATGCGGTCACGTTCACGGGGCGGCTGCCCAAGGACGAGGCCATGCGCTACGTGGAGCAGGCCACGATAGGACTCGTGCCGCACCTGAAGAGTCCGCACACGGAGGCGACCGTGCCCCACAAGCTCTTCCAGTACATGGCGTACGGGCGCCCCGTGCTGGTGAGCGACTGCGCTCCGCTCGCGCGCATCGTGCGGGAGACGGGCGCGGGAGCGGTGTTCACCGCCGGGGACGCGGGCTCGTTCGCGGAGACGGCCCTTGCACTCGGATCGGATCCTGCCCGGCTCAGGGAGACGTCACGGGCGGGCCGAAGCGCGGCCGCCACCACGTGGAGCATGGAGTCCGACTCGGCCGATCTGCTGGAGCTCTACAACGCGCTCTGAGCCCGCCTAGTAGGTATCGCCGACCACGCGGATCTGGAGATCGTTCACGACCGACTCATCGATCGCCGCAGCGCCGCCCATCACGTAGACGTCGAGCACGCGGTCCGCATACCGGTCGATCAGATAGCGCGTGGGATCGGAAAGCGAGCCCGACGAACGCGTGAGCAACAACGGACCGTTCACCCGCGCCGCCAACACCCCGCCGGTCATAGCGTCAGGGAACGTCTCTCCCGAGGCGACCACGAACCGCTGCATGCCGAAGACCTGCTCGCGCCCGAGTCCTCGCTCAACGATGAGCTGCGCGGTCTCGTACCGGTTGGCGCCCGCCGCCCGCCGCACAACGTAGCCACGGGTCTCCAGCACGTCCTCCACGTCCCCGGAGACGGCCGCCTCCCCGCCAACGATGTACACGTCGCTCGCACCCGAGGCCCGCAGCGCATCGTACGTTGCCTGCGTGAGGCTGTCGGGCCGCGTGAGGAGGATCGGCTCGCCCGTGCGCGCGGCGTACGGTGACGCGGCCAACGCGTCGGGGAAGTCAGCGCCCGAGGCGAGCACCACCTCGCTGGGACTGCCCTTGAGCTGGCGCAGCCGCTCGGCGATCAAAGCGGATGTGTCGTAGCGGTCGGTTCCGGGGAAGCGCTCGATCGTGGGTTTGGTGACGCCGGCTTCGTAGAGCGCGCTCTGGACCTCCACCACGGTGGTGGTGGAGATGCTCGCCGTGCCGCCGAGCACCAGCACCCGCGACGGGCGCAGACGCTGGATCTCGGCCCGGGTCTCGGCGTCCAGCTTCTCGGTGCTCACGAGCAAGATCGGGGCGCGGTAGGCGTGCGCGAGCGGCGCCCCGCACAGTGCGTCGGGGAACGCGTCCTTGCGGGCGAGCACGACCGCAGGCGAGACCACGGGGTACGCCTTCTTCGCGGCCTCCACCGCCGTTCCCACCCGGTTGAGGCCCGCGAGCCGTGTGATCTCCGGCGTCACCTCACGCCCGAAGAGGCCGTCCTCGCCCCACAAGAAGACCTTCTGGAAGTACGCGCTCGCGTCGTTGTTCCACTCGCAGAAAAGCACGCGCGGCAACGACGAGACCGGCGCCCCTCGCACCACCTGCGGATCGTTGTAGCGCGCGTTGGGCCCGTCCTGCTGCTTCACCCAAACCTGATCGGACCATGTTCCGCCAAGATCACCTGAGGTGAAGCGGGCCAGGTCTCCGCCCCGGGCGGCATGTGGATCGCCCACAAGAGCCTGGCTATCCGGCCGTCCGCCTGTGGTCACGTATGCATGCAGGTACGTCCAGCCGCCACGGTCGTCAACCTCGAGATCGGCGGCGTCGAAGAAGTGGTCGGTCTCGGCGATGATGACGGGCTCGGTCCACTCCGTGCCAGTGAACCGCGTGAACCGCCACGAGTAGATCTGCTCCTCTGCCGCAGTGTCTCCTTGCAGGTAGAGGATGCACGGGTTCCCGTCCGGCAGTTCCCGGACCACCACCTGGTTGATCTCGTCCGTCTCAGGGATATCCACCACCGTGCACGTGCCGAGGATGGTCTCCTCGGGCACTGCCGGGCCGGGAAGGACGGTACCGGTGGCGTCGGTCCAGACGCCCTCGGCCTCGGACCGCACGTAGTAGAGGCCCTGCCGCACGAACGGGTCGGCGTTGCCCCAGTAGCTGGTCCTCGGAGCGCGGGTGAACGCGATGTGGGTGGCGTGGTCGCCGGTGAACACGGAGTCGTACCAGAGGGAGTCGCCGGTGGACTCGATGACGGTCTCGCCCCTCGCCCAGGTGACGCCGTTGGTGGTGACGATGCTTGCGATGTCGCCACGGATCGGATTGGCCTCGCCCCGGCGCATCCACACCCGCAGCCCGGTCCCGTCTGCGTGCTCGTAGAGCTCGGGAACGGGATACGTGCACGTCACGCTGGAGCCGTCGACCGTGACGCTCTTGAGCTTCCAGCTGCCCGGGACTCCGGGGGTGGCGCTCACCGCGTGGTAGAGCCTCGTGTTGTGCGCGCCCCAGAAGACGTGGAACACGCCGTCGACATCCTGGATGATCGACGGCCCGCCATGGGTGTCCATCCTGCCCGCCAGGTAGGCGTTGGAGCCCACGCGCACCGGTTCAGACCATCGGCCGGTGTCGTGGTCGAGCACGCAGACGTAGGGGTCGAGGTTCGCGCCCTGGTAAGCCACGACAGTGGCGTTGGACCCGGCATCGTAGACCGCCGACGGGGTGATGGCCATCGCCTCGTACGTTGCGTTGCCTGATGCGTCGGCATCCAGGAAGTCGCCCAACCAGGTGCCCCATGCGCCGCCGGTCGCGAGAAGGACGCCGAACACCGCAGCAAGAGCGACGGATGCCCCCATCCGCCACATGCGCCTGCTAGGTCTATGCTGAGGGCTCCCGGAAGCGGAACCGCATACCGCTCGATTACGTTTCACGAACCGTGATGCTACCTGTGCAACGGCGTTTCCTCAAGTCCGATACAATCCGACCGACGCCTACCGGACCGAGATGGACCCTGATGCTGAAGGACATACTCAAGGGGGCCGGGTCGGACACGCTGAAGTACTTCCCCGTGCGACTCGTACCCGCGCTCACCTCGCTCATCACCGTGCCGGTGTTCACCCGCATGGTGGAGCGTGCCGACTACGGCAACTTCTACCTCATCTCCTCGGCCACCTCGCTTGCGGCCGCTGTGGCCACCGCGTGGATCACCAACTCCGTGGTGCGCTTCTACTGGACCTACCGGGGCGAGGACCGGCAAGACGATTACGTGAGCACGTCGGTGTGGTCCACGGTGATGTCGGTCCTCGTCGTGGCGGCCGTGATCCTTCTCGCCGTATGGCTGGCGCGCGACTCCCTTTCCCCGGGACTCGTGGGCCTCGTGCCGATCGGCGTGGCGTCGTTGTGCATCACCTACTTCGGAACCGTGCTCCTCCAGGTGCTCCGGGCGGCCAACAAGGCCACGCCGTTCGCCATCATCTCGATCGGGGTGACCCTGCTGGGAACGGCCGCGTCGGTCTATCTGGTGGCGGTGCCGCGGCTCGGCTCGTACGGCATCCTGCTCGGTATGGTGATCGGCAACGTGCTGATGCTCCCCTTCAGTCTGCGGATGGTGGCGCGTGAAGGCTCGCTCTCTCCAAGGCGCTTCAGCCCCGACATCCTCAGGCAGTACCTGTCGTTCGGCATGCCGCTCGTGCCGGCCGCCATCTCCTCGTGGCTTCTCGTGCTGGCCGACCGCTACATCATCGAGTTCACCCGCACCACTGCCGAGGTGGGCCTGTACTCGGTGGCGTACGGACTCGGCGAGAAGATCATGCAGCTGATCACGCTCCCGCTCATCATCGCCATGGGGCCGGTGATGATCCAGACGTTCGAACGGCAGGGACAGGCGCTTGCGCAGCGCGTGCAGACGCAGATGACGCGCTACTTCGCCCTGCTCACGTTCCCGCTGCTGTTCGGGCTGGCGGCCACCTCGCGGCACTTCATGCAGGTGTTCACGGGCCCCGACTACCGGGCGGCGTTCCCGATCCTGGCCATCGTGGCGGCGGGGTCGCTCTCCTACGGACTCGTGCAGATCGCGGGCAACGGCATCGCCCTTCACAAGAAATCCACCATCACCATGACCAACACGATGACCGCAGGCGTCTTCAACATCGTCACGAACATCGTCTTCGTCCCCCGCTTCGGCTATATGGCGGCGGCGTACACCACGCTCGCCTCGTACGCGCTGCTGCTCGCGCTCACGTGGTACCGGAGCAGGCCGTACATGGAGTGGGTCATCCCGTGGGCCGACCTCGCCCGGATCGCGGCCGTATGCGGCGCGATGTGGGCGGCGATCGCCCTCACGCTCGGACGCGTACCGGGGAACATCGGCGTGCTGTTGGCCGAGGTGGCGCTCGGCGCGGCCGTCTACATCGCCGGCATCTTCATCACAGGCGCCGTGCGGGCCGACGAGAGAGCCTACGTGCGTGATCTCGCCGCCCGCGTATGGCGCCGGCTGACGGGACGCACACGATGAGCCTTGCTGTCGCCATCCTCGGCCCCACGGTGAGGCAGGACAGGTCTGCGTCGGTGGGAGGCGTGGCGGTGCACACCGCTGCGCTTGCCGGGGCGCTACGCCAGGCGGGAGCGCGCGTGGCGGTCCTCTCGGACAGCGAGTACGTCGAGGCAAGCGGATCCGGCACGTACGGCGTCAGGGGCGCCTCGGCTGTGTGGCTGCTGCGCACGGCGGCGGCCCATCCGCTCACAGCCGCGGGCGTGCTGTGGCGCTCCGCCACCTCGGCCGAGAGGCGCCGGCTCGGACTGCCGCTCAGGCGCACGTTCTCGCGCGCGCTGCTGATCCGCAGGGCGCTCGATGCGGAGCGGCCGGACGTGGTGCATGTGCAGCAGGCCGACTTCAGGCCGCTCTACCTGCGGCTGGCCGGCGCAACGGCCCCGGTGGTGACTGTGGTGCACGGCCTGGGCGGCCTTGAGACCGGCGAGTACCCGGCGATGCGCACGCTCGTGCCCGAGCATCTCGCCGCAGCCGACGCGGTTACCGCTCCGTCGCAGGCGCTGCTCGATGAAGTCCGCGACCTGCAGCCCCACATACGTCGCGCACAGGTGATACCCAACGCCGTGGACCATGAGCGGTTCGGTCCGCGTGACGCCGCCGAGGAGCGCATGGCTGTCGGACTCGGCGATCACACGGGGCCTGTACTGCTCTACGCGGGACGGATCACGGAGCACAAGGGGGCGGGCGATCTGCTCGAGGCCTTCGAGACGATCAGGCGCGAGCGCCCCGACACCTTGCTCGTGATGGTGGGCCCGTGGGGCCTCGATGCGCCGATGCCGGGACCGCACTCGGGCGTGATGGTCGTTGACGCCGTACCCCCCGACATTATGCCGCTGTGGTTCAGCGCCGCCACACTCACCGTGGTCCCCTCCCGCTACGAGGGCTTCGGCCTGGTCGCGCTCGAGTCGCTGGCGTGCGGCACGCCCGTGCTCGCCGCCGACACCGGCGGATTGCCCGAGGTGGTGGATCCCCGCGCGGGAGCGCTGGCGCCTTCCCGCTCGCCCGAAGCGCTTGCGCAGGCAGCGCTCGAGCTCCTGGCCGACCCCCGCCGGCTCGAACGGATGTCGGCCGCGGGCCTCGAGGCTGCAGCGCGCTACTCGTGGAGCGCCACCGCTGCCGCCTACCTGAGCCTGTACGCCGAGGTCGTCGGACCGCACGCGCTCGGCCGTGAGTGCTGACGTACCGGTAACGCCACCATCCGGCGAGGCCACCGTCGCGCGCGGCTATGCTACGCTTCGAGCCGGACACAGGCCACCCGGACCGCGCCTTCTCACCGCGCGCCCCGCGCCTCTCGCGTGTGTGGCCCCGCACTGCTGCCGAAGGGAACACCAATGGCTGACGTTACCGTCATCGGTACCGGATACGTAGGTCTCATCCAGGGCGTGTGCCTCGCCGACGTGGGCCACGACGTGACGTGCGTCGACATCGACGAGGCGAAGATCGAGATGCTCCGCACGGGCACAAGCCCGATCTTCGAGCCCGGCCTGGAGGAGCTCCTCGCGAAGACGATCGCGTCGGGCCGCATAACGTTCGCCACACCTGACGACGGTTGGGCCGATCTCCTCGGCGACATCGTCTTCGTGGCCGTGGGCACCCCGCAGGCAGACAACGGCGCGGCCGACCTGCGCTTCGTGCGTTCGGTCACCTCGGCCATCGCCGCCGAGGCCACCCACCCGTTCACGCTCGTGATGAAGTCCACGGTGCCCCCGGGGACGGGCCACGCACTGATCCGGCGCACACTCGCCGATGCGCCTGTGGACATCGCTTACGTGTCGAACCCCGAGTTCCTGCGCGAGGGCAAGGCGCTCGAAGACTGGTACCGCACCGACCGCATCGTGATCGGCTCGGACACGCCGGACGCCGCCGAGGCGGTCTCGGCGCTGTACGAGGCGGTCGACGCCCCGCGTGTGATCACCGACATAGCGAGCGCCGAGACGATCAAGTACGCGTCCAATGCGTTCCTCTCCACCAAGATCTCGTTCATCAACGAGATCGCCAATCTGTGCGACGTCATCGGTGCCGACATCGACGCGGTCTCACACGGCATCGGGATGGACACGCGCATCGGGCCCGATTTCCTGCGCGCCGGCATCGGTTACGGCGGTTCGTGCTTCCCCAAGGACACCCGCGCGCTCGACTTCATCGCCACCATCAACGGCTACGAGTTCTCGCTGCTGAAGTCCGTCATCGAGGTGAACAACCGCCAGCGTCTGCTGCCGGTGATCGCCCTGGTGCGGGCGCTTCCCCACCTCCACGAGCGCACGATCGCGGTGCTGGGACTGGCGTTCAAGCCCGACACCGACGACGTGCGCGAATCACCGGCTGTGGACATCGTGCCCCTGCTCGTGGAAGAGGGCTGCTCGGTAAAGGTCTACGACCCGATCGCCGCCGAGGTTGAGATTCCCGGCGCCACGCGTTGCGCCACGGTGTGGGAGGCGCTGGATGGCGTCTCCGCAGCGGTGGTCATCACCGAGTGGGGCGAGTTCGCCACGCTCGACTGGGAGCGTGCAGCCGGCATGATGACGTCGCCCGCCGTGGTGTTCGACGGCAGGAACTGTCTCGATCCCTCCAAGGTGGAGGCGGCGGGGCTCTCCTATATGGCCGTGGGCCGTCCGGGCGCCCACAGGACGGGCAGGAGCGGCTAGACCCGTGCGGATCCTGTACATCCATCAGTTCTTCGCAACGCGCGGCTCGTCACTCGGCCTGATCCGTTCGTACGAGTTCTCCCGCAGATGGGTGGAGCAGGGACACAAGGTCACGGTGATCACCAGCTCCTCCCGGCTGCCCGACGAGTACCAGCGGGCGCGCTACGTGGACGGCACGATCGACGGCATCTCGATCCGCTCGGTGCGCGTCGGCTACTCCAACTACATGAGCTACGCCCGGCGGATGTGGTCGTTCCTGGCGTTCACCTTCGGTGCCACGCGCCGGGCGGCGACCGCCGGGAAGCACGATGTGGTGTTCGCCACCTCCACCCCGCTCACTGTGGGGGTCCCCGGCTGGGTGGCGGCCCGGATCACCCGGACACCGTTCGTGTTCGAGGTGCGCGACCTCTGGCCGGAGGCGGCCATCCAGATGGGCGCGCTCAAGCGCAGCGGCCTCCTCGCACGTATCGCGAAGCGCCTGGAGCGCTTCCTGTACCGTCACGCCGAGCACGTAATCGCCCTCTCCCCCGGCATGGCCGAGGGCGTGATCGCCGAGGGCGTGGATCCGGATCGAGTTCACGTGATCCCCAACTGCTCGGACCTCGACCTCTTCCATCCCGGAGAGAAGGATCCGGAGATCGTCGATCGGTTCGGCCTCTCGGGGCGGCTCGTGGTCGGCTACACCGGCGCGATCGGCCCGTCCAACGGCCTCCACGACCAGATCCCCGAGGCTGCGCGGATCCTTGAGGAGCGCGGCCGGAGCGACATCGTCTTCCTGATCGCGGGAGACGGCAAGAGCCTGCCCGCGCTTCGCGAGCGCACTGCCGGCCGCGCCAACGTGCTTCTCGTGGGATCGATGCCCAAGCAGGACGTGCCCGCCATTACGCGAACGGCGGACATACTGCTCACCCTCTTTGCCGACGTGCCGATCCTTGCCACCAACTCGCCCAACAAGTTCTTCGACGCGCTGGCCTCGGGACGTCCGGTCATCGTGAACCAGCCCGGCTGGACGCGCTCACTCGTGCTCGACAACGAGGCGGGGCTCGCGGTGAAGGCGGCCGACGGGGCCGCGCTGGCAGAAGCGATCATCGCCCTCGCCGACGACCCGGAGCGACGCGAGCGCATGGGCTGCAACGCGCGAATGCTGGCAGAGCGGGAGTTCAGCCGAGACGAACAGGCCGACACGCTGCTGCGCGTTCTGGAAGACGCAGCAGGCCGGTAGGCGCGCTACTGCGGCGTTGCCGTGGCGGTATCCCAGGTGGCGTAGTCGTCGCCGACCACCACCAGGATGTCCGTGGAGAACGCGTACATGCCGCGGCTCTCCACGACCTTCGCCTTGGGCAGGTCGCTGGCAACCTGTACCGCCGCCGCATGGTCGGTGGAGTAGACCACCAACGTCTCCTCGTACACGAACTGATTGGCGTTGCCCACCTCGGTGATCGTGTAGCCGAGCGCGGCCAGGATGTCGCTCGTGGTACCGGCGCTGCCCTCGATGCCGGCGCCGTTCCGGACCGTGACGCTGATGGTTGCCCGATCGATCTCCTCGGGCTCTTCCACTGCCGACTCATCGAAGCGGCGGCCCTCGAGCATGGCGCTGACGAGCAGCTCCTTCTTCTCCTCGTCCAGCCACACGTAGGGAGAACGCCACTCGCCCTCGAGCGTTGCCGTCTCGACGTTCGCACCGCCGATGTCCGCAAGGTCGATGGCCGACTCCACGAGCCGGGCAACGGTCATGTCGGTGGTAAGGTACCCCGCCACGTCTTTCACCATCGACGGGATCTTGAACACGCTGTCGATCTGGGTAGCCTGGTCGGCCAACGCCTTGAAGAAGGTCTGCTGGTGCCTCATGCGCGTGAAGTCAGCGTCGGGGAAGTCGCGGCTGCGCACGTACGTGAGGGCCTGCGGGCCGTTGAGTCGCTGGTACCCGGGTTCTATATGCGGTTCCCGGTCGGCGAGCGGGAGGCCGCTGGCGGCTTTCCAGTCGTCGATCTCCACATCCACGTCGACCCATACCCCGCCGAGGGCATCCACCATCGCGGCGAAGCCCCGGAAGTCGATCTCCGCGTAATGGTTGATCGGCACGCCCGTGAGGGCTGTCACCGTCTCGGCCATGAGCTTGGGGCCGCCGTAGAAATGCGCGGCGTTGATCTTGTCCACGCCATATCCGGGGATCTCCACGCGGGTGTCGCGGGGGATGGAGAGCATCCATACCATGCCTTCCTCTGGATCGACCCGCGCGAGGATGATGGTGTCGGCTCGCGCCGCCTCTTCACCATCACGGAAATCGGTACCGAGGAGGAGGATCGTGTAGGGCTTCTTGGGCTCGCGCTCGGTAAGCGACTCGCCCATGTCGGCCGACTGGAGCGCATTCTCCTCCATGATCCGGCCTGCAGCAGCGAACTGCGAGTACACGTATGCGGCGCCGCAGCCCACGAGCACCAGTATGAGCAGCGCGAGACTGGCGACCGCCCGCTTGATCGCCCGGTTGCGCCGCTCGTGGTGGACACGCATCCGCGGCGCCGCCTCGACAGCATCCCCCGCCCGGCGCGATGTGCCGGGCTTGGGCGTGTCGAGCCGGCTACGCGTGTAGACGCGGCCCCGTTTGCGTGAGTGTCTTCCCACTCGGTATGACTCCCTGTAGCTCAGTCTTCGTATCGTTGCTCGAACATCCGCCCGACGGCTGCGACCGTACAGCTGCCATCGTGACGCCTCGAGCAGTGTCCCGGCGTACTTGCGGATAGACGATCCGGATACCTGTATCGTTCACCGGCACCCGAACCGACGTACGGCGTGTCCGATGACCGTCTCCATGCGCATTGGGTAGCACGCATGATAGCACTCGCTCCCCGCGCGCCTACGGCCGTGAGCGCAGCCGTAGCCGGCGGGCGCACCTCTTACGCGCCAGCAAGCGCCCTTCTTACGACCGCCACGACCTCTTCCTGCTGCTCCCGTGTGATGCCCGGGAAGCATGGCAACGCGAACGTGCGCGCATCGCATGACTCGGCCATCGGAAGCGATGGGCGCACGAAGCCGTCCACGTGATCGAACGCCTCCTGCTCGTGCAGGGCGAGCGGGTAGTAAAGCGCGGTACCGATACCCGCCTCCTTGAGCGCGCCCATGACCGTCTCGGCGGCCTCCGCGCTCTCCGTCTTCACGATGTAGAGGTGATAGACGGCGTCGCCGAAGTCACGCGCAACGGGAAGCTCCAAACCGTCCACGCCCGCAAGAAGCTCGCCGTAGACCGCTGCCGCCGCGCGACGCTCGCCATTCCAGCGATCGAGGTGCGGCAGCTTCACCAGCAGGATCGCCGCCTGGAGCGCATCGAGGCGCGAGTTGGTGCCGAACGCGTCGTGGAAGTACTTCTTGCTGGTGCCATGGCTCGCGAGCTTGCGGGCACGGGCTGCCAGATCGGCGTCATCGGTGGTGATCATCCCGCCGTCACCGGCCGCGCCGAGGTTCTTGCTCGGGAAGAAGGAGAACGCGGCGGCGTGCGCGAGCGATCCGGCGCGCTTGCCCTTGTAGGTTGCGCCGATCGCCTGGCAGGCGTCCTCGATC
The DNA here is from genome assembly GCF_023161965.1 of Anaerosoma tenue. NCBI lineage: Bacteria > Bacillati > Actinomycetota > Coriobacteriia > Anaerosomatales > Anaerosomataceae > Anaerosoma > Anaerosoma tenue. Next base: position 733,233 of record NZ_JALNTY010000001.1, read on the forward strand.
ACGGCGATACCGTGACGCTCCGCGATCTCGAGCAGCGGGTCCATGTCAACGCACTGGCCGAAGATGTGTACCGGCAGGATGGCCTTGGTGCGCGGGGTGATAGCCGCCTCGATCTGCGAGACGTCCATGTTGTAGGTGCCGGGCTCGATGTCCACGAAGACCGGTGTTGCGCCCACATGGCGGATGCACTCGACCGTGGCCCAGAAGGTGAACGGCGTGGTGATGACCTCGTCGCCCTTGCCGATGCCCATCGCCGCCATGATCAGGAACAGGGCGTCGGTGCCGTTGCCGCACGCCACCGCATACGTGGTGCCGCAGTACCCGGCGACAGCCTCCTCGAACCCCTTGACCTTGGGGCCGCCGATGAACGCCGCGTTGGCCATCACGTCACCGATGGCGGCATCGAGTTCCGCCTGAAGCTCGCGGTACTGGGCCTTGAGATCGAGCAGGGGGACACCCATCGCACACTCCTTCATGACACGTCGTCTACCGGGATCCATCCGATTGTGACACGAGCTGCAGCCTGCGGGGCGCCCGGAGCCCATCCGTAACGCTGCCGTTCACTGGTTGCCGAGAAGCTCCTCAGCTGCCACATCGCGCACCGCGCGCGCCGGCACACCCATCACCACGGTGCGCGGTGGCACATCGCGGGTGACGACGGATCCGGTGGCCACGAACCCTTCCTCGCCTATCTCGATGCCGGGCAGGATGTGCGAGCCGCCTCCCACACGCGCGCCACGGCGGATCGTACAGCCGCGCATCTCCTTGAGGCGCTTCTCGGTGCGCCCCATGTAGTTGTCGTTGGTGGTGACCACCATCGGAGCGATGAACACGTCCTCCTCGATGGTCACGTACGCGGTGATGTACGCGCCGGTCTGGATGCGCGTGCGGCTGCCGATCGTGGTGTCGTTCTCTACCGTCACGTTGCGGCCGATCACGACACGATCGCCCACCGTACACCGCTCACGCACACCGGCGCCGTCGGCGATCACGCAGTCGCTGCCGAACGTGGAGCCGGCCATCAGGACCGCGTTGTTCCCTACGACACACCCGCTGCCGAGCACAAGCCCGTCGAGGTCGCCACCCTTGGCGGTGGACGACTTGGCGAGTTTGGGCGGCTTGCCCACCATCGCACCGTCACTGATGGTCACACCGTCACCGATCACGGCGCCGGGGAACACGTGGACGAACGAGCCGATGGTGACTTCGTTACCGATGACCACGTTCTCATCGATCACGCAGAACGGCGACGGCGAGAAGCCGCCTCCGACCTGTACCGAGGGATGCACATATGCGGTCATGAGACCTCCAGGGCCGTGGCGACCGGCGCTCCGCCAGCGGCGATCGATTCGCTCACAGCCTCGAGCACACGCACGACCTCGAGGCCGTCCCTGCCGCTCGACCGGGGCCGCTCTCCGCTCCTGCAGCAGTCGATGAAATGCTGCACTTCGAGCGAGAGCGGCTCGGCCATCTTGATGTACGGCACCGTGATATCGCCGAAGCGAAGCGTCAGGTCTTCCCGATATCCGAGCGCGTCGGCGGGTGCGCCGACGCCCTTGTCGTAGATCCAGATCTTCTCGGTGGCCTCCATGTCGTCGAACACGAGCATCTTCTTCGTGCCGACGATGGTGAACTTGCGCGTCTTGTGCGGATCGAGCCAGCTCACGTGGATGTTGGCCATCCGGCCCGACGCGAAGTGGAGGTTGGCGAACACGGTGTCCTCCACACCCGGGTTGAGGTACGCCGCCCCGGTTGCCGAGACGCTCTCGGGCGCCTCGCCGAGCAGGTAATTCACGATCGACACATCATGCGGAGCCAGCGACCAGAACGCGTTCTCCTCGGTACGCACCTTGCCCAGATTGAGACGTTGGGCGTACAGGTACATCACGTCGCCGAGTTCGCCCGAGTCGATCACGTCTTTGATGTGGTTCACCGCCGAGTGATAGACCATGAGGTGACCGACCATCAGGATCAGGTCACGTTCGTCGGCAAGCTTCACGAGATCGGCGGCATCTTCGCTGGTGAGCGTGAGCGGCTTCTCCACGAAGCAATGCTTGCCCGCCTCCAGAACGGCCCTGGCCACCGCGTGGTGGCTCGGCGCTGACGTGGCCACGACCACGGCGTCCACCTCGTGTGTGGCGAGCATCTCGTCGAGACTCGCGCACACGGGGACATCAGGATACGCCGATGAAAACTTGGCGAGGTTCGCCGGTGCGGCGTCGCAGACCGACACAAGATCCGAGTCCGCGAGCTTGTGGACGTTGCGCACCAGGTTGGGGCCCCAGTAGCCGAAGCCGACGACGCCGATCCTCAACGGTGTCTGCTCGCTCACAGCCGCACCACGTTCCCACCGTCGTACTGCTCGAGCGCGTTACGCGTGTCGAGCACGAGTGACGCCTCGCGCGCCACGAGGGCGTAGTCCACATCGCTGTGCGCGGTGATGATCAGCACCACGTCGGCTGCCGCGACCGTCTCGGCGGTCAGGTCGACCGCGGGGATATCCGTCCCCGACACGGCGAAGCTCGGCACGAACGGGTCGTGGTACACCACGTCGGCTTCCTTCTCCAGGAGCAACTCGGCGATGCGGATGGCCGGCGACTCGCGCATGTCGTCGATGTCGGCCTTGTACGCCACGCCGAGCACGAGCACCTTCGAATCGGCGAGCGGCTTACGCTGCGCGTTCAGGGCATCCATGAGCCGATCGATCACGTAGTACGGCATGTTCTCGTTGATGCGGCCCGAGAGGTCGATGAACTCGGTGCGGAAGTCGAACTGCTTCGCCTTCCAGGAGAGGTAGAAGGGGTCGATCGGGATGCAGTGCCCGCCGAGTCCGGGACCGGGATAGAAGGCCATGTAGCCGAACGGCTTGGTCTTGGCCGCCTTGATGACCTCCCACAGGCTGATGCCCATGCGCTCGCAGAGCATCAGCAGCTCGTTCATCAGCGCGATGTTCACACCGCGGAAGGTGTTCTCGAGGAGCTTGGTCATCTCGGCCACGCGGGTGGAGCTCACCGGCACCACCGTATCGATGTAGCGGGCGTAGAGCGCCACTGCATTCTCGGTGCAGGCCGGCGTGACGCCGCCGATGACCTTGGGGGTGTTGCGGGTCTGGTAGACGGGGTTGCCGGGATCGACCCGCTCCGGCGAGAACGCCAGGTAGATGTCGGTTCCCACCTTGAGACCGCCCGACTCCAGGATGGGCTGGATGATCTCCTCGGTGGTGCCCGGATACGTGGTGGACTCCAGGGTGATCAGCATCTCGGGATGCAGGTACGGGGTGACCGAGCGCGCCGCGGACTCCATGTACGAGGTGTCCGGCTCCTTCATGTCATTGAGCGGCGTGGGGACGCAGATGGCGATCGCGTCCACCTCACCGGCGCGTGAGAAATCGGTGGTCGCCGAGATGAGCCCGGCCTCCACGAGCGGGGCGAACTCCTCCTGCGGCACATCGGGGATGTAGCTCGTTCCCGCATTGACGAGGTCGGCCTTCTCGGCAGAGACCTCGAAGCCCACGACCTTGTGCCCGGCCTTGGCCATCTCCAGGGCAAGCGGCAGGCCCACATAGCCCAGCCCTACGACCCCGAGGACCGCTTCTCCGCTCTCGATCCGCTCCTTGAGTCCCATCTCATCCCTCTCGTGTATCGTGCCAGCCGCGCGACTCGCCGCCGGGCAACCCTATGATTCTATCGCGAACATCAGCGTGCCGGAGCATGCCAGCGCCTCGCCCACCAGAGCGCGCGCCTCGCCGAACCCGATCCTGCCGCGCGCCTTGGTGATGTCCACACGCATGGTGAGCGTGTCTCCGGGCACGACCTGACGCTTGAACCGCACCTGGTCGATCCCGGCGAAGAACGCGATCTTGCCCTGGCTCTCCGGGCGCGAGAGCAGCGCAACCGCCCCCACCTGCGCCATCGCCTCCACGATGAGCACGCCCGGCATCACCGGGTGCGACGGGAAGTGCCCGGGCACCCAGAACGCGTCGGAGCGCACGTCGAGCTCACCTGTGGCGCTCACCCCCGGCTCCAGCTCGAGCACGCGATCTACGAGCAGGAACGGATGCCTGTGGGGGATGATCTTCTCGATCGCCTCTCGGTCGAGCATCGCTGTCTCCTATTCCTCGCTCATACGCACATCGGCGCCCAAGGACGCCAGCTTGCCGGTGAAGTCTTCGTAGCCCCGCTCGATGTGATGGACCCCGGTGACGACCGTCTGCCCCTCGGCCACAAGCCCGGCGAGCACCAGCGCCGCGCCACCGCGGAGGTCCGGCGAACAGACAGGGGCGCCCTCGAGGCGGTCCACGCCGCGCACGAGAGCACGATGCCCCTCGATGTCGATGTCGGCGCCCATGCGCTTGATCTCGTCGGCGAACATGAAGCGGTTCTCGAACACGTTCTCCGTGATCACTGAATCACCCTGCGCGAGCGCCATGAGCGCCATGAACTGCGCCTGCATGTCGGTGGGGAACCCCGGATGCGGCAGCGTCGCGATATCCACCGGCACGACCGGCTCGGTACGCGAGATCGTGACCGACTCACCAGCCACAACCATCTCGCACCCCGCAGCGCCGAGCTTGTTGAGCAGCATCTCCAGGTGTGAGGGATCGAAGCCCGTGACCGTGACGGGGCCGCCGGCGAGCGCCCCTGCCACCAGGAACGTCCCCGCCTCGATGCGATCGCCGATCGTGGTGTGCTCGGCTGGTGTCAGCGTTCGCACGCCCTCGATCTCAAGCGTCGAGGAGCCGCGTCCCGAGATGCGGGCGCCCATCGACGTGAGCATGTCCACCAGGTCGCCGATCTCGGGCTCCCGGGCGGCGTTGTCGATCACGGTCACACCCTCGGCCAGGACCGAAGCCATGAGCAGGTTCTCCGTGGCGCCTACGCTGGGGAAGTCGAGTATCACCTGCGCGCCCCGGAGGCCTTCCGGCGCCGCGGCGTCGATGAACCCGTGTTCGAACGACACGTCCACGCCGAGGTGCTCGAGACCGTGGACGTGCATGTCGATCTTCCGCGACCCGATGTTGCAGCCGCCCGGCATCGCCACGCGCGCATGCCCGAAGCGGGCGACGAGCGGGCCGAGCACGACGATCGAGGCCCGCATCTGGGCCACGAGCTCGTACGGGGTCTCCACCGAGGTGACGTCCGACGCATCGACGCGGACGGTGTGGTCTTCACGGGTCACGCGCGCACCGAGGCCTTCGAGCACGCGCGCCATCACGTCCACGTCGCTGATGGCCGGGACGTTGTGTATGACCGATTCCCCGGGCGCGAGCAACGCCGCCGCCATGAGCTTGAGCGCCGAATTCTTCGCGCCACCCGCACGGACCGACCCCGAGAGCGGGCGGCCGCCGGTGACGATGATTGACGGCATCGGTGCGGATCCTTTCGATGGGTTCGTGCTTAGCAGGGTAACGGACGAGCCATGACAGCGCCAACGCGCCGGCGCTGCTGTTGCCGACCCGTGACGCGCTGCGTGGCGGGTCCGTCATCGGACCCGCCACGCGTGAACTCGATCGAAAGCCGCGTCACGACCGCCGCTCGGCCACCTGCAGCTGGATCTCGCACCACTTCAGGTCGGCCTCGCACTCGTCGATCGCGGAGGGCTCGCGCTCCATGAGCGGCTTGGCCTTCATCTCGGCCATACGCTGCTCGGCGAGTTCCTTGGCGCGAGTTGCGCGCTCCACATCCACGCGTGACGCGTGCTCGGCGGCGTCGGCCAGCACGATCACCTTGTCCTGGTGCACCTGCAGGTACCCGCCGGAGACCGCGAACCACTCCACGTCCTTGTTGTCGTTGTAGCGGACACGCAACTCGCCCGGCCGCAGAACGGTCACGAGCGGCGCGTGGAGCGGCATGATGCCGACCTCGCCGTCGAGCGTGGGAGCGATGACCATCTCCACCTCGTTGGTGTAGACGATCTTCTCCGGCGTGACGATCTCGCAGAGGAGGGTACGGGCCATGGCTACGCCGTCGCCTTCATCTTCTCGGCGGCCTCAAGCGCTTCCTCGATGGTGCCCACATAGCGGAAGGCGCCTTCGGGGATGTCGTCGTGCTTGCCCTCGATGATCTCGGCGAAGCCGCGGATCGTGTCCTCGAGCTTGACGTACTTGCCAGCCATACCGGTGAACTGCTCGGCCACGTGGAACGGCTGCGACAGGAACTGCTGGATCTTGCGTGCGCGCGACACGATGAGCTTCTGTTCCTCGGACAACTCGTCCATGCCGAGGATGGCGATGATGTCCTGGAGGTCCTTGTAGGTCTGGAGGACCTCCTGCACGCCACGGGCCACGCGGTAGTGCTCCTCGCCCACGACCTCGGGGTCGAGCGCGCGCGACGAGGACTCGAGCGGGTCGACGGCCGGGTAGATGCCCAGCTCGGCGATCGAACGCGAGAGCACCGTGGTGGCGTCGAGGTGCGTGAACGCCGTGGCCGGCGCGGGGTCGGTCAGGTCGTCGGCCGGCACGTAGATCGCCTGCACCGACGTGATCGAACCCTTCTTGGTGGACGTGATGCGCTCCTGCAGCTCGCCCATCTCGGTGGCCAGCGTGGGCTGGTAACCCACGGCGCTCGGCATACGGCCGAGGAGCGCCGACACCTCGGAGCCCGCCTGGGTGAAGCGGAAGATGTTGTCGATGAACAGGAGCACGTCCTGGCCCTGGTCACGGAAGTACTCGGCCGAGGTCAGACCGGCAAGACCCACGCGCAGGCGGGCTCCCGGAGGCTCGTTCATCTGGCCGTAGATCAGCGCCGTCTTCTCGATGACGCCGGACTCGGTCATCTCGTTATACAGATCGGTGCCCTCACGGGTGCGCTCGCCCACGCCGGTGAACACGGAGGTACCGCCGTGCTGCATGGCGAGGTTGTTGATGAGCTCCATGATGATGACGGTCTTACCCACGCCGGCGCCGCCGAACAGACCTGTCTTACCGCCCTTGATGTAGGGCTCGAGCAGGTCGACGACCTTGATGCCGGTCTCGAAGATCTCGGTCGTAGGCACGAGGTCCTCGTACTCGGGGGCCTCGCGGTGGATCGGGTAGAACGCCTCGACCTCCGGCATCGGCTTGCCATCGACCGGCTGGCCGACGACGTTCCAGATGCGGCCGAGCGTTGACGGCCCTACCGGCATCTGGATCGGCGCACCGGTGTCAACGGCGTCCATACCGCGCGTTATGCCGTCGGTGGAGGACATGGCCACGGCGCGCACGAGGTTGCCGGGCAGGTGCTGCTGAATCTCGGCGACCAGGTGGACTTCACCGATCGCGGTCTCGCCGTCGACGGTGAGCGCGGTGTGGATCGCAGGGATCGCGTCGGGCGCGAACTCCACGTCGATAACCGGGCCGACGACGCGCACGATACGTCCGACGTTCATGGGCGACCTCTCCTTGTTCTCTGCCATGCCGCTACGCCTCCTCGAGTGCCGCGGCGCCGCCGACGATCTCCGCGATCTCGGTGGTGATGGCGGCCTGCCGCGCTCGGTTGTAGCTGCGTGTCAGCGTGGTGATCATCTCGCTCGCGTTGTCCGTGGCCGACTTCATGGCCGTCCGGCGCGCGCCCTGTTCGGCGGCGGCCGACTCCATGAGCGCCCGGTACACGAGTGTCTCTACATACGTTGGAAGCAGGTGCTCCAGGACCTCGCCAGCGGACGGCTCGAAGAGGTACTCGGGCGTCAGTTGAAGTGTGCTCAACGGATCACCGGACTCCTCGGCCTCCATGACCTTGTGCTCGATGGGGAGCAGCTGGTAGGTCTCCGGCTTCTGCTCGGCGACGTTCTTGAAGCGGTTGAAGACGATATAGGCCGCATCGAGCTCGCCGGCCGCGTACCGCGGGATGATGTGCGCCGCTATCGAACGCGCATCCGCGAACGTGGGCTTGTCCGACATGTCACGATATGCGAGCACCGGATCGATGCCCCGGTAGCGAAGATAGCCGATGGCCTTCTTGCCCACCGCGATGACGTCGGTCTCCACCCCGTTGCCGTGCTCGGCGCGGATGCGGTCCTCGGTGATGCGGAGGATATTGCTGTTGAACGCGCCGCAGAGCCCTCTGTCCGAGGTTATCGTGACGACCAGGACACGCTTGCGCTCCTCATGCTCCTCGAGCAAGGGGTGCGACGCATCCTCCACGAACCGTGCGACGTTCTGCAGGACCTCCATCATCGCGAACGCATAGGGGCGCGCGGACTCGATCTTCTCCTGCGCCTTCTTGATCTTCGCGGTCGCGACCATCTCCATGGTACGCGTGATCTGGCGCGTGGACTGCACGCTGCCGATCCGCTGCTTGATGTCGCGAAGGTTCGCCATGCTATGCCTGACCCTCGGCGTCGAATCCTGCCTTGTACTCCTCGATCGCCTTGCCCAGCGCCTCGGCGGTCTCATCGGTGAGCTTGAGATCGCTCAGGATGGCGCGCCCGATCTCGGGGTGGGCGTTCTCGAGGAACTCGAGCAGACCGTCGCGGAAGCGCTGCACCGCATCGACCGGAAGATCGTCGATGTAGCCCTTGGTCCCGGCGTAGATCGCCATGACCTGATGCTCCACCGGATACGGCGCGTACTGGCCCTGCTTGAGCAGCTCGACAAGCCGCGCACCACGGTTGAGCGTGGCCTGAGTGGCTTTGTCGAGGTCGCTGCCGAACTGAGCGAACGCGGCGAGCTCGCGGTAGCGGGCGAGGTCGAGGCGCAGGCTGCCGGCGACCTGCTTCATCGCCTTGATCTGCGCGTCGCCCCCCACGCGGGAGACCGAGATACCCACGTTGATGGCGGGCCGGACACCCTGGAAGAAGAGGTCCGACTGCAGGAAGATCTGCCCGTCGGTGATCGAGATGACGTTGGTGGGGATGTACGCCGACACGTCACCGGCCTGGGTCTCGATGACCGGGAGCGCCGTGAGCGAACCGGCGCCGTTATCATCGCTGAGCTTGACCGCGCGCTCCAGCAGGCGGCTGTGCAGGTAGAAGACGTCACCGGGGTACGCCTCGCGGCCCGGCGGGCGGCGCAGCGTGAGCGACATCTGGCGGTAGGCGACGGCCTGCTTGGACAGGTCGTCGTAGACGCACAGGACGTGACGGCCCGGGTTGTCCGCGGATGCCGGCTCGCCGTTGGCGCCGTTGTACATGAAGTGCTCGCCCATCGCACATCCGGCCATCGGCGCCAGATACTGCAGCGGGGCCGGATCGGAGGCGTTGGCTGCCACGACGATGGTGTAGTCCATCGCACCGTACTGCTCAAGAGTCTCGACCACGCCGGCCACGGTGGACGCCTTCTGTCCGATGGCCACGTACACGCAGATGAGGTCCTTGCCCTTCTGGTTGATGATCGCGTCGATCGCCACGGCGGTCTTACCCGTCTGACGGTCGCCGATGATCAGCTCGCGCTGACCACGGCCGATCGGGATCATGGCGTCGATGGCCATGAGACCGGTCTGCACCGGCTCGTGCACGCCCTTGCGCTCGATGACGCCGGGCGCACGGAACTCGACGGGGCGGTAGCCCTCTGCGGTGATGGGCCCCTTGCCGTCGATCGGCTGACCGAGCGGGTCCACGACGCGGCCGAGCATGCCGGCGCCCGAGGGCACCTCCACGATGCGACCGGTCGTCCGCACGGAGTCGTTCTCCTTGATGAGCGACGTGCCGCCCAGGAGCACCGCGCCGACTTCGTTCTCATCGAGGTTCAGGGCCATGCCGTAGACGACCTCGCCGTCACCGGCCACGAACTCGAGGAGCTCGCCGGCCATGGCTCCGCGCAGCCCCTCGACACGTGCGATACCGTCACCGATCTGGATGACGGTGCCGACCTCACGTACGTCAACGGAGGCCTGATACGACTCGAGCTGCGTTCGCAGCACGTCGCCGATCCTGCTTGCGGTGATCTCTGCCACTTACGCCTCACCTCCCTGACGTGTGGTAGTCAGCGCCTGGCGCACGCCATCGAGCTGGGACGTGATGGTCCCGTCGAGCACGCGGCCGGCTACATTGATCCGGATGCCGCCGAGGATCGTCTCGTCCACCCGCTCGCGCAGGGTGACGGGACGCCCGAGGGCGGTGGAAATCTGCTTCACGAGCTTCGCCCGCAACGCATCGTCGAGCTCGATGGCCGTGGTGACCTCGGCCACCACGATCCCACGCTCCGCCTCAGCGGTCTCAGTGAAAGCCCGGGCGAGATCGCCGAGGTTGTCAGTCATGCGTCGCTCGACCATGAGGGTCACGATCGCCAGGGTCTCGGGCGCCACCGACTCGCCGAAGATCTCGCGCAGGATGTCGCGCTTCTTCTCGGCGGGCAGGCTCGTGTCCGTGAGCGCCTGATGCAGGTCCACATGGCCGCGCACAGCCTTGACCACCGACGCGAGGTCGGCGTCGACGGCATCGACGGCATCGCTCAACGTGGCGAGCTCGAAGAGCACCCGGGCAAGGGTCTCGATCGTCTCGCTAGTTCTCATTCAAGCTCCCCACTTCCGCGAGGTACTTGTCGATCAGCGCCTCGTGATCGGCCTTGGAGAGGCTCGAGCCGATGATCTTGCCAGCCACGGCAACGGAGAGGTCAGCGACCTCGCCCTTGAGCTCTGCCATGGCCGACTCCTTCTCCGCGGTGATGGCAGCCACTGCCTTGGCCTTCTCAGCCTCGGCCTCCTCGCGCGCCTTGGCGAGGATCTCGGCCTTCATCGACTCGGCCACCTTGCGGCCCTGCTCGATGACCTGCGCCGCTTCAGCACGCGCGTCGGCCATCTGCGTCTTGTACTCGTCCAGGAGCCGCTCGGCCTCGACACGCGTGTCTTCGGCCTTCTCGAGAGACTCTCTGATCTTGGTCGCACGCTCATCGAGCATCTTCGTGATCGGCGGGAACGCGAATTTCGCCAGGACGAAGAAGACGACGACGAACGCGACGATGTTCACCCACATCTCTGTGGTGTTAGGGATGATGATGTCCACGCTTGTCGCTCCTCCCGCTTTCGGTGGCCGCCTAGCCCGCGTTCAGAACGAAGGCGAGAACGAAACCGAGGAGACCGAGCGCCTCGATCATGCCAAGGGCGATGAACATGGTGGTCTGCAGGCGACCGGCCATCTCAGGCTGGCGAGCCATAGACTCGATCGTCTTGGCGCCGACGATGGCCAGACCGATGGCGGCGCCGATGCCTCCGAGACCGAACGCGAGCGCAGCACCCAGAGCTTCCATAACTTCCTCCTTGTGGTTCCCACCCGTGGGTCCGTCCCCGGACGGGTGGCGCTTTCAATTCCCTTTACGCCGCCATCGCGGCGCTCAAAACCTTCTCACGCGCCGCATCGCGGCGCTCCGTGCCGGGCTGCCCGGTGCGGCCGCCCGTGCCGCCCTAGTGCTCGCCCGCGTGCAGCGCGCCGTTGATATAGACGGCCGTCAGGATCGCGAAGATGTACGCCTGCAGTACCGCGACGAACAGCTCGAACGCCCTCAGGATGACCTGCATCAGGAACGAGAGGGGCAGCACGAGGGCGCTGGACACGGTGACGTGCTCGATCGCCAGCGCCATGAAGATCGCGAACACGCCGAGCATGATGTGGCCGGCGTACATGTTGGCGAAGAGTCGGATGCCCAGCGTGAACGGCCGCAGGAAGTGCGAGATGACCTCGATCACGAAGATCAGCGGCGCGAGCCAGAAGGGCGTACCGGAGGGCACGAAGCTCTTGATGTACTTGAAGAAGCCCCCGACCGCCTTCACGCCGATGGCGTTGTAGAAGATGAAGACGACGATCGCCCAGGTGAAGGTGGTGCCCACTGTCCCCGTGCCCGGAAGGGCAGGCGGGATATTACCGATGAGATTGTTGAAGAGCACGAAGAAGAACATCGTGCCGATGAACGGGAAGTACTTCTTGCCCTCGGGTCCCATGATGTCGACACAGACCCCGTTACGGACGAAGTCGACGCCCGCCTCGGCGAGGTTGCCGATGCCGCTCGGCACGAGCTTGGTCTTGCGGGACGCGACCACGAAGAACAGCAGCAACACCACACATCCCACGATGAGCCAGAAGGTGTAGTTGGTCAGGCTGAAACCGGCCGCTTCGTGACCGTGTCCTCCGGACAGCGGCAGTACCGAGAGCTCGTGCAGAAGCTCTTCGATCTTGTGAGGCATCTGATCCATACTTCGAGCCTTCCTCCTTAGGCGGACGGGTGCGTCGTGTTGAGACGTGATGCTCTACCGGCCTCTACCGCGAGACCAGCGATGAACGAGAGTCCAAGCGCGAGACCGAAGGGCGCAAGCCCGCCGGGAGCGAAGACGAAGTACGCCGCGAGGGCGGCGAGGGCGGCGATCATGCGCGCACCGGTGGCAAGAGCGACGACGGCGAAGCCGCGTGAGGGATTCTCAGGGGTCACGAACGATGCCGCTCTCTCCGCAACGAGCGTGAGAACGACGCCGAGCAGCGCTCCAAGCGCCACGGCGACCACCGGGTGGCCCAACACGGAAGATGCGGTGGAAATCTCGCAGTCCCTTCACGCGATGCCCTCATAGCAGGCGAGGTCACTCGACCGGGACAGGAGCGAACGCAGCAGGCGCGATGGGCGCGCTGTGCACGGGATCCGGGGCCCCGGGGGTGGCCTCGAAAGCGTGCCCACTATACAACAACGACCTGGCCGCAACAACACGGAAATCCGAGGGAGACCCCTGCATGACGAGCGCTTCCAGCCGGGGCGCACGACCGGGGCGCACGGGCCGCTCCGGAACCCTCCGCTACGAATCCTGGTCGTCGTGATGCGCGGCCTGGAACAGCCCCAACCAGGAGGCCATCAGCCCCGAGAGCACGGCAAGCACGAGAAAGGTCAGCGACTTGTACAGCGTGGGCACCCAGCGCATCGCGTAGCCGCCGACAGCCAGGGCGGCGGACCACACGTAGATGATCAGCACTGTCTGCCGCTGACTGAACCCGCGCGCGAGAAGCCGGTGGTGGATGTGCCCCTTGTCGGCCCGTTGGATCGGCCGGCCGTGCCGCTTACGACGGATGATCGCCGAGAGGGTGTCGAACACCGGCACCCCGACGATGAGGATCGGCACCACGAGGGCGATCGCGGCGGTGGACTTCATCACGCCGGTAAGCGATATGCAGCCGAGGGAGAACCCGAGCAAGAGGGCGCCTGAGTCTCCCATGAACACCGAGGCAGGGTGGAAGTTGTAGCGCAGGAAACCGATACACATCCCGACGATAGCGACAGCGAGGAAAGCCGCCAGCGGCTGGTTCGACTCCAGGGCCAGAACGAACAGGCTCACCGCGGCGATAGCGGTGACCCCGGCCGCCAGGCCGTCCAGGCCGTCGATGAGGTTCACGATGTTCGCGAAGCTCACCAGCCATATGAGCGTGATCGGGATGGCCAGCACACCCAGCATGATGATGCCGCCGCTGAACGGATCGCCCACGAATTCGATGCGGACCCCGCCCGCCACGGTGAGTCCGGCGGCGAGGATCTGACCGAGCATCTTACGGCCCGGGGGAAGATCCACGATGTCGTCCAGCAATCCGATGGCGAACACCAGCCCGATGCCGCCGAGCACAGCGAGCGCGGCCCCGTCCGAAGCGGTGAGGATCTGCTGCCAGTCCCACTGGCGCTCGCCGATCCACCGCACCGCAACCGCGGCGATGAGCCCGGCGAACATGCCCGCGCCGCCGATACGAGGAACCGTTCCGGTGTGGACGTGCCGCCCTCCCGCGCGGGCAACGATCCCCCACCGCGCGCCCACAAGGCGGGCGACCGGCGTTATGAGGAGCGTGACACCGGCTGCGACCGCCAGGACGATCGCGTGCTCGACCCAGTTCACACGCTGTCACCGCCAGCGTAGCGCACGACCTCCACGCCGGCCTCGTCGAGCATCTCGGCGGCGAGCGCGTCCGGGTACGACTCCCGGAACACGATGCGCAGAACGCCGGCGTTGATCAGGATCTTCGCGCAGAGCACGCACGGCTGGTGCGTGCAGTAGACTGTGGCTCCGTCGATCGCGGTGCCGTGCCGCGCCGCCTGGATGACCGCGTTCTGCTCGGCATGGATGCCCCGGCAGAGCTCATGCTGCGTGCCCGACGGGATCGCGCGCTGCTCGCGCAGGCATCCCACCACGTCGCAGTGAGGGAGTCCCGACGGCGCGCCGTTATACCCGGTTGCCAGGATGCGCTTGTCCTTCACGAGCACGGCGCCGATCTTCCGACGGGTACAGGTGGCCCGCTCGGCCACCTGGTCGGTGATCGCCATGAAGTACTCGTCCCACGACGGTCTCGGCATGAAGGGCCCCGCTTACTTGGTGCCGAAGAGACGGTCGCCCGCATCACCCAGGCCCGGCACGATGTAGCCGTGGTCGTTGAGGTGGCTGTCGATCGCGCACGTGTAGATCGTGACGTCACGGCACAGCCGGTTGACCTCCTCGATCCCTTCGGGTGCGGCAAGGAGCACCAGCAGGTTGATCTCCCGGGCGCCACGGTCGCGCAGGAACTGCACGGCAGCCGCCGCGGAGCCTCCCGTGGCCAACATCGGGTCGACGATCAGAACGTCGCGCTCGCCGATGTCCTCGGGAAGCTTGCAGTAGTACTCCACGGGCTGCAGCGTCTCCGGATCACGGTACAGGCCGATGTGGCCCACCTTGGCCGCGGGAATGAGCTCGATGATGCCCTCCACCATGCCGAGGCCGGCCCGCAGGATCGGGATGACCGCCACCTTCTTGCCCGCGAGCACGAAGGTCGTGGTCTGCGTGATCGGCGTTCGGACCACGGTCTCCAGCAGCTGGAAACTGCGGGTGGCCTCGTACGCCTCGAGCATCGCGAGCTCCTTGACCAGCTCACGGAACTCCTTCGCGCCCGTCCCCACGTCGCGGAGGATCGAGAGCTTGTGCTGTACGAGCGGATGGTCGATCACGACCACGTTGTCCCAGCGCGGATCCTTCGCCATCACAGTCCTCCTCGCCTAGAGTTCCGGGTACAGCGGGTGAGCCTCGAGCAGAGCGGCCACCTGTGACTTGATCGCCTCCACGCGGGTGGGGTCATCGCGGTGGAAGATGGTCTCGGCGATCAACCGTCCCACCGTGTGCGCCTCCTCCTCATCGAACCCGCGCGTGGTCATGGCAGCCGAGCCCACGCGGATGCCGCTCGTGACGAACGGGCTCTCGGGATCGTTGGGGATCGCGTTCTTGTTCACGGTCATACCCACGTGCTCGAGGACCTTCTCGGCGTCCTTGCCGGTCACACCGGCCGGACGGAGGTCCACCAGGAGGAGGTGGTTGTCCGTGCCTCCCGAGACCAGCCGGAGCCCGCCTTCCACCATCGCCTCGCCCATCACCCGGGCGTTCGTGACCACCTGGTCGATGTAGGCCGAGAACTCAGGCTGCATCGCCTCGCGGAACGCAACCGCCTTGGCGGCGATGATGTGCTCGAGCGGACCGCCCTGCAGGCCGGGGAACACGGCCTTGTCGATGGCGACCCGGTGTTCCTCCTTGCAGAGGATCAGGCCGCTGCGCGGGCCGCGGAGCGTCTTGTGCGTGGTCGACGTGACCACGTCGGCGTGCGGCACCGGCGACGGATGCGCACCGGTGGCGACGAGGCCGGCGATGTGCGCCATGTCCACCATCAGCTTCGCGTCCACCTCGGCGGCGATCGCCGCGAACCGCTCGAAGTCGATGATGCGCGGATATGCCGAGGCGCCCGCGATGATCATCTTGGGACGGTGCTCCTTGGCGAGCCGCTCTACCTCGTCGTAGTCGATACGCTCGTCATCACCGAGACCGTACGGGACGACGTTGAACCACTTGCCCGAGAAGTTGACCGGTGAACCGTGCGTGAGGTGACCGCCCATGGCGAGGTTCATCCCGAGGTACGTGTCGCCCGGATCGAGGAAGGCGTAGTAGACCGCCAGGTTGGCGGGGGCGCCGGCGTGCGGCTGCACATTGGCGTGCTCGGCGCCGAAGAGCGCTTTGGCGCGCTCGCGCGCGAGATCCTCGACGATGTCGACCTTCTCGCATCCGCCGTAGTAGCGCTTGCCCGGAAGCCCCTCGGCGTACTTGTTGGTGAGCACGCTGCCGGCAGCCTCCAACACCGCCATTGACACGAAGTTCTCCGAGGCGATGAGCTCGATCGACTCACGCTGCCGCGTGAGTTCGGCGTCCATCGCCGCCGCGAGCTCCGGATCCGACGCGGACACGTGACGCAACGTCATGAAAGGTCCTCTCTCCTACTCGTTGGACTGTTCGATCCGCCCGATCTTGTCGACCCGGCGCTGGTGGCGTCCTCCTTCGAAGGGCGTCTCGAGGAACGTCGAGAGCACCTCCGCCGCGCGATCGCGGTCGATGTAGCGCCCGGGAAGCGTGAGGATGTTGGCGTTATTGTGCAGGCGCGCCATGCGCGCCATCTCCGGATCGCTCGCCTGCACCGCGCGGATGCCCGGGACCTTGTTGGCCGCGATCTCCATCCCCAGCCCGGTTCCGCAGATCAGCACCCCGAACGGGGCCTTCCCCGCCGCGACCGCGCGAGCGACGATCTCCGCATAATCGGGGTAGTCGACCGAGTCCTCGGATGCGGTGCCAACGTCCACGACCTCGTGACCGAACCCCTCAAGAACCTCACGGACCTGCTCTTTGAGCTCGAATCCAGCGTGGTCCGAGCCGAGGTAGATGCGCATAGCCTCCCCTTCAGCGTGGCCGGAGGCGACCCGCATGGGCCGCCTCCGGCAGATTGTACCGTATGCCGGGCGTGACAACGCTCCGGATACCGCGAAGCGCAACCCCGTCAGTTGTCCTGACCCGCGGCGACCGCCCGGATCTCTTCCTCAGGAACCGGGCCCACGCGTGTGACCACCGGCTCAGGGCCGGTACAGTCCACCACGGTCGAGGCCATCCGGTGGGGTGTCTCCCCGCCGTCCAGGACCACGTCGGCCGCGGCGACGATCCGGTCCTCAAGCTCCTCGAACGAGCTCGCGGGCGGCTTGCCCGACGTGTTGGCCGAGGTGGTCACCACGGCCGCGCCGTTGGAGCGGATCAGTTCCTGGACGAGCCGGTGGTCGGGAGAGCGGAGCGCCACCGTGCCACGGTCGTCGCGGAACTCCTTGGCAACGACGTCCGCGGCCTTGACGACGATCGTGATCGGCCCGGGCCAGAACGCCCGCGCCAGCCGGTGTGCGTACTCGGGAACGTCCACGCCGTACGTATCGAGCGCCCCCTCGCCGTCCACGAGCCACGGCAGGGGCTTGTTCTTAGGTCTCATCTTGATGTCGATGATCTCCTGGGAGCCGATGCATGACGTAGCGGAAGCGCCGATCCCGTACACCGTCTCAGTGGGGAACACGATGATGCCCCCGTCTCTGAGCATGGTGGCGGCGAGATTGACCACTTCCGCCGAGGGGTTTTCCGGGTCGACGTGTATCACCTTGTTCATCGCTGCATCGACCTACCTTTCTGCGCATAGACGATACGCTCACGGCCGGCGAGATCACGCCGGACCGTCACTCCCTCGAACCGACCTTCCAGGACACCCGCCGCATCCGACACCCTGCCGCTGTCGAGTTCCACCGCGAGACCTCCGCCGGGAGCGAGCCACGCCCCGGCCGCATCGGCGATACGCCGGAACACATCGAGGCCATCGCGCCCTCCATCGAGCGCCGTGTGCGGCTCGAACCCGAGGATCTCGGCGGGGAGGTCGGGCAGGTCCCGGGACGGGATGTACGGTGGGTTGGACACGATGAGATCGACCGTACCGGCGAGTTCGTGCGGCAGTGGATCGAAGAGGTCTCCATACAGTACTTGTACCCTGTCTTCGACGTTTGCGTGAAGACTGTTCCGACCAGCGGTCGAGATCGCGCGCTCATTGATGTCGGTGGCCCACACACGCGCCCCCGGATGCTCGCTTGCGATGGCCACCGCCACGCACCCTGAGCCGGTGCACAGGTCCACGACCACGGGTCGATCGAGGTCGCCGATGTGCTCAAGAGCGACGTCGACAAGGACCTCGGTCTCGGGCCTGGGGATGAAGACGCCGGGCTCCACATGGACCACTAGATGGCGGAAGGGCATCTCGCCCGTGACGTACTGCAGCGGCATTCCGTCGGCGCGACGCGCCACCAGCTCACGATACCGCGCGCGCTCCTCCGGCGAGAGCGGACGGTCGTGGTACGCATAGAGCTCCACACGCGAGAGGCCCGTAGCGGAAGAGAGCAGCCACTCGGCGGAGCGGCGCGGATGATCGTCGCCCTTGCCGCCCAGATACTCACACGTCCACTCGAGCGCGTCCTTCACTGTCCAGACGCGCTCGGCCACCTACACCACCGCCGCCAGACGCTCGGCCCGGTCGGCGGCGGCCAGCGCCTCCAATATCGGGCCGATGTCTCCCATGAGCACCCCCGGCAGGTTGTGCACCGTGAGCCCGATCCTGTGGTCGGTGATGCGGTCCTGGGGCACGTTGTAGGTGCGGATCTTCTCCGAGCGGTCGCCCGAGCCGATCTGGCTCTTGCGCGCCGCGCCCAACTCGGCCTGCTGGCGCTCCATCTCGGCCTCGTACAGGCGGGCGCGGAGCACGCGGAGGGCCGCTTCCTTGTTCTGCAGCTGCGATTTCTGGTTCTGCGACTGCACCACCACGCCCGTGGGCAGGTGCGTGATACGCACCGCCGAGTCGGTGGTGTTCACGCTCTGGCCTCCCGGACCGCTCGAGCGGTACACATCGATGCGCAGATCCGACGGGTTGACCTCGATCTCCACGTCCTCTGCCTCGGGCAGCACGGCGACGGTGGCGGTGGAGGTGTGGATGCGCCCCTGGCTCTCGGTGGCCGGCACGCGCTGGACGCGATGGACGCCGCTCTCGAACTTCATCTTGGAGTAGACGCCCTTCCCCTTGATGAGGAACGACACGTCCTTGTATCCGCCCACCTCGTTCTCCGAGGCGTCGATCTCCTCGACCTTCCAGCGCTGCGACTCGGCGTATCGCGTGTACATGCGGTACAGGTCGGCCGCGAACAGTCCCGCCTCGTCGCCGCCGGCGCCCGCTCGGATCTCCACGATGACGTTCTTGTCGTCGTTGGGGTCGGCGGGGAGCATCATGACCTTCAGTTCGTCCTCGAGCGGCTCCACGCGCTCCTCGAGCGCTTCGAGCTCGTCTTTCGCCAGGTCCTTCATCTCGGCGTCGGACTCGGTCTTGAGCATCTCCCTGGCGTCGGCGATCCCGTCGAGCACCATCGTGTACTCGCGGATCTTGTTGACGAGCGGCGTCATGGCCGAGTGCTCCTTGGCCAGACGCGCGTACTCCTTCTGGTCGCTCAGGACCGATTGGTCGGAGAGCTTCGCGGTGATCTCGTCGTACGACGAGAGGATCGACTGCAGTTTCTCACGCATGCCGTGTACGTCCTCCACAACAGGTAGTCACAGCGTAGCACGCTGGAAGGTCCGCGCAGGCGCCGGACCGGTGGTCATTCAGTCGAGCTCCGGCAACGGGGCGGGCTCGCACACGGCCTCGCCGCGCGCCGCGGCTTCCGCCTCCTCGCGCGCCACCACCAGGCTCATCGCCGCCACGGCGATCTCGATCATCGAGTCGTCGGGCTCCGCAGTGGTCATGCGCTGCAGCTGCAGTCCCGGCCAGAGCAGCACCTTCACGAGCGGGTTGTCGGGGCGCGAGCCCGCCCACTTCACCGTGATCTCGTAGGCGAGACCGGCGATGAGCGGCAGCAGCAGCAGCCGGATGCCGATGTTGAAGAGCAGGACCCAGATCTTGGCGTCCACGCCCCACGCCGCGAGGATCGCCTTCCCGGGGACGAGCGAGAACACCACGATCGCCACGACCATCACCATGAGCAGGAACGACGTGCCGCAGCGCACGTGCAGCGTCGTGTACCGCTGGATCACATCGGGCTCGAGCGGGAGCCGCCGCTCGTACGCGTGGATGGTCTTGTGTTCGGCGCCGTGGTACTCGAACACCCGGTGGATCTCCCGCATCCTGCTGATCGCCCAGATGTACACGAAGAACGCGCCGAGCCGCAGTACGCCGTCCACCACGTTCCACACCAGGGGCCGGTCGATCGAGCTGCCCACGAGCAGGTTGGTGACCACCGCGGGCAGGACGATGAAGAGGCCAACCGCCAGCAGCAGCCCGCCCACCATCGCCAGGGCGATCTCCTTGCCCTCGAGCTGCTCCTCCTCCGTTTCGCCGGAGTGCTCGGCGGAGATGGTGAACGCCTTGATCGCGAGCGCCATCGTCTCGTAGAAGCCCCACATCCCGCGGATGATGGGCCACCTGAGCCAGGCGTGCTTGTCCTTGGCCGAGACGAGGTCGTGTTCCTCGGTGTAGATCGCGCCGGACGGCTCGCGCACGGCGACCGCCCAGTTGTACCTGCCGCGCATCATGATGCCCTCAAGGAGAGCCTGCCCACCGATATGGGTGGGGTGGATCGTGCAGTCGTCGGACATCGTCACTCCCGTTTCGGGGCTTTGGGGTACGGGTCGCCGCACGTCATCTTCCCCTCGCGGCACGGGCCGCGACGGCAGGACGCGCCGGCGTCCATGAAGATGTACGGTGCGGTGGGCTCGGCGAGCGCCAGCATGGCCAGCGCGAGCTCGCGGATCTCCCACTGAGCGCGCTTGCAGCACCGGAGTTCGAAGAAGTGCAGCAGCTCGCGGATGTTCATGGTGATGACGATCTTGGTCTCCATCGCGTTGGGCAGGAGATACCGCGCGTCCTCGGCCGGTATGCCGGCGTCCACGAGGGCGCGGTACGCGTCGAACGCCGCCCTGGTGGCGAGCGCGAACACCTCGGAGGCCGCAGGGTCGTCGGCCACTGACGGCGGGGTCACGAACGCCGGGGTCTGCGCGTACGTGACGTACCGCTGCGACTGCTGGTTGTAGCTCGCCAGGCGGTGCCGGACGAGCTGGTGCGTCATCGCGCGGCTCACGCCGTCCACGGCGAACGTGTAGCTCGCGTGTTCCAGCGCCGAGGTATGGCCCGAGGTGATGATCGTCTTCAGCACGCGCCGGACGGCCTCATCCGACATCGTCTCGGTGAGCTCGGCGGCGCCCACCGGGGCATAGCACAGCCGCGCGGCGGCGGCGATGGCGCGCTCCGGATCGGGCGTGTGGTTGAGCAGCCTGACGTCCACGATGTGCCTCCGATAACACAGGAAGGCGGGTACTCCCCGCCTTCCCGATGATAACGCTTTGCGGCCCCGCGGGCGGCTACTCGCCCTCGGGAGCCTCTTCCACCACGTCGGCCACGGCCTCGCCGCTGTCGACGGCCTCGGCGACCTCGACCTTGGCGGCGCGCTCGGCCTTGACGGAGTCCTTCTTGGCCTTCTCCTCACGAGCGGCGATCGCGGCCTCTTCGGCGGCCTTCTGGCGCGCCTCGCGGGCCGCCGCTTCCTTCTCGGCCACCGCAGCGGCGGCGTTGCCGAACTTATTGGAGAAGCGCTGCACGCGTCCGCCGGTGTCGACCAGCTTCTGCGTACCGGTGTAGAACGGATGGCACTTGGAGCAGAGCTCCACGCGCAACTCGGGCTTGGTGGAGCGCGTCACGAAGGTCTCACCGCATGAACAGGTGACCTTCGATTCGACGTACTCGGGATGGATGCCACTACGCACTTTGGAGACCTCCGTATGTATGCACCTGGTTTCCGACCAGGCGCGCGGACAGCCCGCGAATCATAGCACGGGGCGGGCCGAGCGGCAACGGGCCGGGACCGGTGCGGCGGGTAGTCCACGCTTGCCGTCCTCGCCGCACAGGACGCGGCTGCGGAGGCTGCGCTCAGGACTCCCGCCACACCGTCTTGTCGTTATCCGCGCGCCCGTCGATGACCACGGCGGTGGAACTAGATATCGATGCCGTTGGTGGCGCGCTTGTCGCTCGCGCTCTTGGCCATCTTGGTGAGGAACTCCTGGTTCGACTTGGTCTGCTTGAGCCCCTTGATGAGCATCTCCATGGCGCGCTCCGTGGAGTCCACGCCGTGCAGCACGCGGCGCAGGCCCCAGACGAATGGCGCCTCCATCTGCGTGAGGATGAGCTCCTCCTTGCGGGTGCCCGACGTGATGACGTCGATCGCCGGGAAGATACGCCGGTCGGCGAGCTTGCGGTCGAGCCTGAGCTCCATGTTGCCGGTGCCCTTGAACTCCTCGAAGATGACCTCGTCCATCTTGGAGCCCGTGTCCACGAGCGCGGTGGCGAGGATGGTGAGCGAGCCGCCGTTCTCGATGTTGCGGGCCGCGCCGAAGAACTTCTTGGGCGGATAGAGCGCCGTGGAGTCCACGCCGCCGGAGAGGATCCGGCCGCTCGCCGGAGTGGCGAGGTTGTACGCACGCGCAAGACGCGTGATCGAGTCGAGCAGGATCACCACGTCGAAGCCGCTCTCCACGAGCCGCTTCGCGCGCTCCATCACCAGCTCCGCTACGGCGATGTGGTTCTCGCTGGGCATGTCGAAGGTGGACGAGACGACCTCGCCCTTGATGGAACGCTCCATGTCGGTGACTTCCTCTGGCCGCTCGTCCACGAGCAGGCACATGAGGTACACCTCGGGGTTGTTCTCGCTGAGCGAGGCGGCGATGTCCTTGAGGACCGTCGTCTTGCCCGCCTTGGGCGGTGAGACGATGAGCCCGCGCTGGCCCTTGCCGATGGGGGCCACCAGGTCGATCACCCGCGCCGTGATCGTCTTCTCCCCGTGCTCGAGCCGTAGGCGCTCGTCGGGGTAGACCGGCACGAGGTCGCGGAAGTTCTTGCGTCCGCGCGACTCCTCCACGTTCTGCCCGTTGACCGACGTCAGCTTGGTGAGCGCCGGGTACTTCTCTGACTCCTTGGGCGGGCGCACCTGGCCCCTGAGCATGTCGCCCCGGCGGAGGTCGGACCTCCGGATCAGCGACATCGAGCAGTAGACGTCGTTGTCACCCGGCAGGTACCCGCTCGTGCGGATGAAGCCGTAGCCCTCGGGCAGGATGTCGAGGATGCCCTCGATCTCCACGAACCCTTCGGCCTTCACCTTCGCCTCGTACACGGCCGCGACGATCTCGTCCTTCTTCTTGAGCGCCTTGACGTCGAGCTCCAGCTCGGACGCCATCGTCCGCAGCTCGGCGACGGTCTTGGCGGCAAGTTCTTCGCGGGTCACCGAGGGCTGGACCTCTTTGGGCTGACCGCCTCCGCGACGGCCTCTCTTACGCGGTCGTGCACTCACGCGTTCTTCACCTTCTCCCAGTCGGCCAGGAACGCTTCCAGGCCGCGATCGGTCAGGGGATGCTTCACGAGCTTCTGCAGCACCGCGAACGGCACCGTGGCGATGTCGGCGCCCATCAGCGCGGCCGCGACGACGTGCTGGTTGTGCCGCACGGAGGCGGCGATGACCTCCACCGGGTGGTGGAAGTCGTAGTTGTTCAGGGCGGCGATCATGTTGCCGAGGTGCTCAAGGCCGTCCTCGGAGATGTCATCGAACCTGCCGATGAACGGACTCACGTACCGCGCGCCGGCGCGTGCCGCCATGAGCGCCTGAGGAACGGTGAAGCAGAGCGTCATGTTCACGTGGATGTTGCGCTCGGCGAGCGCCTTGGTGGCGGCGAGACCCTCCGGCATCACCGGAACCTTGACCACGACGTTGGGCGCGAGCTCGGCGAGCGTCTCCCCTTCGGCCACGATCTCATCGCGCGTGAGGCTCACCGTCTCGGCCGACACGGGTCCGTCGCAGATCTCACAGATGCGCTGGATATGCGCGTGGAAGTCGGCGAGCGAGCCGCCTTCGCGGGCGTACAGCGACGGGTTGGTGGTGACACCCGCCAGCACTCCCCACGAAGCCGCCTCCTCGATCTCGGAAAGGTTCGCGGTGTCCAGGAAGAACTTCATCTAGCGTGCATCCTCTCGTCCGGCGGGACGGTCATCCTCCCGCTCCTGCTCCTCGTCCTCACGGATCACCGCGTCGACGATCCGCTCCAGCACCTCGGCCACCGTGCGGTCGAGCTGATGGCTGTGAACCACTGGCACGTCGTGCTCACGCGCCAGGTCTTCAACGTAGTGTCCGAGCAGCCGGATGTTGTCGAAGTTGGCACGGTACCGCTCAAAGGGCCGCATCCCCTCGGTCTGCACCTCGCGGATGTAGAAATGGCTCCGATGGGCTTCCTCGTCGTCAACGCTGATGAGGAGCTGCACCACCGATGCGTCCTTGAACTGGGAAGGGTCTATATACCCTGGCGCCACATGGATGCCCTCGAGCACCATGCTCACGCCCTCCACCACCGCGCGTTCGATCAGCGACTTCACACCGGTGGCAACCACGGCCGCTTGCTCACGGAAACCCACGATCACAGGAGAAGCGCCTCGGGGAGCCGGGACCCGCAGCCCGCGCCATGCGTTGAACGAACTCTCGTAGATGGCTGGCATGAGGTCCCGTGAGAAGATACCACGCATCACCTCCCGAATGCTATCCGTTGAGACGATGCGGGTTATGCCGAGCCGGTGGGCGACCTCGGTGGCGATGGTGGACTTGCCTACGCCGGTGGTGCCGCCGATGAGCACGATCAGCGGCCGCTCGAGCCGCGAGATCTCGTTCAGGCGCCGGTAGCGCTTGGCCACAGAGCCGTCGTCCTCCTCGGCGAGGATGCGGTACGACGCGTCGCGCACCTCGGCGAGCGTCACCTCCAGCTGACCCGCGTCGCGGAACCCGTCCTGTACGCGCTGGGCCGCCGTGTACGCGCGTGAAGGGCTCAGCCCCGCGGCCATGTAGGTCTGTGCGAGCAGACCCTTGCTCATCGGCAGTCCGTGCTTCTGATCCTTGATGATGACGGGGGGATTGCTGGGCATCAGGGCCTCCCGGATCGGTGACGTTCGAGCGCAAGGGCATACAGACGGTCGATCATCGCGTCGAGGCCGTCCCCGGAAAGCGAGACGGGCACGTTGTCGCAGAGCACGGTAGGCACGCCGGCCTCGGCCCCGGCGGCTGCCACCACGTCGATCGCCGCCGCCTTCAGCTCGGTGAGCAGCACATCGAAGCGACCCGCGTGCGCACGCAGGTCGGCTCTCAGCGCGCCGCGGTCCGAAAGCGCGGTGCTCACCGCAACCACATCGCACCCGTGCTCGGACTCGAGATGGGCGCGCAGGCGGTCCACGAGGACGGGCGGGGCGGTTGTGGCGAACAGCACGCGCGCGCCGGAGACATCGGCAAGCGGCGTGGGACGGAACGTGGTGACCGCCACCGGCACGTCCTCCCGGACGCGCCGGATCGCGGCGACCAGCTCGCCAAGCGACGCCTGTGTGGCGAGTGGGGCCTCGGCGCCGGCGATCACCACACCGTCGGCGCGAGCGAGGCGGTAGGGGCCGAAGTAGTCGCTCACGTACGACGAGCCCTGGGCGGCGCCCACCACGAGGAGCGTGGCGTCGGCACGTACCGGCGGGATCGCGGCGCCCGAACCCTCGAGCATCACCAGGTCGCGACCGAGCGAGTCCGCGAGGCGAGCCCCCTCGGGCACGTTGCTGAAGAACGTCTCCCCCGCCAGCCCCCCGCCGCACCGGCGGCAGCCCACGGTGGGCACCCTGCTCATCACGGCGTCCTCGTAGTTGTCCGAGGCGGCATGCACGCCGCGCTCCGCAAGCGCCAGCAGGTCCTCGGTGGTGAGCGCCACCTCGTCCCCCCGGATCAGCTCCGGCTCGGCGGGTCCTCCGCGACCCATCGCAAGCACGACCACGCGGTGGCCCCGAGCGTCGAGATGGCGCGCCACGTAAGCGGAGATCGACGTCTTGCCCACGCGCTTGCCCGTTCCGATGATCGCGAGCGCGGGCGTGTCGAGCGCCACCCTGGCGGCGGGAGGATCGAAGGCGAAATCGGCGCCCACGTAGCCCACGCCCAGCGCAAGCGCCTCGCTGGCGAGCCTGAAACGGTCTGCTGCCGAGACGATCGGCTCGTCGGAGAGGTCGATCATGGTATCGGGTCTGAACCGCTCGATCGCGCTGCGCAGCGCATCGGAGGCGTTCGAGCCGCGTACCACGGGCAGGCCGTAGACATCCTCGCCGCCCGCGGCGTCGACCTTCTCGGTGCCGCCGATGAACGCTGCCGCGACCACCTCGTGCGTGCGCCGCAGCTCGTCGAGCGCGAACCGCACCACGGGCGGGTAGTGCTCCCCGTCGATGAGCGCGACGACCCTGCTCATCGCGAGCACTTCCCCGACGGCGGTTCGGCCGATGTGTCGGCGCCTTGATCGGTGTCGCTCGGCTGCCACACGCAGACCTTCCGCAAGTCGCGCGCGTAGTCGGCCACCGTCTCGGGCTCGGCGAACGGGTGCTTGAGGATGACCCGTACACGCTCGTCGGTCACCTCGAGGATGTTGTAGCTCGCCCGCGTCATGCCGCGGAGACGATGCGAGCACGCGGTACCGGCGTTGACCACGATCATGTCTTCGAGCCGCCATACGTGAGGGACGTGCTTGTGGCCGCAGAGGACCATGTCGCAGCCGCTGCCGGCGAGCACACGGAGCAGGTCGCCCGCGTCGTAGACGATGTTGCGCTCGCGCCCCGTGCCGGGAACCGGCAGCAGGTGGTGATGCAGCGCGACGATCTTGAACTCGTCGGGATCCGAGAAGCGCTCCTCGATCCACCGGTAGCGGTTCCGGCCGATGCGTCCAGCATCCAGGTCCGGCTCGGAGGAGTCGAGCCCCAGCACGCGCACGCCACGGAACCTCAACTCGGTGGAGCGCGAGCCGAAGAGCTCCTCGAAGTGCAGGTCGCCCACGTTGCGGGCATCGTGATTGCCCGGCAGGACCAGAACGTTCTCCACCTCCATGCGGGAGATCAGCCGGTGCGCGACCTTGAACTCCTGGCGGAAACCCATGTCGGTGAGGTCGCCCGTGACGATGAGCGCGTCGGGCGCGAGCTCGTTGATCTCATCGACGACCCGGGTCGCCAGGCTCGGGATATGGTACTGCGAGCCGCAGTGCAGGTCGGAGATCTGCGCGATGACGACGGGCTTCTTATCGCTCATGGGCGCTCCGGTCTCGATGGGGACAGCGGCCTGCGGACATACGAGTGGACCACGGGGATGTCTGGTTCATTCCCATTCCCGAAGCCTGCGCATCAGTGCCGTCAGACGATCCGCGCACCGTGGCGGTCCACGGGCACCGCCATGACCTGGCCTCTGCCGACCTCACCGAGCGCCGTACGGGCAACCTCGGCAAGATGGCGCGCCCGCTCAAGAGCACGCTCGTCGTTCTCGGCCTGCACCAGCGCAAGCATGCTCGGTCCGGCGCCGGAAAGCACCGCGGGACCGGCCCCGATGGCCTCGAACAGCTCACGGACCGTGACCATGTCGGGCACGAGCAACGCACGGTAGCGCTCGTGGATCGCGTCGAACATGCCTGCGGCGACGCACCCCGGCTGGCCGGTGGCGATGCCCACCGCGAGCAGCGCCGCGTGCGCCGCATTGGCGGCCGCGTCGCTGTGCGGGACGAACCCGGGCAGGACCGACCGCGCCTGGTGGGTGGAGAGCTCGCGTTCGCCCAGAACGACGATCGCCGCGATCCCACCCGCGGGATCGATGTGCGTGCACGCCGGGCCATCGGACGTGATGACGAACCCTCCGTAGAGAGCGGCGGCGACGTTGTCTGCGTGACCCTCCAGGGCCGCCGCCATCTCGAAGATCGCGCGACGGTCGAGATGCGAGCCCGCCAGCGCATCGGCGAGGACCAGGCCGCCCACGATCGCCGACGAGGACGAGCCCAGACCGCGACCCACCGGGATGCCGTTGTGGCACACGACCTCGGCCCTGAGGTCCGGCCGTCCGGTTCGCTCGAAGAGGTGGGCCATGGCACGCAACACGTGGTTATCGGCATCGGCGCTCAGACTCCCCGCGCCCTCACCGCTCACCTCGACACCCCACGCCGCGGCAAGCTCGCCCTCGAACTCGTTGTGGATCCCGAGCGCGAGCCCGAACGCGTCGTAGCCCGGACCGATGTTGGCCGAGGATGCCGGCACCACGACGCGGACGCCCACCGGTTACAGCTCCTCGACCCTGAGGACCGTTCCGATGCCGCGCGCGGCCTCAAGCGAGTCGATCGTGGCCAGCGCGGCCCGCACGTCCCGCTCGGCGGCCCGGTGGGTGATCCACACGATCTCCGCGCCGCTGTCGTCGGTCTGGCGCTGGATGACCGAGGCGAGCGACACGCCGTTGGTGGCGAACACCCCCGCTATGGCGGCAAGCACGCCGGGCTCGTCCGCCGCCGTGAGGCGGATGTAGTACGAGGTCTCCAGGTCGGCGATGTCGCAGATGGGAAGGCTCTCGCTGCACGTGCAGCCCACGAGCCCGGCGCAGCCGCGCTCGATGTGCCGTGCGGCCTCGATGATGTCGCCCACCACTGCCGAGGCCGCGGGCAGCGAGCCCGCGCCTTCACCGAAGAACATCGTCTCGCCCACGGCGTCCCCGATCACGTAGATCGCGTTGTAGACGCCGTTGACGTTGGCGAGCGGGTGGCTCGCGCGGATCATCGTGGGCTGGACGCGCACGTCCACTCCGGTGGCGGCGCGCTTGGCGACCGCCACCAGCTTGATCTCGTAGCCGGTCTCGCGCGCGTACGCGATGTCGCCCGGCGTGATGGACTGGATGCCCTCAGCGGGCACATCGGCGAAGGTGACGCGAGAGTTGAAGGCGATCGACGCGAGGATGGCGATCTTGGCCGCCGCATCCAGACCGTCCACGTCGGCGGTGGGGTCCGCCTCGGCGAATCCGCGCTCCTGCGCTTCAGCCAGCGCGCTCGCGTAGTCGAGACCATCCTCGGCCATGCGGGTGAGCATGTAGTTGGTGGTGCCGTTGACGATGCCGTAGACCGCCTGGATCTCGTTGCTCACGAGGCTGTGCTTGAGCGGGTTGATGATGGGGATGCCGCCGCCCACGCTCGCCTCGAACAGGATGTCGACACCCTGATCGGCGGCCGCGTCCATCACCTCACGGCCGTGCGTGGCCATGAGCGCCTTGTTCGCGGTGACCACCGCCTTGCCGGCGCCGAGCGCGTCGAGCACGACCTCGCGCGCCACGCCCGTACCGCCGATGAGCTCCACTACGATGTCGATGTCCGGATCCCGGATGATGTCCGCGGCCTCGATGGTGAAGCGCTCCGGCGCCAGGCCGAGATCCGCGGCGCGCGCTGGGTTGCGGTCGGCGCACTTCACGAGCGCGATGTCCACGCCGGTACGCGAACGGAACTGCTCGGCGTGGCGCTCGAAGATCTCCACGACGCCGCTGCCGACAGTCCCCAGGCCGATCAGGCCGACGTTGATGGTGCGCATGAGTCCTCCGCATCGCTCGAGTATGCGGTCATTGTAGCCGAGTGACGCCCGCCGATGGCGCCCCGTCACGGCCGGGGCGCGGCGATGCCGTCAGCCCTCTGCCTCCGGCAGCTCTTCAGAGCAGGCTTCGCGTGTGGGGATGTGGTAGCCGATGTAGTAGTGCACGGCGATGGCGACCACGAAGAGCAGGACGGCGTACCCCACGGTCCACCCCCTCACGCCCACGTGAGCCATGATGACCATCCACGACGCCTGCGACGTGACCCACATGGTGCCGAGCGCCACCACCTTGGCCCTGCGCGGTATCCCGCGGCCCGACATGTAGTCGCGGACGTAGCAGCCGAGGCGCTCGTGCTCGATGAGCCACGTGTACAGCCGCTCGGAGCTGCGCACGAAGCAAGCCGCCGCGAGCAGCAGGAACGGCGTGGTGGGCCACATCGGCAGGAACATGCCGATGACGCCGAGTACCAGCGACACGGCGCCGACGACGAGACAGATGTATCTGACCGCTCTCTTCATGCCCGTTTCGCAGCAAACCCGGTGCCCCGGATGCGCCCCTCAGCCTTCGTCGGTCCGCAGAAGATCCTCGTACGTCTCCCGGCGCACGGCCCAGCGCCACTGTCCATCTCGCACGAACACAACGCCGGGGCGCACCTGCTTGTTGTAGTTGCTGCTCATCGACTGGCAGTACGCGCCGGTAGCGGCCACGCACACCACATCGCCCGGCTCGGGACACTGCAACGGCGCGTCGCGTACCACGATGTCTCCGCTCTCACAGTGCTTGCCCGCGATGGTGCCCACCATCTCGCGCGGCTGTTCCGCCTTGTTGGCGATGAGCGCCTCGTAGTGGGCGTCGTAGAGCGAGGTGCGGATGTTGTCGGACATGCCGCCGTCGACGGCCACGTACGTGCGGATGCCCGGGATCTCCTTGACCGAGCCCACGGTGTAGAGCGTCACGCCGGCGCGCGCAACGATCGAACGCCCGGGCTCCACGGCCATACGCGGGACCGCGATGCCGTGACGCTCGCACTCCTCCTTGATGCCGTCGACCACGACCTTGCCGAAGTCCTTCACCGTGGAGGGTTCGTCCGGCGCGCCGTAGGCCACGCCGAGGCCTCCGCCCACGTCGAGCATACGTACGGCGTGTCCCGTCTCGCTCTCGATCTCCCGCATGAAGGCGACCATCACCTCGATCGCCCGGGCGTAGCTGTGGAGCGCGAAGATCTGGCTGCCGATGTGCATGTGCAGACCATCGAACTCAAGGCCCGGCAGCGCGACGGCGCGCTTCACGGCCTCCATCGCGAGGCCCTGGTTCAGGCCGAAGCCGAACTTGGAGTCCTCGGCGCCGGTCATGATGAAGTCGTGCGTGTCGGCCTCCACACCCGGCGTCACGCGCACGAGCACCTTCTGAGTGACGCCGCGCTCCGCAGCCAGTGCCGAGAGACGCTCCATCTCCTCGAAGTTGTCCACCACCACGCGCCCGATGCCGGCATCGAGGCACTCGGCGAGCTCGGCCGGCGTCTTGTTGTTGCCGTGCATCTGCACGCGCTCCATCGGGAAGCCCGCACGCACGGCGTAGGCGAGTTCGCCGCCGGACGCGCAGAGCAGGCAGCAGTCCTCCTCCTCGACGATCCGCACCATGGCGAGCGAGAGGAACGCCTTGCCCGCGTAGACGACGTCCACGTCCTTCCAGTGGTAGCGCGTCCACTTCACGTACTCGGAGAGCTGGTGACGGATGGTCGTCTCGTCCATCACGTAGAGCGCCGTGCCGGCCTCGCGGGCCAGCTCCACCGTGTCCACACCGCCGATCCAGAGACGGCCGTCCTTGATCTCGGCGGTCATCGGAAGGACGGGCAACAGGTCGTGTCCGGTGCGCTGATCGGGCTGTGCCGGCGGACGAGGAGTCGAAGGCCGTGCCATGGTGGTGTTCCTCCCCTTGGGGCGTCATCAGGTACGGGAGAGGATACACGACCCGGGACACGGAGGCGAAGCGACCCGTCGCTACATGCGCTGTGGAGCAGACACCCCGAGCAGGCCGAGGGCGCGGGCCAGCACGATGCGCGACGCGTCGGCGAGTGCCAGCCGGGCGCTCCTGAGCCGCGCGTCGTCGACCACGACCTGGCAGTGCGTATAGAACTGGTGGAACGCTGACGCGAGGTCTTCAGCGTAGGTGGTGAGCTTGTGCGGAGCTCGCTGGCGCGCCGTAAGCGCGACGATCTCCGGGAACTCGGCCAGTTTGCGGAGCAACCCGAGCTCAGCGTCACCGGCGAGGGTGTCGGGCTCGGAGCCGAGCAGGGCGAGCTCATCCGTGCCCGCCACTATGCCGGCGGCCACAGCCGCCACATCCACGCTCTCATCGGCGGTGTCGGCGCCTGATGCCTTGCGCAGGATGCTGCAGATCCGCGCGTGCGCGTACTGCACGTAGTACACGGGGTTGTCGGCGGAGCGCTCCTTGGCGAGCGCGATGTCGAAGTCCACCGGCTGGTCGGTGGAGCGCCGCAGGAAGAAGTAGCGAGCGGCGTCGGTGCCGACCTCGTCGAGCAGGTCCTCGAAGGTGACCATCTCGCCGGTGCGCTTGCTCATCCGCACGACCTCGCCGTTGCGGAAGAGGTTCACCAGCTGCCCGATGATGACCTCGAGCTTGCCCGGGCGGCCGAGTGCGGCCACCGCCGACTCCATACGTTTCACGTAGCCGTGGTGGTCGGCCCCCCAGATATCGATCACGAGGTCGAAGCCACGGTCGAATTTGTCCGCGTGATAAGCGATGTCGGCGGCGAAGTAGGTGTAGGATCCGTCGGCCTTCTTGAGCACACGGTCCTTGTCGTCGCCGAAGTCCGTTGAGCGGAACCAGAGCGCGCCGTCCTGTTCGTACAGATAGCCCGCCTCGCGCAACCGCCCGATCCCCCGCTCGATGGCGCTGACGCCGTCATCCCCGGATGCGTGCAGGGTGCGCTCCGAGAACCACACGTCGAAGTCCACGCCCATCCCGTGCAGGACCCGCTCGAGGTGCGCGAGGACGGCCGTGTACGCCTGCTCCCTGAAGTGCGTCTCGCGCTCGACGGCAGGCGCATCGGCCCAGCGCTCTCCCTCGGCCTCGAGGATCTCGCGCGCGATCTCGACGATGTACGCTCCGCGGTACCCGTCCTCGGGGAACTCGACCTGGCGGCCGCACAGTTCCAGATAGCGAGCGGAGACGCTCACGGCGAAGATGTCCATCTGGACGCCGGCGTCATTCACGTAGAACTCGCGCTGCACCTCGTCGCCCGCGAACGCCAGGATGCGGGCGATGCTGTCGCCAAGCGCGGCCCACCGGCCATGGCCCACGTGCATCGGACCCACGGGATTGGCCGAGACGAACTCCACCTGCACGCGCCGTCCCGTCGCCTCTCCGGCCCCGAACGCGTCGCCCTCCTCGCGGACACGCGTGACCACATCGGCCACCACGTCGCGCGCGAGACGGATGTTGATGAACCCGGGGCCGGCGATCTCGACCGCTTCGGCCACACCCGCAAGCCGTGCGCGCAGCTCGCCCGCGATGACCTCGGCGATCTCGCGCGGCGACATGCCCGCCGCCTTCGCCGAGACAAGCGCGACGTTCGTGGCCCAGTCGCCGTGGGACGGGTCACGGGGGCGCTCGACGTGCACGGCAGGCGGCTCGGCGAGCGGCAGACGCCCGTCGGCGATCGCAGCGGAAACGGCCTCGGAGATGATGGCGTTCACGGTATCACGCACGATAGCGGCTCCCGGATCTGTGGGTATCGGGCAATCAGGATACACTATGAGTGGAGGCGCCCCACTCATGCGAGGCAGACACGCAACCGGCAAAGGAGATCAGACATGGGCATCCTCGACAGCTCCAACATCCCTACGGACGGCAGGAAGGTGGTACGCGTGCGCTGCGACCGCATCGGCAGCGCGGGCGGGCGGGAGCTCTGGTGGGTGGCGCTCGCCTTCGCGGACGACACCACCAAGCCGGCGGGCATGTTCGGCACGCTCACCGAGGCGCGCGAGCTTGCCGATGCGCTTGCCGCCGAGTGGGGTGTGGGGGTAGCGGTCACCGAAGTGGCCTGACGCCCGGGGCCCGCCGGGGCGCCACGCGGGCCCGCCTGTCAGTGTTCAGCACGTACCGGAGCGGTAGCGTCGCAGCCGCGAGCGCGTGACGCGCTCGATCCTCGTCCTCACGCCCCGGGGAGCCGCGTCCCACGAATCCGGCTCGCGTCGCAGTCCCGCGTACGCCAGCAGATGACCCTCGCCGAGTGTGCCGTGTGAGACGGCATCCTGCGCGCAGTGGATCGCATAGCCGAGCCTCTCGAGGTCGCGGAAGCGACAGGCGAGCGTGAGGTAGCGTCGCGACCACAGCCAGGCGGTCGGGGCGAAATGGCGGGTGATGTTGGCCAGCGAGGCGCGAGCGGGGAACCGCGCGTCGAACGAGTAGTCGGCCTCGGCGATCGCCTCGGCCTCATCCTGCGGGTATCCCTCTTCTAGGCACCAGGCCCGCGTAAGGGTGAGATGCACCGTGGGACCCATGGCGCTACCTGTGGTACGGCTCGCCGCGGCTGATCCGGAACGCGCGATACAGCTGCTCGAGGAGCACCACGCGCGCCATCTGATGCGGAAGCGTCATCGGGCCGAGCGAGAGCCGCTCGTCGACCTTCGCGTACACGTCGCCGTGGAGTCCGGCCGCGCCGCCGATGATGAACGAGACGTGGCTCTGCCCGCTCACGGCGCGGGCGTCAAGCCAGGAGGCGAATCTCTCGGAGGAGCGCGCCGTGCCGTCCACGTCGAGCGCGACGACCACAGCGCTTTCCGGTAGGGCGCGCAGGACGTCGGCCGCCTCGGCGGCGAGCGCCCGGCCTTCATCGGCGCTCACATCACGATCCGCGATGTCCACGACGCGCACTCGCGCGTACGGCGTGAGCCTCTTGAGGTATTCGTCCGCCGCATCCCGCCAGTGACGCTCTTTGAGCCGACCCACGCAGATCAGGTCCACACGCATCACCGCGCGCCGTCCGAGCCGAGCGTCACGTCGAGCGTGAGCGTCTCCTCGCCGCGAACGATACCCACCGTCACGTCATCGCCGATCTGGTGGGAGCGGATCGCGAGGAACATGTCCTCCATGCTCGCGACCTGGCCGTCACCGATCCGCACGATGATGTCGCCTGCCTGGACGCCCGCCCGCTCGGCCGGCGAGCCCGGCGCCACCGAGTCGACCAACACCCCGGCATCGACAGGCAGCTCGTACCACGCCGCGATCTGCTCGCTGATCGTCATGCTCGACACACCCAGATAAGGATGCTCCGCCCTTCCGGTCTCGATCAGGTCGTCAGCCACGCTGATCGCGTAGTCCACGGGGATGGCGAACCCCACTCCCGCCGACTGCGCCACGTACTCCGAACCCGTCTGGATCAGGGTGTTGATCCCGATCAGGCGACCCTCGGCATCGGTGAGCGCACCACCCGAGTTACCGGGATTGATTGCCGCATCGGTCTGGATGAGGCTGGTGTACGCGGTCAGCTGGGCCTCGGCGCTCTCCATGTAGCTGGTACGTCCGAGTGCAGACACCACACCCGTTGTCAGCGACTGATCGAGTCCGAAGGGGCTGCCGATCGCCACCACCGGCTGACCGACACGCAGGTCGGCCGAGGAGCCGATCTCGATAGCCGGCAGTCCGGTGCGGTCGACCTTGAGAACGGCGAGATCGGAGGACGGATCGCGGCCCACGACCGTTGCCGGAAGCGTGTCGACCCCTATGGTCACGCTGATCGCGTCGGCGCCCGCCACGACATGGTCGTTGGTGACGATATAGCCGTCCGCGCGGATGATCACACCGCTCCCGTTGCCGACGACCTGGGTGGTGGTCCCACCCGTGAACGGGTCGTACACGGACTGCTCGATGGCCACGCTCACCACCGACGGCATCGCCTTCACGGCGACCGCCTCGGCGTATGACAGGTCGGCGTCGGGCACGTCGATGGTGACGCCCGGCTGTGGCGTCTGTGTCGCCGTGCCTGCCGGGGTATCCGCGTCCGTGTCGGAGAACGGCTGCCATATCACCGCCAGCACCGCCGCAGTGACGACAGCGCCGATCAGACCGCCGATCACACCGGCGGCGAGTGCGGCAAGACACGAGCCGCCGCCACTGCGACGTGCCGACGCCGCGGGTGCCGGTCTGGGATCGGGAGGGGTTTCATGCATGGTTGATCACTTCCCTTCCGGGTGTCCTATACCCGGTCGGCGGCGATCCTAGAACCGCAGGCCGAACACGTCCATCACGCCGGATGCGAACACACCGAGCGCAAGGGTGGCCACGGTGAGCGCGCCGAACGCGATCGCCACGGCCGGCTTGCCCGCCACCGTGCCGGCATCCAGGCGCTCACCGAAGAACAAGGCCCGCAGCACACGGAAGTAGTATCCGGCCGAGACCACGCTCATCGCCACCGCAACGAGCACAAGCCAGAGCAAGCCGCCTTCGACCGCAGCGGTGAACATCGACAGCTTACCGAAGAAGCCGACCATGGGCGGGATGCCCACGAGCGACAGCAGCCACGCAACGGCCGCCCACGCGATCGCCGGACGCCTGGCTGCCAGGCCGCCCAGGTCGTCGAGCGCGGTACCCTCCTCGGCTCCGAGCAGCATCAGCGCCATCGACGGGACCGCGTACGCCACGGCGTAGAAGACCGCGGCGTGTCCGCCGGCTCCGCCAGCCGCGACGGCGAGCAGGATGTACCCGCTGTGCGCGACACCGGAGTAGGCCATGAGGCGACGCAGGTCGGTCTGCGGGTAGGCCGCCAGGTTCCCGATCGCCATCGAGAGCAGCGAGCCGGCCACGAGCACGCCCGTGACCGTGGCGCCGTTGGCGCCGAAGGCGGCGACGAGCTGCACGAGCGCCACGGTCCCGGCCACCTTGGGGACCGTTGAGACGTATGCCACCGACGATGCGGGAGCGCCGGCGTAGGCGTCGGGCGTCCAGTAATGGAACGGTGCGGCCGAGAGCTTGGCGAACAGCCCCACGAGCACGAACGCCACGGCCAGCTGGCCGAGCACGCCGCCGTCGAGCCGCCCCAGGTCGGCGTAGGACGTTGAGCCGGAGATGCCGTATGCGAAGGACAGGCCGTACAGCATCACAAGGCTCGTGAGCATCGAGAGCAGGAAGTACTTGAGGGCGCCCTCCAGCCCCCGCGCGTCAGCACGGCGGTAGCCCATGAGGATGTACGCGGGCATCGTGGAGAGCTCGAGCGAGATGTAGAATACGATCAGGTCCCTCGCCGAGACCATCAGCATGCCGCCTACGGCCGACAGCATCGCAAAGGCGACCGCCTCGGCCGGACGCTCCGCCCCTGTGCCTCTGCCGGACACCCATCGCAGCCACACGGCGAGCAGCAGCGCGATCGCAACGCGCGAGAAGAGCGAGACGCTGTCGAGCGCGATCATCCCGCCGAGTATGCCGCCCCTCGTGCCGATCACCAGAGCGACGGCCGCGGCCACGACCGCAAGCGGCGCCCCGATGTGGGCCGGGGCACTCGGCCGGTGCGTCACCCTGTCGGCGAACAGCGCGAACAGGGCGCCGGCCAGCACGATGATCTCGGGAGCGAGCAGCAGGAACTCGGACATGCTATGCGCCGCCCATCGTCACGAGGATGGCGCGCACCGCGGGATCGGTGAAGCGCAACAGCGAGTCCCAGTAGACGCCCACGATCAGCGTGAGCGCCACCAGCGGCACGAGCACAGCGATCTCACGCGCGCCGAGGTCGTCGATGCGGGCGACGGCGTCGCTGGGCGTTCCGAGAACGACCCGCTGCACGAGCCACAGCATGTACGCGGCCGCGAGGAGGACACCCACCGCCGAGACGATCACCCATCCGGCAGGGATCTCCGAGCCCCACGCGCCCACGAGGCTCAGGAACTCGCCGACGAACCCGGAGAGGCCCGGGAGCCCGAGCGAAGCGAACGAGGCGAACGCCATCAGTCCGGCCGCGACGGGCACCTTGGAAGAGAGGCCGGAGACCTCGGCGATCATGCGGGTGTGCGTGCGGTCGTAGACCATGCCCACCAGGAAGAAGAGCATGCCGGTGACCACACCGTGGCTGAACATGACGGCAACGGCGCCGTTGAGTCCCTCGGGGGTCATCGACGCGATACCGAGCATGACGAAGCCCATGTGCGACACGGACGAGTAGGCGACGAGCTTCTTCATGTCGGTCTGCGCGAAGGCGACCGCCGCGCCGTAGACGATCGAGACGGCCGCAAGCGCCGCGATGAAGGTGCTCCACTCGGCGGCGGCATCCGGAAGGATCGGCAGCGAGATGCGCAGGAAGCCGTACGAGCCCATCTTGAGCAGCACGCCGGCGAGCAACACCGAGGCGGCGGTGGGCGCCTCGACGTGCGCGTCGGGGAGCCACGTGTGGAGCGGGAAGACCGGCACCTTCACGGCGAAGCCCAGGAAGAACGCTGCGAACACCCACCACTGGAACGACGGATCGAGCCCGGCGCCCGCCATCTCCAGGATGCCGAACGTACCGGTCTGGAGATAGAGCGCGATGATGCCCACGAGCATGAAGACGCTGCCGAAGAGCGTGTACAGGAAGAACTTCACGGCCGCGTACTGACGGCGCGGCCCACCCCATGTGGCGATGAGGAAGTACATCGGCACGAGGACGAGCTCCCAGAAGACGTAGAAGAGCACGAAGTCCATCGCGAGGAACACGCCGTTCATCCCCACCTCGAGCAGGAGCAGCATCGAGAACCAGAGCGCCGGGTTCCTGTCGGTCTTCCACGAGGCGACGATCGCGAGCAGCGTGAGCAGCGCCGAGAGCGCCACCATCGCGAGCGACATGCCGTCCACCGCGAGGTGGTACGTGATGCCGGCCTGCGGGACCCACTCGGCAATCTCCGTGAACTGCATCCCGGCGGCGACGTCGAACCGCGCCGTGAGCCACGCGACGAGCCCCAGGTCCACGGCCGCGACGACTGCCGCGACCGCGCGGCCGGCGGATGCGCGCGCGTTGCCGAGCAGCGCGACCGCGGCCGCGCCCAGAA
The DNA here is from genome assembly GCF_023161965.1 of Anaerosoma tenue. Classification (NCBI taxonomy): domain Bacteria; kingdom Bacillati; phylum Actinomycetota; class Coriobacteriia; order Anaerosomatales; family Anaerosomataceae; genus Anaerosoma; species Anaerosoma tenue. The sequence continues at coordinate 771,462 of NZ_JALNTY010000001.1, forward strand.
GCGGCAGGAAGACGATGAGCGTGAGCAGTGGGAAGTCCACGCGTCAGACCCCTTTCACGAAGATCCAGATCACCAGGAGCACCACGGCCCCGGCGACGAGCGTCTGATAACCGCGCACACTGCCGGTCTGGAGCGTGCGTACACGGGCCCCGGCGGCCTTCACGACAGCGGCCGTGCCGTTGACGGCGCCGTCGACCACGCGCTGGTCGAACGTCCAGCCGCCGCCCGCCAGGCGCCGCCACGCGGCGGCCGCGCCGTTGACGACCCCGTCCACGACGCGCTCGTCGAAGACCGCGAGCGCCCGGGTGAGGGCGTCGTAGCCGCCCACCACGAAGTACCCGTAGGTGAGGTCGAAGTAGTACTTGTTGGCCAGCACGCCGTACGCGTGCGGGAACCGCTGCTTGATCGCCTGGGTGTTGACCACCGAGGTCCGCCGGCCGTACACCCACCAGCCGAGCGCCACACCCGCGCCGGCTGCCACGATGGAGATCGCCGCGGTCGCCAGCTGCGGCCACGGGATCTCGTGACCCAGGAACCCGCCGAGCGTTGGCCCGAAGAAGCCGAGGACCGCGGTGACCGACGCGAGCACCACCATGGGGGCAAGCATCGAACGGTGCCCCTCATGCAGCTCGGCCTGCTGCGGCGGAGCCGTGAACACCCGGAACCACAGCCGTGACACGTAGAACGCGGTGACCAGCGCGGCGAGAAGCGCGATGCCGAAGGCCACGTACTGATGCTCGTGCAGCAGCACGGTGAGGATCTCGTCTTTCGACCAGAACCCCGAGAACGGCACGATGCCCGCGAGCGCCAGCGAGCCCGACGCGAACGCGAGCGACGTGACCGGCAGCTTACCTGCCAGCCCGCCCATCTCCCGCATGTCCTGCGTGTGCGCCGCATGGATGATCACCCCTGCGCCGAGGAAGAGCAGGCTCTTGAAATACGCGTGGGTCACGAGATGGTACAGGGCTGCGGTGGAACCGCCGGCGCCAAGCGCGATGAACATGAACCCGAGCTGCGAGATCGTGGAGTACGCGAGCACCTTCTTGATGTCGTGCTGCACCATCGCGAGCAGCCCCGCCAGGAGCGCGGTGACCAACCCCACCCACAGGGTGACCGTGAGCGCCACGCCGCTCGCCTCGAAGATCGGGAACGCGCGGACCACCAGGAACACACCCGCCGCCACCATCGTGGCCGCGTGGATGAGCGCGGAGGCCGGCGTAGGGCCGGCCATGGCGTCGGGCAGCCAGACGTGCAGCGGGAACTGCGCGCTCTTGCCCATCGCGCCGAAGAGCAGCAGCAGCGCCACCGGCGTGGCCGATGCCGCCGTCCACTCGTGACCGAGCACCGCATGGAAGTCGAACGCTCCCACCTCGGCGTAGATGACGGCGAGCGCAAGCATGAACCCGAGGTCGCCCACCTTGGTGGTGAGGAACGCCTTGATGCTCGCGAGCCTCGGCGGCTCCTGCTCGTGCCAGAAGCCGATGAGCAGGTACGAGCACAACCCCATGACCTCCCAGGCCATGAAGAGCCCAAGGAAGTTGTCCGAGAGCACGAGCGCCAGCATGGCGGCGGTGAAGAGCGACAGCGCGGCGTAGTACCAGCCGATCCGCTCCTCCCGATGCATGTAGCCGAGCGAATACACCTGCACGGCCGCGCCCACGAGGCTCACCACGAGCAGCATGACGGCCGACACGGGCTCAAGCTGGAGGCCGAGGGAGAACGCACGATCGCCGATGTTCGCGATGGTGACCGCGCCCTGCCACACCGGTTCTCCCGCGTGGCCGCCCGGCCAGACCGCCAGGAACGCGGCGATGGAGAGTGCAAGCGACCCGAGCACGGCGCCCACCGCGAGCGGCACCGCGCGCGTACGCGCCGGGCGGGACAGCGGAGCGAGGATCGCGAACGCAAGCGCCGGGAGGAGCGGTATGAGGACGACGTAGCCCATGCTCACCCCTTCAACTCCTGGACGGCGTCAAGCTCGACGCTCTTCTTCCGGCGATAGATGGCGAGCACAAGCGCGAGACCGATCCCGATCTCGGCGGCGGATACGACCATCGAGAAGACGGCGAAGAACTGACCGGTCATCGCCTCGGGGGTGACGAACCGCGAGAACGCGACGAGGTTGATGTTCACGGCGTTGGCCATGAGTTCGAGCGACATCATCACGTGCACGGCGTTCTTGCGCGAGAGCGCGCCGTAGAGCCCGATGCCGAAGAGCATCGCGGCGAGACCGAGCAGCTGCGGGAGACCCACCGTCACCGGTCGTCACCTCCCGTCCACCACACGGCGCCGATGAGAGCGACGAGCAGGACGAGGGAGGCGATCTCGAACGGCACCATCCAGGTGGTGAACATCTCGGTACCGAACGCCTCGATCCCCGGCGCTTCCGCGGGCATCGCCGGCGCCACGGCGCAGAACGCCCTGATCGCCAGGAGGACGGCGCCGGTGAACAGCGAGGCCAGCGCGAGCGAGCCCCACGCCGGCGGGAACGGGCGTACCGCATCCTCGCGACGGCGCAGTGTGAGCATCACCGTGAACAGCGTGAGCACCGCCACGGCGCCTGCGTAGACCAGCACCTGCACCAGCGCCAGGAACTCGGCGCCGAGGAGCAGGTAGATCCCCGCGGTCGCCAGCATCACCTCGAGGAGCCACACGGTGGCGTGCACCACGTTGCGCGTGGCCATCATGGAGACGGCGCCGCCGAGCGCCGCGAACGCGAGCAGGTAGAAGGCCACCGCCGGGATCGTCTCGCTCATGAGGCTTCACCGCCCCCGGCGGGCTCGTCGGCCGGGTGCGCCGCCAGCTTCTCCTTCTCGGCCTTGTGGCGGGCGCTGGTGGCGGCATCGGTGTTCTCAAGCAGGTTCTCCGAGAGAGCCGCCGGATCCGTCACGGCAAGCTCGTACTCGTGGCTCATCAGGATCGCGTCGAACGGGCACGCCTCCACGCACAGGCCGCACATCATGCACGCGCCCACCTCGTACCCGAAGGCCTCGATGTGCTTGGTCTTGTCCTCGCGCGTCTCCACGTCAAGGGAGAGGATGTGGTCGGGACACACGCGCACGCACGTCATGCACGCGGTGCACTTGGGAGAGCCGTCGTCGAAGAACTTGGGCCGCACCGCCCAGCGAGAGCGCTCGGGGATCTCGAGCTTCTCGTAGGGGTACTGCACCGTGATGGGACCGCGCATCGCGTTCTTGAGGCTCAGCCGCAGGCCGTTTATGAGTCCTTTGCCCCACATGCCTACCCCACCGTCCCGGTCACAAGCGGCACGATGAGCTTGTCCACCACGCCGGTGAGCACGATCATCACCAGCGCGGCGGGGATCAACCGCTTCCAGCCGAGGTCCATGAGCTGGTCGATCCGCACGCGCGGGTATGTGCCGCGGATCCACCACATGAACACGATCCCGAGATAGGTCTTGAGGATGAACACCGTGGGAGCGAGCACGGGCACCGCGTCGTACCAGGCCATCGGTATCCACGGCACCAGCCAGCCGCCGAAGAAGAGCGTCACGCCGATCGCCGAGACGATGAAGGTGTTGGAGAACTCGGAGAGGTAGATCAGACCGAACTTCATCGCCGTGTAGTCGGCGCCGAAGCCGGCCACGAGCTCCGACTCGGCCTCGGACATATCGAACGGCGTCTGGTTGACCTCGATGAGCGACGCGATGACGAAGATCACGAACGACGGCCACAGCAACGGGTTGGCGATGAACCATGCGGGGATGAACCCGAGGTGAAGGCCCGCCTGCGCCTCCACGATCCTGCCAAGGTCTGTGGTGCCCGCGAGCATCACCACCGGGAGGACCGAGAGCAGCAGCGGCACCTCGTAGGCGATCTGCATCGCCGCCGAGCGCATACCGCCCAACAGACCCCACTTGTTGCCCGACGACCAGCCGGCCAGCAGGATGCCGATGGGCACCACCGAGAGCGCCGCAAGCGTGAAGAGCAGTCCGGTCTCAAGCGAGGTGGCCTTCAGCGTGTCGGAGAACGGCAGCGCGAGGTACGCCATGAACGACGGCACGAACACGATCATCGGCGCCAGGTAGAAGAGCGCCTTGTCGGCCAGCCGCGGCGTGAGGTCCTCCTTGGTGAGGAGCTTGATCACGTCGTTCATCGTCTGCAGGATGCCGTGCGGCCCCACGTGCATCGGGCCGAGGCGGATGTGCAGGTGTCCGAGCACCTTGCGCAGCAGGTAGATCATGAACACGCCGTTGGTGAGCATCAGGCCGATGATCGACACGAGCTTGACGACGACCTCGAGGGCGGGACTCATCGATCCACCTCCCCGAGCATGATGTCGGTGGAGCCGATCATCACGCAGCCATCGGCGATCAGATGACCCGGGATGATGTCCTCGAGCGCCTGGAGCGCGTAAAGCGACGGGCCATGGTAGTGCATGCGGTACGGTGACATGCCGCCATCGGTGACGAGATGGACCCCCACCTCGCCTCGTGCCGACTCCACCGACGCGTACACCTCTCCCGCAGGCGGTCGCAGGACCTTGGGCACCTTGGCGGTGTGCTCGCCCTCGGGCATGCCCTCGATGCACTGGCGGATGATGCGGTTGGACTGCCGCATCTCCTCCATCCGTACGGAGAACCGGTCCATCGCGTCACCCGTGGTGCCGAGCGGGACATCGAAGTCCATCTCGTCGTAGGCGTCGTAGGGGCGCCGCTTCCGCAGATCGAAGTCCACGCCAGCGGCGCGAAGGTTGGGGCCCGTGAGGCCGAAGGCGAACGCCTTCTCGGCGTCGATGACGCCGATGCCATTGAGGCGGGCCTGGAAGATCTCGTTGCCCGAGAGGATGGCGTCGTGCTCCTCGACGTACGTGTCGAACGCGTCGCAGAACTCGCGGATCTTCGTGTCGATGCCCACGGGGAGGTCGGCCACCACGCCGCCGGGGCGCACGTAGTTGAACATCATGCGGGCGCCGCTCACCGCCTCCAGGATGTCGAGGAGCGACTCGCGGTCGCGCATCGCATACAGGAACGGCCCCATGGCGCCGGTATCGAGCCCCATCGTGCCGTACCAGAGCAGGTGGGTGGCGATGCGGTTGATCTCGGCCATCATCACGCGTATCCACCGCGCGCGGCGTGGCACCTCTATCTCCATCAGCTGCTCCACGGCGAGCGCCACGGCGGTCTCACCCATGATGCCCGACACGTAGTCGCCGCGATCCATGAGGGTGCCGATGGCGTCGAACCGGCGGTGCTCGGCGAGCTTCTCGATCCCGCGATGCAGATAGCCGAGCGTGACCTCGGCGTTCTTGATCTCCTCACCGTCGAGCTCCACGAGCAGGCGCAGCACGCCGTGGGTGGAGGGATGCTGGGGGCCCATGTTGACGATCAGGTGCTCGGTGGCGAGGTCGTCGACGCCGGTGGGCGCCCGTCGGATACCCGCCGGTGGCGTTCCGGGATCGTGCGTGCCCTCGGCAAGAAGGCCGACGGTCACGATGTCGTCGCGCGCGTCGCTCACCGGTTCTTCACCTCCTCCTCGCTGCGGATGGCAACGTCCTTGCGCAGCAATGGAGGGATACCGTCGGTGGTGAAGAGCCGCTTGGGGTTAGGATGCCCCGCGAGACGGAGGCCGAGAAGCTCGGCGGTCTCCCGCTCGGGCATCAACGCCGAGGGGTAGACGTTCCAGGCGGAGTGGATCTCCGCGTCATACGCGACGGTGGTCTTGAGGTACGCCTCGCAGTCCATCGAGTAGGACCGCAATCGCCACGTGAGTTCGATCGCCTCACCGGTGTCGATACCGTCGAAGTCGACGAGCGACTCGTAGCCGCCCGCGCTGAACGCCGAGAGCGCATCGATCGCATCGTGAGCCGCCACGCGGGCCACGACGCCGAGAGCGGCGTCCTCCGCCTCGACCGCCACACCGGCCGCCGCGACAAGCGTCCGGATGTCATCGATGCCGGGCCGCATTGCGCTCCTCCGTCTTCGCTCTGATCTTCTTGCGCAGTTCGATGAAGGCGTACTGCACCGACTCCGGGCGCGGTGGGCATCCGGGGATGTAGACATCCACCGGGAGAACCTTGTCCACGCCCATCACCACGTTGGGGTACTCGCGGAAGGGGCCGCCGGTGGACGCGCACGCCCCCATCGCCACGACCCACTTCGGCTCGGGCATCTGTTCGTACAGGCGGCGGACTGTTTCGGCCATCTTCACGTTCACGGTGCCGGCCACGATCATCACGTCGGCCTGACGCGGCGAGTTGCGGAAGAACACGCCCGAGCGGTCGAAATCGAACCGCGGGCCCGAGGCGCTCATGAGTCCTTCGATCGCGCAGCACGCGATGCCGAAGGAGATGTACCAGAGGCTGTTGGTGCGCGCGAGGTCGAAGAGCTGCTCGCTCTTGATGAACAGCAAGGAGTTCTCGCCCGTGAGACGGTCTAGCGCCATCTGAGCGCGCCCTCCTTCCAGGCGTAGGCCAACCCGGCAGCGAGAATCGCGATGAAGACGACCATCTCCACAAGGATGAAGAGCGGGAGCTGGCCGTAGGCAACGGCCCACGGGTACAGGAAGACGGTCTCGATGTCGAAGACCACGAAGAGGAGCGCGTAGACGTAGTAGCCCACACGGAACTGCACCCACGATGGACCCACCGGCTCGGAGCCGCACTCATAGGGCTCGAGGCGGTCTGGCGCATCTGCTCCCTTTGGCGAGAGCAGGTTCGAGACCCATACGACGAGCACGACGAAGGCGACGCCGAACAAGAGGAACACACCCACCGCCAGATGATCCAGCCCGGTGGCACCCGTCAACGTCCCGCCTCCTTCCCGCTCTCACACCCGGCACCCTGAGGTGGCAGGTGGCCCGTGGATACAGCGGCGCCCTCTCAACGGGCAGAGCATACATCCCGTCAGGGGCGCGTCGCGACAAAGTAACACGAGTTACATTCTCGCGCAAGAGGCGTGTGTGAGGCGTTTGACGCTAGGGTACGAGGGCGCTCACCGTAGCGGGAATGGCAGCCGAGAGCGCGCTCGTACCGCCGAAGTACTCGACCTGCCGCACTGTCTCGCCGTTTGCCGCGATCAGCCCGGCAACAGGAGCCGAGAGAGCGCTCGGTGCCGTGAGCAGGAGCGGTCCGCCGCGGTGGGCCATGACAGCGCCACCCGCCAGCGCATCGGCGTAGCCGGCGCCCGAGGCGAGACCGATGTCGGCCATCGGGATATCCCACACCTCCATGGAACGGATCACGACGGTCACGCCGGTCGAGTACCGATCGCTCCCCGCCCATCGGACCACGGTGACGCCCGGGAGCGCGTCAACCGTCGCCTGCACCGCGGCTCCCACCGCAGCCGTACCGCCGGCGATGTACACGTCCCGGGTGCCTGCGTTCACGAGAAACGTCCTGGTCTCCGCGCTCAGAGCGTCCGATGGCGTGAGAAGGACGGGTACTTTCTCCTTGGCCGCGATCGATGAGACCGCGAGCGCGTCGGCGAAGTCATCCCCTCGCACCAGGAACGCCTGGCCCGTGACGGCGCCCAGGCTGACGGCTTTCTCGGCCACGGCGCGCGCGGTGGCGTAGCGGTCCCGTCCGGCGATCCGCTCGGCGACGATGCCCGAACCACACAGCCGCTCGAGCACGGCATCCGAGACGACGCTCCGGCCTCCCACCACGTACACCTTCTTCACGCCGAGCGTTCGCAGCGCGGCGGAAGTCGCACCGGGCAGCACATCGGTGCCCGCGAGCAGGATGGGTCCGTCCACGGCGCCGGCGAGCGGCGCGGCGGCAAGCGCATCCGCGAACGAGCCCCCGCACGCGATCACGGCGGTCGACGCGCCATCCGAGAACGAGTCGATCGCCGCCTCCGCCGCAGTCTCATAGCGGTCGTCTCCCGCATACCGCGTGGAGATCGGGCCGGCAAGCGTGTCGCCAGGTGGGACCACCGGCGCCGCGAACGTCGTAGCCGGACCGGTCAACGCGCCGAAACTCGTGCGGAAGACCACATCCACGGCGGCGCTTGTCCCCTCGGCGTAGATGTCGCCGGAGAGGCGGACGTCATACTGCTCCCCCGCCTGGAACTCGCACAGGTCGTCGGGGTCGGGGCGGAAGATGAACGCGTTGCGCGCGTCACCGTAGTAGCTGAAGTCTGTGGTGAAGAACTCGCCCCATATGTCGGTGTCGGACGCATCGAACGTCCAGGTGCGCCCGTCCGAGACGCGCCTCAGCGTCACGACGTACGCGAGCCCGTCCCCGTTCTTGTCGGTCCAGTCGTACCGATCGGGGTTGAGCGTGATAGACCACGGCGTGACGCCAGACGAGCGGATCCCCTCGGCGAACTCCACCGGAAAGATGCCGGGGGACGGCCAGGCGATGAAGTCGTAGGAGACGTCGTCAGCCCGGGAGCGGTCCGTGGCGTATGTGGTGATCCTGGTGGTGTAGCCGTCACCCGCGAAACCGATGCCGGTACGCATCATCGACGGGTTGAGCAACCACCGCCGGTGGCCGAGCGCGGGGATGTTGCTCGAGCTGGAGTCGTCGAGGCACGCACGCTCGAAACTCTCGGCGTCCGGGTAGCCCAGCCCGATGTTGCTCTTGGAGGTGGCCTGATAGCCGCGCTCGTAGAACTCGTCGCCCATATCGTCCGGCTGGGCCGGATAGTGCGTGAGGGACGTGCAGGTGGCCAGCAGCACGGCGCCGTACTGCCCGTCGAGGTTGAACGTCGGGTCGGCCACCACATCCGAGGGCAACCCGGCGAGGTAGCGCCCGTAGTTGATGATCCCGAGCCCGTCTTCCACGAACGCCTGCGTGGTCTCGCCGGGCGCGTACGGCGCCACTATAGACGGGACCCGCACGTACGGCGTCCCCTCGTACGTCGGCGCGAGCGCCTCCCAACGGGTCCGCAGATCCGCCTCCGTGCGCGCGTACGTGTCAACGGACCAGACGGCGGCGTGCGCCGCCGGCGCGAGGGCTGCGGGTGCGAAAAGCGATGCAACGGTGACCGCAAGTGCCGCCAGACGCAGACGGCGCGGACCGAGGATGGGTCGGCTGTGCGAGATCATGGACCTCCCGGGGGTCATCGCCGACAAGGGTAGCAAGGATAGTGCCGCCCGCGGGACCCAGGGGGCACCCATCCGACAGACGGTCGGAGCACGGGCAGGAAAACGAAGACCCGCGGGAGGCGAACCTCCCGCGGGCCGGTCTTCTGTGGAGCCGACGAGCGGATTCGAACCGCTGACCTGCGCATTACGAGTGCGCTGCTCTACCAGCTGAGCTACGTCGGCATGACGCCTATTCTGCCGGAGCGGACCCGCTCTCCGGACGCGGCCGGCGGCGTCTCCGCCTCCGCCCGCTACTGCTGGTGGTACCACCCTCCGTGGAGGGCGTCGTGCCCTGCTGCTTCTGCGAACGATCGGTCCGCTTCTGCGTATCCTGCCCGGACCGTCCGGACGACTTGCCGCTCTTCTTCTGACCGCCCTGCTTCTGCTGCCCGTCGCTCTTCTGGGCGTCCGGCTTCGACCCGGGCTGTTGGCCGCCGCTTTTCGAACTCCGCCGCTTCCGCCGAGACGACTTGGGGCGCTGGGAGGACTTCTCCTCCGTGATGCGCTCCGCCTCTCGCAAGGTCGGCGTCGTCCCACGAGCCACCGCAACGGCCGCTGCCTGCTGCTCCACTACCGCGGTGTCGAGCTTGCACGGACATCCTCGCCCGGCGCTGCAGTCGAGCGCCGTGAGCGGGACCGTCAGCTCCGGTCCGCCCTGCTGCCGGACCGTCAGCGTCTCCCTGGGTACGTTCATCGACGAGATCTTGCCGAACGTACCGTCGGAGAAGTCCACCTGCGTGCCACACTTGGGCGCCCGCTGCTTGAAGTCCTTGTACGCCTCGTACTCGTACCGCAAACAGCACATGAGTCTGCCACACAGCCCGCTGATTTTCAACGGGTTGAGCGGCAGGTCCTGTTCCTTGGCCATGCGGATCGAGACCGGCTGGAACTCGCCGCCGAAACGCACGCAGCATAGCTGCTGACCGCAGTGGCCCAGACCGCCCACCATGCGCGCCTCGTCGCGCACGCCCACCTGCCGCATGTCGATCCGATTGTGTATCTCGGATGCGAGCTCGCGTACGAGCTCGCGGAAGTCGACCCGCTCCTCCGCGGCGAAGTAGAAGATCACCTTGGAGTCGTCGAAAAGGTGCTCCACGCCGATGGGCTTCATGTCGAGGCCGTGCTTGCGCACGAGTTCGCGGAACCGCTCGAACTCCTCGGCCTCACGTGCCCGGTGGCCCTCCTCCGTCGCGTCGTCCTCGGCCGTGGCGATGCGAAGCACAGGCTTCAGCGCCGCGGGGACGTCCTCGTCGTCGACGTCGCGCGGCGGGAGGACCACCTCCCCGTACTCCTGGCCTCGCTCGGTGGTGACTATGACGTTGTCGCCCTCTTCGGGCTGCGTACCGGCCGGGTCGAAGTACAAGACCTTGCCGGCGTATCTCAAGCGGACTCCCACTACCGTGGGCATCGTAGAACCTCCTGTATGTCGAACAGCATGGCCTCGACGGCCAGCTGGGGGCTCACATTATAGGCCATGCGCTGTCGCGCGCGACCCACCGCATCCAGCGCGCGCAGCGCGGCGGGCGTGCTCAGCACCCGCGCCACCTCGGCGGTAGCGTCCGCGGCATCCACGTTGTCTACCAGCTCAGCCGCGCCCCGCGCCATCACCAGGCAGTCGCGCACCCAGCTCTCGGTGACGCTCATGATCTCGGTGACGCCTTCTCGCTCACGTGCCGTGAGCTCACGCTTCTGACGCTTCTCGAGATCGCTCATCACGCCCCGGGAGAGGAACTCGCGGACGCGCTCCGCCTCCTCGGCCTGAGCCGACTTCATCTCCTCCACAGGCGCACGCACCGCACCAAGCAATTCCCGGGCCGCCATGAGCACGTCGTGCCCATCCATCACCGCGAGCCGCTTGAGGATGCCGAGTATCGTGGAGCGCGCGTTGCGCCTGCCCGGGGAACCGAGGAACTCGATCGCCCGCGGGATCACACCGTCCGATGCCGCCAGCGCGGCCTGCGCCTCGGTCTCGCCGGCTCCGCTTCGCTCCATCACGAGGGCCCGCGCCACCGATGGCGGCACCGGCGCGAACCGCACGATGCGGCACCGCGAGGCGATCGTCGGCAGCACGTCCTCGAACTCCCGGGCGATAAGCACCATCACCACGTCGGCGGGCGGCTCCTCCAGCGTCTTGAGGAACGCGCTCGCGCTCGCGTCGTTGAAGCGGTCGGCGCCCTCGATGATGTACACCTTTCGAGACGCCTCGGCGGGCCTGAGGTGCACGTCGCGCACGATGTCGCGGATCTGCCCCACCACGTAGGTGACGCCCTCGGGGGCGAAGATGTGGAGGTCGGGGTGCGACCCGGCGCGCACACGCCGGCAGTCGCCGCACGAACCGCATCCGCCGTCGTCGCAGAAGAGCGTGCATGCCAACGCTCGCGCCGCGCTCTTCTTCCCGGCGCCGGTGGGCCCGACGAAGAGGTACGCGTGGGCGACCGTGCCGCTCTCGGCGGCCCCTCTCAGGTGCGACACGACCCGCTCCTGGCCGATCAGCCCGTCCCAGACGCAGCGCGTCATGGCGTCAGCCTCGCGAGCAAGGGCTCGACATGCCGCCACACGACCTCGGCCACCGATGCCTCCGAGCTGCGCGGAACGACCTTCACACGCCCGGGCTCCGCCTCGGCGATGCGCAGATAGCCTACGCGCACGCGCTCGTGGAAGTCGAGCCCTGCGGCCTCCAGGCGATCCATGCCTGCCAGGGCCGCCTGCGCGAGACCAGCGGCCGGGTCCACATCGAGCAGCAGCGTGAGGTCGGGCACGAGCCCGCCGGTGGCGATCCGGTTGAGCTCGTGCACCTCCTCGACCGACAAGACGGCACGGCCGTACCCCTGGTAGGCCACGCTGGAGTCGGCGTACCTGTCGCAGAGCACGATCGCGCCCGCCTCAAGGGCCGGACGATAGTGTGCCGCAACGAGCTGCGCCCGGCTCGCCTCGTACAGCAGCAGTTCGGCGCGAACGCCAAGCTCGACATGCACCGGATCGAGGAGGATGTCGCGGATGCGCTCGCCGGGATCGCCCGGGGCCACGCCGCCGGGCTCGCGGTACGTGCGCACCTCATGGCCGAGCGACCTGAGACGCCCGGCGAGCAGGGCGATCTGGGTCGACTTGCCCGAGCCGTCGCCGCCCTCGAAGGTGATCATCAGTCCGCTCACTGGTCGTCCACCCCCTCTCCGGTGGTTGCCGGTCGTTCAGCCGCGCCGTTCGAGCCGATGCGCGCCTCCTCGTACAGGTCGTTCCCGGCTGCGTCGAGCGCCACCCACGCCGGGAGCTCCTCGAGCTCCATCCTGACGAGCGCCTCGGTGCCGAGGTCGCCGTAGGCGACCGTCTCGGCGGAGACGACCTTCGTGGCGAGCAGGGCGGCGACACCGCCCACGGTGGCGAGATACACCGCGCCATGCTCCATGCACGCCCGTCTCACCTCGGCTGAGCGTGTCCCCTTGCCGATCGTGGCAGCGATGCCCGCCTCCAGCAGACGGGGCGTCCATGCGTCCATGCGGCTCGCCGTCGTGGGCCCCACGGCGCCCGCGGAACGCCCCGCAGACGGCGGGGTGGGACCCGCGTAGAAGAGCACCTGGCCTTCGAGCCCGAACGGCAGCGTACCCGCCGCCCCGAGGTCCTCGATGAGCCGTACATGTGTCGCGTCACGGGCCGTGTACACGGGTCCCGAGAGCAGCACGCGGGTCCCCGCACGCAGGGTTCTCAGGCGGCCGGCGTCGTCCGGCAGCCGTATGCGGACCGCCTCACTCATCGGCGATCGTCCTCTCCTCGTCTCCGGCCGTCGACGTACGCCAGTCGAGCGTCCGGTACGCATAGTATGCCGCGCCGAGGACGATCAGTGACGCGAGCTGAAGCGTGACACGGGGCCCGCTGAACCATGACGGATCGGCCATGCCTTCACTCAGACCGCCGATCAATGCGGCAAGCAGGTCGGCAAGGGGGGCCACGACCACCATCGACAGGAGAAGCGAGACCCTGATCACCGACTCCATCGCAGTGAACACGCGGCCCCGGAGCTCGCCGGTGACGGTACGGGCCACATAGGTGTTCCCGGCGACCGTGAGCGAAGCGATGCAGAAGCCCGCCGTGATGGCGAAGAGCAGCGATACCCAGTACAGGCTCACGCTCGCGAACACGAACATCCCCACCCCGAAGACGGCCACCGCCCCGAGGAACAGCAGCTGCAGCGACACCCGATCGGCGATCTTCGGCGCTATCACGGCGCCGGCAGCCATCCCCACGGCCATCAGCACCAACACGAAGGTCTGCGGCGCGGCCACCAGTCGCTGTATCGCCTCGAACTGCTCGAGGATCGGCACGCCGCGGGCAAGGATGTCCTGTACGTACGCGAGACCGACGGTGATGATCGAGCCGCCGCCGAGTATCGCTGTCGCGATCGTGATGAGCAGACCGCGGAACTCGCGGTGCTCGCCCATGAACCTGAACGACTCCAGCATATCCTTGCCGATGAGCGAGAACTGAAAGCGCCCGGTTGCGTCCCGCCGGGCTCGCGCATCCACCTTGATCCTGCGCAGAAGCAGCGCCGAGGCGACAAAGGTGAGGCTGTTGAGGATCACGCCCGCACGCGGCCCGAGGAGCGCGGGAGTGAACGGTCCGACGAACACGTCCACCAGCGGGAATCCGCTCTCCAGGATCCACCGCACGAGCGCCTCGAAACCGGCAAGGATACCGCCGGACATCGTGAGCCCGATGAGCATGCTCGCCTGCTGTGTCGTGTACGCAAGTCCGTTCGCGACAGCCACCTCATGATCGGCGACGAGATCCGGGATCAGCGCATTGCGCGCCGGCGAGAAGAACAGCGAAGCCACCTCCATGAGCAACACCACGAGGTAGATGACGGCCAGGCTGTTGGTGGTGAGCAGCAACAGCGTGAGCAACGCGCGGATGATGTCGCAGGCGATCATCAGACGCCGTCGGTCGAAATGGTCCACCAGAGCGCCGATGACCGAAGAGAACAGCAGCGACGGGATTATCTTGGCGATCATGATGCCCGCCACCGCGAACGCCGACCCGCCGGAGAGCGTGGTCACGAGCGGGATCAGAAGTCCCACGACCAGCCAGTCGCCCAACCCGCTCACGAACTGCGACAGCCAGAGCATGCGGAAGCGTTTGTTGCGCAGGACCGCTGTGTACGGCACCTTACCGGGCCGCACCGCGCCTCCGACGCCTGTTGACGTGGCGGCCACTCAGCCGATCTCCACGGTCACGGTGCGCAGCGATGAACAGCCGAGGTTCACCGCGACCGGCAGCGCGGCGATATGGCACGGCGCGGTGACCACGTGCACGGCGAGCGCCGTCGTTGCCCCACCGAGACCGGCCGGACCGATGCCGAGCGCGTTCACGTCGGCCAGGAGCGCGGCTTCCAGCGATTCGGTCTGCTCGTCCAGTGAAGCGGAGCCCACCTCACGGAGCAGCGCCTTCTTGGCAAGCTTGCCCACCGAGTCGAACGTCCCTCCCACACCCACGCCCACCACCAGCGGCGGACAGGCGCTCGCTCCCTTGGCGGACACCGTGTCGAGCACGAGACGGCGCACGCCCTCGATTCCTGCCGAGGGCTCGAGCATACGCACCACGCTCGCGTTGTCTGATCCGCCCCCCTTGAGCATCACGTGCACGGTAGCTCCCGTGCCCGGTCGAAGCGTCACGTCCAGGAACGCAGGCGTGTTGTCGCCGGTGTTGCGCCGGTCGAAGATCGCGTCTCTCACAACGCTCATCCGCAGAGCGCCCTCGCGGTACGCGGTACGCACGGCCTCATCCACGGCGGCGGCAAGATCGCCGCCCAGCCGCTCCTCGAGACTGAGCTCCACCCACACCCAGGTGGCACCCGTGTCCTGGCACAGCGGCACGCCATCGCGCTCGGCTATGGCTGCATTCTCCAGCATCTGGGAGAGCACCTCGCGACCACGGGCGGACGATTCCGAGACAGCCGCCCGCTCGATCGCCGAGCGCACGTCGGCGCGGAGCGACGTGGCGGCGATGCCGATGGCGCTGCGGACAGCCTCCCCTATGTCCCGCGAGGAGATCACGCTCATCCCTCGGCGCGGCCGACGGCGTCGGCGATAGCGGGCACCACGCGCTCGTCGAAGATCGAGGGGACGATGCGATCGGGCGATGGATCCTCGATGAGAGTCGCGAGCGCCCGGGCAGCCGCGAGCTTCACTGCGGTGGTCACGTGCGACACGCGATGGTCGAGCAGGCCGCGGAACAGGCCCGGGAAGACCAGCGCGTTGTTGATCTGGTTGGGGAAGTCCGACCTGCCCGTAGCTACCACGGCAGCGCCTCCGGCGCGAGCCTCATCGGGCATGATCTCCGGCACGGGGTTGGCGAGCGCGAACACGACCGGCTCCGACCTCATGCGGCCGATGTCCTCAGCGTTGAACAGGCCGGCTTTCGACACTCCGATGAAGACGTCGGCGCCATCCAGCACGGTGCGCCCCTGCTCCCACGTCTGGTCGGCGGAACTGAGCGCCAGCACCTCGCGCTGGTCGGGATTGATGTTCTCCCGGTCGGACGTGAGCACGCCCTTGCTGTCGCTTATCCTGATGCACGTCATTCCGTACGCCACCAGCAAGTGCGCGATCGCCAGACCGGCCGCCCCCGCTCCCGATATCGCTATGCGGACATCGGAACCCTTGCCGGTCACCTTGAGCGCGTTGATCAGTCCTGCCAGGACCACGATCGCCGTACCGTGCTGGTCGTCGTGGAACACGGGGATATCGAGCTCGGCGGTGAGCCGCCGCTCGATCTCGAAGCAGCGGGGGGCCGAGATGTCCTCCAGGTTGATGCCGCCGAAACCCGGGGCGAGATAACGCACGGTGTCGACGATGGCCTGAGGATCCTTCGTGTCCAGGCAGATCGGCACGGCGCTCACACCAGCGAACTCGGAGAAGATGGCGGCCTTGCCCTCCATCACCGGCAGTGCTGCCTCCGGACCGATGTCACCCAGACCGAGGACGGCCGAGCCGTCGGTCACGATGGCGACCATGTTCTGCTTGCCGGTGAGGTCGCGCACCGTGCTGCGATCCTCTGCGATGACCCGCGACACCTCTCCTACGCCTGGCGTGTACACGATGCTCAGGTTGTCGCTGGTGAGTGTGAGCGTGGACACCATGGCGACCTTGCCATGGGCATGCCGGTGGAACGCGATCGGGTCGGACGGCTGGACCATTGATCTCCCTCTTCTGACGACGCCCGTCCCCGGTGGGATGAGCAGGATGCGACGTGGAACGACCCCCGCGATTCTACCATCCGCCCGCGTGCGCCGATTCAGCCGAGATCGGCGGGGTAATCCACCTCGAGCTTCCGTCCCTGATGGGATGCCACACGCTGCGCCAGCAGCGGCGGAACCTGGGGCATGGGGTCGGGAGACTCGGGCGGTCCCACGGGACGATCCACATCCGCATACAGAACGTCGTCGCCGGTGAGCGCCTCGGCCAGCACCTCGCCCAGATAGACGGCCGCCGAGCCGCCGTGGCCCGGCTCGCCGGGGTCGGCGCCGTCGGTGCCTACCACGATCACCAGCGATGCGAGCGATGTGCTGAGCGCGATGGCGAACTCGAGCGTCGCCTCGGCCTGGATGTCCGACTCGGCATGCGGCGCGAGCACGAGCACACCGGGGGCATGGGCACGCGCGCATGCCAACGCCTCGGGGGTGAAGCATGAGTCGCCGGTGAGTATCGCAGTGACTCCCGGGGTGTCCTGATCATCGAGGGCCGAGCACGACTCTCCCGGCTCGACGTATGCGGCGGTGACCGCCACCCGCGGCGCATCCTCTTCGAGCCGCCGCCAGAGTTCGTCGTTGAGCGGACTTTCGGCGACCGCCGGGACCTCGGGTAGCACTACCCACTCCGCACCCCTTGCCCCGGCCCGGACCACGGCGCCAACCAGCGCCTCGAGGTCCTGGGCGGGCGCCGGACGTACAGCGTGTTGCACGACCGCGATCCTCACGTCACGCTCCTTCCGGTTCGGCCACCATGGGGTTCATCCCCCGGCCGGGCCATCGGGTCACGCGTCGGACGGCTTCTTACGTGCAGCCCGCTTGGCGCCGGTGGTCTTCTTCGCGTCCGCGGACGATTTCTTCCCCGCCGAGGACTTCCTGCCGCCCGAGCCCCGCTTGCCCGACGAGGAGGAACCCTTGCCGCCGCGAGCGCCGCGGGAGCGCTCCGGCTTGAGCGGGCAATCAGGATCGACACAGATCTTCCACGGGCCCTTGCGGGTATGGACGATGACTTTGGGCGAGCCGCACTCGCACCGCTCCTCGGTGGCTTCGATCTCGCCCTGCTGCGGCAACGGGTACGCCGTCTTGCACTCCTCGTAGTTCGTGCACCGGACGTACCGGCTCCCCACCTGCGAGTACGCGACCTTGAGATCCCCGCCGCACGTGGGACATCCTCCGGGCGCCACCATGATCTCGGGGCCCTTCTTGGTGGGGCAATCGGGATTGAGGCACATGATCCTCGGCCGCTTCTTGAACTGGATGACACGCACCTGGGGCGTGCCGCACACCTCGCACAGCTCGTCCACCGCCTGGTACTTGGCGTTCTTCGGCAGCGGGTAGGTGACGGCGCATTCGGGATAGCCTGAGCACCCGACGAAGTAGTTGCGGTTGCGGGGCGAGTACTTGATCAGCAGGTCGTGCCCCGACTCGGGGCACTTCCCCACCTTGGCATCCTCGTCGACGGCGCCCTTCAGCAGCTCGGCGATCGCCTCGACGTTCTCGAGCAGTTCGTCCACAACCGTGGCGAGCGCGTTCTGGGAGTGCCCCACAACGACCGGAAGCGAGGAGCGGCCGTTGGCGATCGCGTCCATCTCACGCTCGAGCGATCCGGTCATCTCCGGGGTGGTGATCTCCACCGCGTACGTGGACAGCGCCTCGATCACGGTGCGCCCCTTGTTGGTGGGCTCGATGGGGTCGTTCTGCACATACTTGCGGTCGTAGAGTGTCTGGATGGCGTCGTGTCGTGTCGCCTTGGTGCCCAGGCCCAGCTTCTCCATCTCCTGGATGAGCTTGCCCTGCGAGTACCGGGCGGGAGGCTGGGTCTGCTTGCCTTCCATCTCCGCTCCACGGAACTCGATCTCGTCGCCCTCGGCGATCGTGGGAAGATTCTCGTCCTTGCGCGACCCATACGGGTAGATCGCCCGGAAGCCCGGTGAGACGACGACGTCGCCCTTGGTCTTGAACTGCTCCCCTGCCACGTCGAGCGTGACCTTGGTGCTCTCTACGACGGCAGCGTCGGAGAGCGTCGCCATGAACCGCCGGGCCACGAGGTTGTAGAGTTTCCACGCACGAGGCTCGAGCTTGTCGGGATCCGGCGCGCCTGTGGGATGGATCGGTGGATGGTCGGTCGACTCCTTGGAGCCCTTCGTCGGCTCCAGCTTGCCCTTGGCGAGCAGCCGCTGGGCGTGCTCATGGTAGAAGGGCACATCGGACAGCGTCTTGAGGATGCCGCGCAGATCGAGGCTCGGTGGATAGACGGTGTTGTCCACGCGTGGATACGACATGTAGCCGCTCATGTACAGAGACTCGGCGATGCGCATCGTCTGCGCGGGCGTGATGCCTTCCGAGGCCGCGGCGGCCATGAGCGCGGTGGTGTTGAATGGCGCCGGAGGCTGCACCTTGCGCCGCGAGCGGTCGACCCCGGTGACCTGCGCAGTGGAGGCGCCCGCGATGGCGTCCATCACAGCCCTGGCGGCGGCCTCCTTCTTGAACTTCTCGGTCGCATGTCCGGCAAGGAACTCCTCGTCGGCAGCGGCGAACGCACCGCGCACCACCCAGTAGTCCTCGGGAACGAAGGCGTCGCGCTCCTTCTCCCGGTCGACGATCAGCTTCAGCGTGGGCGTCTGCACACGTCCTGACGACAGCACATCGCCGAACGGCTTGCGGGTCTTCGTCTGGAGCGCGAGCGTCAGGTACCGCGTGAGCACGGCGCCCCAGATGAGGTCGATATCCTGGCGCGTCTCACCCGCCTGCGCGAGTTCCTCGGACAGCGTGTCCTCCTCGGCGAATGCGCGCTCGATCTCGTCCTTGGTGATGGCCGAGAACCGCACGCGCGATACCGGGACGTCCTTGTTGACCGACCGGACCACGTCGCGCGCGTCGGCGCCGATGAGCTCGCCCTCGCGGTCGAAGTCGGTGGCGATGATGACCTTCTCCGCCTTCTTGGCGAGGTTCTTGATCGACTGGATGATGCCCTTCTCCTTGGGCACCTTCTCCACGTGGACCCGAGTGAGCACGGGAAGGGTCTCCAGGCGCCACTTCTTGAGGTCGATCTCGCCGTTGGCCTCAAGCAGGTCTTGCGCTCCGGCGCCCAGGACGCGCGGGTCGTTCGACGCGAGCTCGCGCACCGCCGTCTCGTCGAGCACCGGCGCGAAGTCGACCTCCATGATGTGGCCCTTGAGGCCGATGGAGACCCAGTCCTCACCGTCGCGGCGGAACCGGTAGACGGGCGTCGTGTAGACCTTCTCGGCCGTCGGCTTGCCCACCGCCAGGATCTCTGCGATGCGGCGCGCTGCTATGTTCTTCTCCGAGATGATGAGCTTCATGAAGGCGTTCTCCGCCCGGTCGGTGGCGACTCCTGCCGAGTATATACGGGGCGTCAAGCCGGAACCGGAACGGATCCTTACCGGAGACGGATCACGGGCTAGAGCCCGACATCCCCGGAACGCGCCTTCATGGCGTCGAGAGCCAGGGCCAGGAACTCGTCGCGCTCGAGGCCGATCTCCTCGCAAGCGGCCATCTGCTCGCGGCTCGCTCCACGGGCGAACGCCTTCTCCTTCCAGCGCTTCCTGAGCGACCTCAACTCGACGTTGGCAAGCGCCTTGTCAGGCCGCACGAGCGCCGCAGCCACGATGAAGCCGGTGGTAGGGTCGGCGGCGTAGAGAGCCGCGTCCATGACCGTCTCCCGCTCGACCTTCCCGGCGTGCGCAAGGATGGCGTGGATCTGCTCGTCGTCGAGTTCGTCCGCCAGCAGCTCGGCGGTCACCACGCCGTGACGTTCGAAGTCCTCCGCCGTCTCGGCGTAGTCCAGGTCGTGCAGCAGCCCTGCAAGCGCCCAGCGCTCCACGTCCTCATCAGGCAGTCCAAGGTGGCGGGCGAGCGCCTCCATGATGATCTCGGTCGCCACGCAGTGGTTCACGAGATTAGCCGAGGGGATCCGCTCGCGTACGAGCTCCAGCGCCGCGGCCCGGTCCATCATGACGCGTCACCGTCCCTGGCGGCATCGATACGGGCGGCAAGCCACTCGGTCCACGCCGCCACGCCGTCACCCGTGGTGGCCGACATCGGGAACACCGGCACCTGGCCGTTGAGACTGCGAACGACCTCACGGAACTCCGTCTCGTCGAAGTCGAACACGCTGAGCGTGTCGTACTTGTTGAGGATCACGGCCTCCGAGACCTGGAAGATGTTCGGATACTTGTACGGCTTGTCGTGCCCCTCGGGCACGGACAGGATCATGACCTTGGCACTCTCTCCGAGATCGAAGTCGGACGGGCAGACGAGGTTGCCCACGTTCTCGATGATGATGAGGTCGATCTCGTCGAGGTCGAGCGTCTCCACTGCCCGACGCACCATCGCAGACTCCAGGTGACACGCGCCTCCGGTGTTGATCTGCACCGCCGGGATGCCGTGTGCCCGCACCTTCTCGGCGTCCACCTTGCTTGCGATGTCGCCCTCGATCACCGCGATCGAGTAACGGTCGCGCAGCGCAGCGATCGTAGCGAGGATGGTGGAGGTCTTGCCGGCGCCGGGAGACGCCATCAGGTCCAGGACGAACACGCCGTGCTCGGCGAAGAGCCGCCGGTTGGCTTCGGCGAGCTCGTCGTTGACCGCGAGGATGCGCTGTTCGATGTCGACCTTCACGCGTCGCCCTCCTCATCGATATCGATGCTGTCGATCTTCAGCTCCCGCCCGCGAAGCAGCGCCACGACCCATCCTTCGCATGACGGGCACTGCGCGCCGGAGTAGCGGTCGTGGGCCCACTCGTGACCGCAATCGGCGCAGCGCGACACCGGTGCAACCATCGTGACCGTGAGCGCAGAGCCCTCGGCCATCGTCTCGGGCGTTATCGCCTCCCACGCGAACTGCAGCGCATCCTCCATCACCTCGGTGAGCTCACCGATGGTCACGAAGACGCGGGTGATACGCGTGGCGCCAGCGTCTTCCGCCGCGTCGAGCGAGGATGTGAGGATGCCTTCTGCGATGCCCATCTCATGCATGCGATGACCCGCTAATCGTCTTCGTCTTCGTGTTCGATGTCCGGTATGGCTGACGCCTTGATCTTGCGGCGGAGCATCAGCCGCACGATGAGCATGCTGGCCTCGAAGAGCGCGATCATCGCTCCGGAGAGCGCCGCCATGCTCCAGGGGTTCCAGTCGGGGGTGATCATCGATGCGATGATCACGATCGCCACCCACACGACCCGCCAGTTCTTCCGGAGCTTCGCGTAGGGGACCACGTTGAAGTAGACGAGATAGAAGACCACCACGGGGACTTCGAACGCGAGGCCGAAGCCGGCGAGGAACCACATCGCGAACGTCATCGCGCTCTGGGCGCGCAGCATCAGCTGGAAGGTCTCGCCGCTCTGGTCCACGAGCCACTGGGCGCTCGGCTCGAGGATGAACGCGTAGCAGAAAGCGACGCCCGCCAGGAACAGGAGACCCGCCGCGATCGCCGTCCACCCGAACCAACGCCGTTCTTTGCTCTTGAGCGCCGGAACGAAGAACGCCAGGGCCTCGTAGATGATGAGCGGGCTGCTCACCACGACCGCCCCGAAGATGCCGAGCCGGAACCGGTTGGCCATGGCCTCGAGGAGGTCGATCGTGTAGCCGCCCTTGTCCCCCATGACCGGGAGCATCGGCCCCAGCAGGAGGCGGTAGATCTCATCGGAGTAGTAGTAGCCCACCAGGGTCAGTACGCTCAGAACGGCTATGACCACGGTGAGGCGCTTGCGGAGTTCGTTCATGTGCTGCATGAACGGCATACGCTTGGGAGAGATGGGCATGGTGTCGCGGGGGAAGGCTAGGCCTTCTCCGCTCCCTCCTCTCCGTCGTCGGAGGCTTCCGGCTTCACATCAGGCGCAGCCGTGGCCGCTTCGGCGTCTTCCGCCGATGAGGTGGACCCGGAGGCCCGGTCCGGGCTCTGCGCGGCAGGCGCCTCGTCAGACGATGTGGCGCCCTCGGCGGCAGGAGTCTCTTCAGACGAGGTAGCACCCTCGGCGGCAGGCGTCTCGTCAGACGCGCTCTCCTGCTTGGCCTCGGTGGGACCCGGACGCGTGAAGCCGCCGCTGCCCACCTTCTCCCCGAACTCCTTGCCCTTCTTGAAGGGGTCCTTCTGGAGCTTGGGGTCAGCGGTGAACACCTCTGCGCGGATCGTCGACTCCATCATCGACTGATAGCGCCGGAAGTCGCGCATGAACCGGCCGATGGTACGGGCGAAGTCCGGAAGCTTGTCGGGGCCGAACAGCAGCAGCGCCAGCACCGCGATGATCATGAACTCCCAGCTGCCGATGCCGAACAAGGGTCAACTCCTCTGTGTAGTACCTGGCCGGTGCACGGCCCTGACGTGAGTCACGAAGCCTGCTGAGCGCGCGAGCAAGACCCGCGAACTAGAAGCCTCTGGCCTCCTCGACGCTTGCGAACAGCGGGAAGACCTTGTCGAGTCCGGTGATCCGGAAGATCTTGAGGATCGAATCGGCGGTGCACACGAGGCGCATGGTGCCGCCTTGTTCCTTCACGGCCCGCAGCGCGCTCACGAGCACGCCCAGACCGGAGCTGTCGATGAAGCCTATCTTCTCGAGATCGACGATCACGTCTTCGCAGCCATCGTCCATCACCTGCGCGATCTCCCGCTTGAGCGTGGGCGACGTGTAGACGTCGACCTCACCCGCAACGGTGATCACGCAGCTCCCGTTCTCGCGTTCAGTCTTGATGTCCAGTTCCATGACCGGGGCACCGCTTTCTCCCGAAGGCACGTGCGTGCACGATTGTACCCGCACCCCGTGCGAGTGACCAGCGCACCCCCGCAATCGTGTGAACGCATGTGGCAAGGGGTAGTAACAGGGTGGCCGGTTCGCCGTTCTGGGGGTTGTGTATGTCGCTTACGATCCACCTCGATCAGGAAGAGCAGCGGTGGACTCTCTCGTTGCAGGGAGAGCTCGACTACAGCGAGTGCGCCGCATTCCGCATGACGATCGACCGCATACTCAAGCATGCGCCGCCGGCCACCGTCGTGGATCTCTCCGAGTTGGACTACCTCGACAGCTCCGGCCTCGGACTGTTGTTGGCCCTATCGAAGGAGTACACCGCGCTCGGCGGGAGGCTCATCCTCGTGACCAACGAGTCGGTGGACAACATCCTCGACCTCACGCGGCTCTCGGGCATCTTCTCCTGCGCCTCAACGGTGGATGAAGCGTGCCTGATGCTCGAAGACGTGGACGACTGAGATCGCTCCGGGATCATCGCGTACATGAAGAACGGCCGGCCCTCATGGACCGGCCGTTCCTGCTTCTCAGGTGCGATGATCAGGGTGTGGTGGTCGTTTCGCCCGATGCTTCGACCTCGGCAAGCATTCCGCGGGCGTTCTCCACCTGCTGCGCCAGGTCGGCGTTGTCGGCCGCCCCGTCGATGAACGCGCGCAAGCCTTCTGCGGCGCTCTCATCCTGCGCGTAGTACAAGGCGAACGCCTTGTTGCCGAGCGCGATGTCGTTGCCCGGATCCAGGGCGAGCGTCTGGTCGTAGAAGCTCACCGCCGCCAGCCACATCGGCACCGAAGCCGGGTACTGGCCGCTCTCGTACAGGGCCACCGCCCACTCGAAGTACGCGTGCCCCACCTGGATCACGATGTCCGGGTTCTCCGGGTTGGACTCGACGGCGACCAGCGCCGCGTCCACTCGCGGCTGGAACTGCGACGTGATGGTGTCACCGCTCGCGGCGCCGCCGTCGGCAGGGGCGGCGCTGCCGCCGATCCCTGCGGCGACCACGGCCACACCGCCAAGACCGAAGGTGATAGCCAGCAGGATGACCACCACGCGCATCCACGCCGGGGTGTTCGACTTGTCCACGGCCATCGGTGTGCGTGTCGACTTCTTCGCCATTGCGCTCCTTACACGATCACAGGCGTGGACCGTCCGGCCCCGCCCTCTGATATCACTACTCGCCGGTGGTCGGCGCCTCGTCCGTGGCCGACGCGTCCGTCGATCCGCCCATGTCGCCGACCGGAGGATGTCCTTCCGGCAGTTCGCCAGTGTCCAGCTGGTCCGGACTGAGTTGTGGCGCTGTAGAGCCCGTAGCAGGCGTCGCGGTCCCTGAAGACGAGACCGTGCCGCCGTCGGGGATCACGAACCCGATGATGACACCCAGAAGCAGACCGATGACCGTCATCAGGGCCGCCACGGTCAGACTCACCTGCTTCTCGATGAGGCTTCCACCTGCGGCAGGAGCTGCAACGGCTGCCGAGCCGCGCGGCGCCGCCTTGGGTTCGCTCTTGCCTGAACGCTTCGGGGCGCTTTTCTGGGGCTGACGGGACGAGGGCTTCGGGGCCTTCTCGGCCACCTCTTCCTCCTCGTCGAAGAAGAAGTCCTGGTCGCTCAACGTACCGATACCTCCTCGATAGTAGGACGACCGCCAGCTCACGTATGGCTGCGGTCCCGCGAGATTATAGCACCGACCTTCGGGGCGAACGCCGCGTCCCCGGCCAGCCTGTGCTCCGCGTTGCGGATGCCCAGCATGGCGATGGTGGCGGACACGAGCGCTCCCACGACCCCGGCCGTCTCCGGCTCGAGACCTGCCCACGGTCCAAGCAAGAAACCCGCCAAGTAGCCGGCGAGAAGCGAGAAGACCGGCACCAGGAAGACGGCGGCGGCGGCGCGCGCGCGGATCGTGTCGGGGATCACCACGTCCACCACGTCGCCGACAGTGGAACCCAGCGCGTCGGCGACCTCGTGCATCACCGTCTCCCCGCCCTCTTCCCTCGAGCAGAGCGTGCACCCGCCGCATCCCGCCGAGACCTGCATCAGGACGTCCACCGACCCGTCGTGGACGGTGATGACCTTGCCTCGCTCACGCATACGTGTCAGTCCCTGATCTTCCGCCGGATAGCCTGGAAGCGTTCGCGCATCGGCTCGGTCTCCACAGACAGGTGTTGACCGCGCTCGTAGAGCGCCCTGCCGTCCACCATCGTCAGCAGCACGTCTTCCTGGTTGGACGTGTGCACGACAGCGCTGTACGGGTTCTCGGTGGGCACCTGATAGCTATGCGAGAGGTCCACCGCGATGATGTCGGCACGCTTCCCCGGCTCAAGCGAGCCGGTGATGTCGTCGAGCTTGAGCGCTTGCGCACCGCCGATCGTGGCGAGACGCAGGAACTCCTCGGCGGTGAAGAAGCCCTTGCTGCCCAGCAAGCTGCGCTGGACGAGCAGACCCGTGCGCATCTCGGCGAAGAAGTCGATCGTGCTGTTCGACGCCGGTGAATCGGTACCGATGCCCACGCGCAGCCCCTTGGCAAGGAAGTCGCCGAGGGGGGCGGTGCCCATGGCGAGCTTGGCGTTGCAGCGAGCGCACAAGGCCACCGCCACGTCTGTGCGCTCAAGGATGGCGATATCATCCGAGTCGACGTGCACGCAGTGGACCGCGAGCACGTTGGGGAGCTCGAGCACGCCCCACTGGTACACGTACCGCACCGGGCTCACGCCCGTTGGCATCCATGCCTCTTCGCCCCATCCGGACTGTGTTCGGAAGTCCTGCCCGAGCGGAGACGATCCGTACTTCACGAAGTCGTACTCGTCCCTGCTGCCGGCCAGGTGGAGCGAGACATGCGTGTCGTTCGTTCCCACAGCCTCCGCCACCGCCTGGAACAGCCGCGGGTGGCACGTGTACGGGCCATGCGGCGCGATACCGATCGACATGCGCGCCGAGTTCGATCGCGCCTCCCATGCCCGCATGTCGTCGAACGCGGCGGCCACCTCGGCCTCGGCCTTCCCGGCGTCCATCGACGAGACCTCGCGATAGATGACCGCACGCAGGCCGGCGCTGTCCGCCGCCTCAAGGGATGCGCCCGAGTACGTCACGTCGGCGATGGTGGTGATGCCCGAGCGGATCGCCTCTGTCGAACCGAGCACGGCCGATTCGCGCCAGTCGTCCTCGGTCAGCCGATCCTCCAGCCGCTGCACCTCCATCTTCCAGCGCGTGTACGGCAGATCGTCCACGACACCGCGGAAGACCGAGTACTCCAGGTGGGTGTGCAGGTCCACGAAGCCGGGCATCAGAGCCGCAAGACCGTAGTCGGTGACCCCCTCGTCCGGATACGCGGCGAGGAGTTCCGCCCGCGTGCCCACCGCGACGATGTCGGAGTCGCGGATGACGATGCCCCCGTCCTCGATGTACGGAGCGCTCATGGGAAGAACGTATCGCGCCAGAAGAAGCATCGTCACGACCTCCGCAGGTGGGTTCGCCAGGCTCCTATCCTACATGCTCGCGCACGCGCGCTCCAACGCGGAACGGCTCGCGTCACTTCACCGCCACATGCACCGCCACGATACCGAAGGTGAGGTTGCGCCAGGTGACCTCCGAGAAGCCCGCCTTGTGAAGCTCGCCCGCGAGAGCCACCTGTCCGGGGAACGAAAGGATGGACTCGTTGAGATACTCGAACGAGGCGCGGTCGCCGGTGAGCTTCTCGCCGAGGAGCGGGATGACCGTGCGCAGGTAGAAGTGGTAGAGCACACGGAACGGCGGGAACAGCGGGCGGCTGAATTCGAGCACCACATAGCGCCCTCCGGGGCGCAGGACCCGGAACACCTCGCTGAAGTTCGCGGAGCGATCGGGCATGTTGCGCACACCGAAGCCGACGGTGACCACGTCGAAACTCTCGTCGGGCATCGGCAGCGCCTGTGCGTCGACCACGTCGAACTCGATGGTGGTGGGGCCCTCGTAGACCGCGACCTTGGTCTTGGCGACCTCGAGCATCTCGGGGACGAGGTCGGTGGAGAGGACCCGCGCCGGACGCCCTTGCTCTGCGAGGGCGAGCGTGAGGTCGCCCGTGCCCGCCGCCAGATCGAGCACCTCTGATGAGCGCCTCAAGCGCGCGAGCCGCACCGTCGTCCTCCGCCAGAGGCGATCGAGCCCCATGCTGGAGTACTTGTTGAACCGGTCGTACTCGGATGCGATCGTGGAGAAGATGTGCCTGGTGCGCTCCTCGCTCGGGCGCCCCGCCTCGGACGCGTGCCGTCCGCGCGCCATCACGCACCCTGCTTCATGTAACGCGTGTCGCGCTCACGGAGCGCCGGGATGAGCGTCTCGGCGATGACCCTGAAGAGCAGGCCGGCGTTGTTGAAGATGTGGCCGGCGTTCATCTTGGCGGGCCAGTTGAGCTCGGTCTTCTCGCACACCGTGCTCTCGTTGAGGAGGGCGATCTCTTCCTTGTACTCACCCAGCAGCCGCCCGCGCTCCGGCTCCTCGTGGCGCATGATGTCGTCGATACGCGCCATGGCGATCTGCGCCTCGAGGATGCGCCGCTCGGTGGCCATCGCGGTCTTCTGGTCGATGGCGCCCACCTTGGCCTTCACGCGGTTGATGCCCACGGCGGCCTCATAGGTGGCGTCCACCATCTCGTCGAGCGTCATGGCGTCCGGGATGTAGTTGAGGATGTGCTTCCACGAGGGCTGAAGGAGCAGCTGGCGGTGCTCCTCGAGCGTGCGGGCGCGGAGCGTGTACCCGAACTCCTCGGGGTTCTCGAAGACACGCGATCCCGGATCCAGGAACGGAGCCATCGGCCCGATGAACGGCAGCAGCTTGGGGTTGTTCCCGATGCGCGCATAGAGTTCCTCAACGGCCGCCGCCGTACCGAGCACCGACTCGGCCGTCTGGGTGGGGATGCCGGTCATGAAGTACAGGTCGAAGCGCTGGCAGTTGTGCTTGAAGGCTTGCTCGATCGACTCCGACAGCGCCTCCCACGTGTACGGCTTGCCGAAGGCGGCGCGCACCGCGTCGTCGTGGCTCTCGGCCGAGACCTCCACCGAGTAGTCGTTGAGGTTCTCATCGAGCAGCGCGTAGAAGTCCTCGCTCGGCGGCGTGAAGAACTCGAAGCCGATCGGATTCTGGAAGTCGATCTTCCGGAGACCCGTGATGAACTGCTTCACGTAGTCCTCGCCCGCCTGGCGGAAGTCGTTGAGCACGAAGACCGGCCCCGGGATGTGCTTGGCGATGTGCGCGATGTCCCTCACCAGGAGGTCGGGATCGCGGAACGCCACTCGATCGCGGCCGAAGTGCTCGCGGAACGCGGTGGCCGAGCCGCCGCACGTGGCGCAGTTGCGCGTGCATCCGCGACAGGTGAGCGACGCGGAGACCGGGTAGCTCAGCCAGCCCTTGAACGGCAGCGACGAGGACATGTCAGCCGAGCGGATGACCGAGCGCATCGAGAAGCTGTAGTCGAGCTTCACGTGATCGAACTCCGGGGGCACGCAGGTGAAGGGGTTCACCACCACCGCGCCAGAGGCGTCCTTGTGCGTGAGGTTGGGGATGTCGGCCACGCTGCCTTTGCGCTTGAGCGCATAGACGAGCTGCGTGAAGGGGTCCTCGGTGGAGTCGCCGCGGATAACGTAGTCCACGCAGTCGTACCGCACGAGCTCCTCGTGGAAGTACGACGCGCTGAGGCCGCCGAACACCACCGGCGTGTCGGGATGGTGCTTCTTGCAGATGCGCGCGATCTCGATGGAGCCGTGCGCGTGCGGCGCCCAGTGCAGGTCGATGCCGAAGGCCACCGGGTCCATCGATGCGATCGCCTTCTCCACATCGAACTTCGGCTTGGTGAGCATCAGTAGCGCGAGGTTGCTGACCTTCACATGCAGGCCGTGCCGCTCGAGGTACTCGCCGATGGTGGTGAAGCCGAGCGGATACATCTCGAAGATGGGGCTCGAAGGCACGAGATCGGAGACCGGTCCGTACATGATGGACGTCTCGCGGAAGTCGTACACGCTCGGCGCATGGAGCAGGATCAGGTCCGGCTTCGACATCGGATAGGGGCCTCCTCGGGCCATAACACGGGCGGCGATGCCGCCCGGGAAGAGACAACGGCGCAGTATAGCACAGGCGCACGGCACGCCTGCCGCGGCGGACAGCGCCCTGCTAGCGGAGCTCTCCTTGTGCCGAGGCCTCCACGCGATCCACCAGCCAGCCGCTATCGTCCTTCACCAACGTGTACGTCGTCTCGTAGCTGACCGCGAGCGGCTCCGTGAGATACGTCAGCGTGTCCAACGAGAAGTACCGGTAGGTCCAGTCCTCACGAGCCGCCACCACCGCGGTGGTGGCCTCTTCCGAGACGGAGCGCACCTCCATGTTCTCGATGGACTGCTCTATCCCTTTGCCGTCCATCAGGTTGAACTGGATGTACGCATCTACGCGCACGAACTCCTCCGGGGTCATCGTGGCGGTCGGGATGCTCGAATCCGCCATGCGATACGAGTAGCTGATCCAGTCGAGATACGAGCGCACAGCCGATTCCGGCGTGCCAAGTTCGTGAGGCCGCGGTGCCACTGGCGCCGGAACCTCGCTCGCGGCCGACGACGCGGAGTCGCCGGGGTCGGTAGCGGCGCAACCGCTCACCAGGAACGCGAGCGTGACAGCGGAGCACAGCAGCACAGTGCGGCGGAGCAGGGCGGCCGGGGTCAACGTGCGGCCTATCTCGTCCCGACAGCGCCGGCGGAGACCCGGCAACGGCACGCGAGGCTCTTGAGGTCGCATGGCATGCGGAGCTGCGTGACGCTCATGCCCTCGGGCTTGCGCAGGCGGATGATCGGCGTGAGAAGCAACGCTCCCGTGACTCCCGCGTTGGACAGCAGGTCGAGGGTGATCTGCACCCATCCGGGCGAGCATGCCACAAGCGCCACGCGCGCGTTCAGCTCCGGGTCCAGACGAGGGATGTCGGTGAGATGCCGCACCGTGAGGTCGCCGATCACGGCGCCGGCGTCCTCCGGCAGCTCGGAGAAGTACGCCACGGGCTTCACGCCGTACTGCTCGGAGGGGAACACGACCTGGAGCGCCTGGAGCATCTCGGCGGTCCCTACCTTGATGACCGGGTACTCCTCGGACAGGCCGAGGAACTTGGTGATCTCGGCGTACAGGAGCACGGGGTCGTACCCGGCGCCCGGCCGCCCGATGTCGCCGACGAACGATATGTCGCGGCGTACCGTCTCCTCCTTGATGTTGAGCTCCTCGGCTATCTGGCGCGAGGTGATGCGCTCGGGGGCGCCCACGCGGAGCAACTCCCCGAGGTAGCAGTGGTAGAGCGAAAGGCGATACAGCGTTGCGTCGGGCGTGTTTTGCGGGTCAGCCATGCCCATCCCCCTCGAGTGAAGCCGATGATTCGTAATCTTACCGCGTCTTTACGAATCCGTGAACGAGTCATCGGCCTGACGTGGGATGATTCTTGAGCGAGCGATGGGCAAGCCGTTAACTGCGAACGGACTCAGCCACGTTCAGGTTCGATGGGGGCCGGTTCACGGGATCCGGCAGGCCCGGATGCGACCGCTAGTGGAAGTACTCGGAGTGGAGTGATGTGGTGAGGAACGAGGTGAAGAACAGCGACAGTATCGCAAGAACGAACCCCAGCAGGAGGAGCATCGCCGCGCTGCGGCCCTTCATGCCGTAGAAGCGACGCGCGTGGAGGTAGATGCCGTAGACGAACCAGGTGACGAGCGACCACGTCTCGATCGGGTCCCACCCCCAGAAGCGGCCCCAGGAGTAGTACGCCCATATCGCGCCGGTGAGCATACCGATACCCCAGAACGCGAACGTGAGCCCGGCGAACCGATATGACTCACGATCGAGCGTAGCCGCATCCGGCACGTTCGCGATGCGTTGCACGAGCGTGGTGTCGCGAGCGATGTACAGCACCCCGTGGCCGAGAGAGATCAGCGCCGCCGCGAACGCCACGAAGTAGAAGCACACATGCAGCACCAGCCACACCCCCCTGAACGTGAGGGGCAGCATCTGGACCTCAGGACCGGTGTAGACGGCGAGTCCGAGCAACAACAGGACCGCCGGGTAGATCAGCGTGGTGAGGTACGCGCTCCCGGGACGCCGCCAGCGCAACGCCTGCATGAACGTCATCGCAACCCAGGCGTTGGACGACAGCACCTCGTAGCGGGTGAGGTACGGCCCGTGCCCGGTGCCGTACCAACGCAGCCCGAGCGCCACGGAGTGCACCGCCAGCCCCACGAGCGCCAGCGTATGACCCGCGCGTGCGACACCCGGCTTCGACATCGTGACCCCGAAGACGACGCATCCTGCCGCGATCGCATAGGCCACGAGCGCGAACACGTGCAGCGGAGTCTCGATCGCGAGGGCCTGCTCCATCACACATCCTCTCCCGGACCGGCATCGAGCCCGAGTATCGCATCCCGCTCGGCCACGTACGCGCGTGACATCCTCGCCGCATGCCAACCGTACAGCACACCGTCGCCCGTCTCCACGAGCACGAGTTCGCGGGGGATCCACCCGTACAGCATCAGCGAGCCCAGCGCGATGATGCTGAAGCCGATCAAGAGGACGGTCATCCCCGGCTCGCGTTGGATGATGAAGCGGGCCCACTGCGCGGTCCCGATGTACTCGACGGTGAGCCCGGCCACAGTCCCGGTCCCGCCTTCGGCCAGAGTGACCGGCTCGGAGGAGTCGTCACCCGCCGGGCGCAGGCCGAGCGGCTCGGCCGCACGCACCGCGTACGGGTCCCACCGCGCTTCGACCGCCACGCCTCCAACGTCGTACGGCTCCTCCGTGTACGCGACATCACCCTGCTCGATGAACGGGAACTCGATACGGACGGGGTGCTCGACGCCTTCGTCCGTGCGGAAGACCACGAACGCAGCATCGCCGAACTCGCCGGGCTGGGCGTAGATGGTGTGGCCGTTGAGGCGGAGCGGATGATTCACGCTCACGACCCGGGGCGTCCAGGAACCCCTGCCGTCGCGCGTGGACAGCGTGGCGCTCACCTCACGAAGGCCGCCGCCCGGCCATGTCGCCACCGTCACGCCATCGAACCGGATCGGCACGCCGATCTCGGGCACCGCCTGCGCATCCTCCACGGCCCAGTATGCGTCTCCCGGAGAGTGCACCTCGCCCTCGGACAGGTCGAGGATCGCCCCCCGAGTGGACCCGAGAGCCACCGCAGCGGCGATGAGTGACACGAACATGCCCACGTGAAGGATCGCCGACGCCCATACGCCGACACGATGGCGTGCGAACACCCGCGCATCACCCGCGACCCGACGCTGGCGGTACCCGGCCGCCCGCGCCCGTGCCGCGATGTCATCAGCAGAGACCCCCGCGATCGCCGTGCGCGCGACGCGCCCCTCCCCCGACCAGGCGCGCCATGCGCCGGCAAGCATGCGGTGGGTCGCGATGCCCAGGACCACAGCGAACACGGCAAGCATCGCGAGGAACCACCAGGAGCTGAAGATGGCGTGCAGCCCGAGCGCGTCCGCGACACCCGCGAGCATCGGATTGCGCGCCCGCCAGGCGGCGATCGTCGCCTCACGCCCGGGTGACGACTGCGGGATGTACGCGCCGATCGCGCCGCAGACGGCAACGAACGCCATCAGGGCGATGGAGGTGCCACGGGAGGTCAGGACGTCCAGTAGTCTGCGCATGCGGATGATGGTAGCAGGTGGCGGCACGGACGCATGCGGAACAGCCGGCTACCAGTTCTCCATCCCGGTCGCGGTGTTGCTCATCGTGTGCTTGTTCGCCCCACCGGAACACCCGCTCGAACTCGAAGAGACGAGGCAGTCCGAGAGCACGTAGTCGCTCGGGTTCTGGCGCTTGTTGAACCCGCTCACCCACATGTTCGAGAGGTTCCCCTGATACGCAAGCCTGCTTGGCATCGTCTGGGCGTCACCGATCAAACGGGACACCTTACCGCCGTGCGGCACCAGGATGTGGCACCGGATGCACGGGTAGT
This sequence comes from Anaerosoma tenue, assembly GCF_023161965.1. Taxonomy (NCBI): domain Bacteria; kingdom Bacillati; phylum Actinomycetota; class Coriobacteriia; order Anaerosomatales; family Anaerosomataceae; genus Anaerosoma; species Anaerosoma tenue. Next base: position 804,473 of record NZ_JALNTY010000001.1, read on the forward strand.
TGGAGTGGGCGCCCTTGCGATGGACGATGTTGTCGCGCACCTTGTCGGCCGGATGGCAGTTCGTGCAGAAGACACCACCCGAGGTGCCCGAGAAGTTCTGCATCGAGCTGATCGTGATCAGCGTGCCCTCAAGGGCGCCGGTGCCGGGACCCCATTCGGGCCAGCTGGTATGCGGTCCACGGAGCGAGAACCGCACGGTCGCGCCATGCGGACCCTGCGGGACCGTGACGGCCGCGGGGTTGGTGACCCAGTTGCCCGAGCCCGCAGGGCTCTCCACCATCGCGTACGGAGCGGTGGAATCGCCGTGGCAATCGGAGCACATCATCGTGTCGCCGGGATCCCAGCCATACGCGACCTGGTCGGCGATGAGCGTCGATGTCTGGTACGTTGCCGGATCGGACAGCTTGTCGAGGTAGCCGGGAATCCTCACCTTCGAATCCGTGGAGAAGCCGTTGGCGAGGTCGTACTCATAATCGGCCTCGGACTCGTAGTAGTAGCCGTCGAGTGTTGCGAAGACCGGGTGCCGCGAGTTGTTGCCCACGTTGAAGTCTTGGGCGACGTTGGTCCAGTTGTCGACGGCCGCATTCGTGCCCACGGTCCACGACGACCCCGTCCAGGAGTCCCACACCATGTCCCCGCCCCAGCCGGCGAGGTCGGTGTTGGCGCTCGAGTGGCACTTGAAGCAGACCTCGTACTCGTACGCGGCCATCTGCCTGTATACGAGCTCCACTCCCGCTCCACCGTCGTGTGCGTAGTCGATCGTAGCGGGGTAGTTCTGCGTGAGCAGCGTACCCAGCGTCGTTGAGACCGCAGCCGCGTCAACACCGAACCCGACACCGCGCACGCCCTTGAGGGCGTCGGACACGAGGTTGGTGGTGCCGTACACGTGACGCGCCTTGCCCACGATATGGTGATTGTGGCAGTCGGCGCACTCCACGTGTTTGTTTGCGCTGATGTAGTCCTGGGTCTCATCCACCGACGAGATCAGGTGCTTCATGTAGTAGTCGGCGGGCTTGTGCCCGAACGGGCTGTTCGCGGGATCCATCTGGTCGGCTATGGCGCGGTTCGCCGCACCCATCGCCTGCGAGCCGTAGTAGTCGTAGTTGCTCGCGCCGATCTTGTCCGTTGAGTTGCTGTGACACCGGAAGCACATGTCCTCTTCGTTGATCGCCGCTTCAGAGGCGTCGCGGATCTGACCGAGGGCGTTGAGGAGCCGCTGCTCGGGTGAGTAATGCACCGTGAACGAGAACGGTGTCGTCTCCGTGTACTGCCCGGGCTCGAGCGTCCCGTGGCACTTGGTGCAGTTGCCGTGGAACTCCGACCCGTCGGCGAAGTAGGCGGTCGCCGAGTAGTTGTGCGGGGAGTCCGCCCAGTAGTCGTCTTCAACGCGCATCACCGCGGTCGCCGGGAGCGCGTTGTCCGCCTGGCCCGGCGGCGTGGGGGTGATGCCGTCCACCGAGCGGAGGATCCTGAACGGCAGCGTGTACGAGTGGCAGCTCAGGCAGAGGCCCTCGTCCGTGTTCGATGCTGTGGGGTTGGCATCAAGGCCGCTGCTGCGCAGGTTGTACGAGTTGCCGAGGCCCTCCCATTCGGTGTGGTCCACGTGGCAGCTGATGCACGAGAGATCCTGCGTGGTCTCGCCGAAGACCGGATACAGGCCATCCTCGCCGGGCGCCTGATCGGGGTCCGCCGCGTTGAGCACGTGATGATACGACAGGGTGGAGTCCACCATGTCGTGCAGCGCGCTGTGACACGCGCTCTCGAAGCAACTGGTCTGACCCGCGGGAGAGCCCATGGGAGCATGGACGTCGCCGTGGCAAACAGTGAGACAGTTCTCGGTGTCGTCGCTGTCGTGGCCGGAGCGGATGTCCCACAACCGCAGCTGGTTCCTGTCCGGATCGCCCTCGGCCTTAGGTGCGGCCCGCAAGAGCCCTGCCACCTCGGCGGATGCGCTCACGGGCACGTAACCGCCGGCGCCGGAGTTCGCTTCGCTGTCCCAGCCGTACGGCCTCCCCGTGCCGGCATCCACGTCGGCGGTGGTGTGACAGGTGAAGCAGAAACGCCGCACACCCGCGTCGGTGCCCGTTTCGAGCGACGAACCGAGCACGTCCGAGAACAGCGTGGCGTTGCCCCGCGTGGAGCCGTGCGGATTGTGGCACTCGTAGCATGGGAGCGGCGAGCCCACGGGCAGGTCACCGCCCGCCGTCATGATGCGGTGGCCGTTGGTGTCGTTGGCGTTGTGGACCGTGGTGAGAGCCGAGCTGGCGATATCGGCCGCAGCGGACGGCGTGTCGAAGGTCATCCCGCTTGCCGGTGTGGCCGAGTGGCAGCGGAAGCACACCGCCGCGTAGTCGCCGTCCACGGTATCCGCCGCGGTGCCGCTCGAGCCGCCGAACGTATCGATCAGGCCGTCGTACTCGCTCACGCCACGATGTCCTGAGTGGCACCAGAGGCAGTCGCCGGCCACGCGTGTCGCCTCACGACTGGCGAACACCCAATCGTCCATGGAGCCCGACGGGATCGCCGTGTGCGGATTCGCCACCGGGTCCGCGTAGGTGGTGGCGCCAGGGAACGTGCCGAGGGTGGGATAGCCGGTGGCGTTGCGTGTAGGAGCCGCAAGACTCGGATAGACTCCCGTGCCGCGCGAGCGATACCAGCTCTGATCGTCGTCATGGCACGCGTAGCACCATGTGTTGTCCGCACCCGTCACGGTGCGGGTCTCCACCGTGACCCCGTCCGGCAGCGTCACGTCTATCGACCGCTGCGGGATGCGGAACCACTCAGTGGAGTCTTCATGCGGATAATGGCAACTCGCACAGGTGTCGGTGAGATCGGCGCTGCCGCCGGTGCATGCCGCCGCCTCGAGCGCATGACCGCTCGTGCCCGCGAACGAAGCGTTGCTGGATCCCGTCTTCACGTTGACCGCTGCGGTGCCGTCGTGGCAACCGTAGCAGAACGTGACCCCGTCGAACTCGCCCGTTCCTCCGCCAAGGTCCCTGAGGATGTTGTCGCCGGCCGCCTGGTGAGGCACGTGACACTGGGTGCACGCGTCGGTCTCGCTCGAGTACGTGGTATGCGGCGTTGCCGCGAGGGCCGGTGGGGAATCGATCGCAACGAGCGCCAGGGCCCACACCGCCGCGACGATGACGGCACGCAGAACCCGGCGAGAGCGCGTCCGGGAGTCTGCCCCCGCAGTACACGCGCTATCCCCCAGCTGTGCCGATGGAACCTCTATGCAACGGTCGATATGCTGCAATCCCCAGCTCCTGTGCCGCACTGCACGCGCATGTGGCGCGCCGCCCCCGAAGCGCGCAGCGAACGGGACAAGCTCGATGCCTGCCTTCACTGACATTGTGACAGAGCCCACACGGCTCTGCCAGACGTCACGACCACTCATGGGGAGCCGCTTCACCGCGCTTCCCTGATCCCGTAGACCATCACACGCCCCGTGCCGGCGTCCGTGATGTAGAGACGGGAGTCCTCAGGCACCCACGCCATACCTCGTGGCGACACGAGGCCCCCCGACGGGACCGACACCTCGTCGATGGAGTCCACGATCATTCCATCGGCATCCACGATGGCCACCCTGAGAGCGAGGGCATCGAGGACCGCCATCCGGCCGTCTCCAAGCGCCGCGATCGAACGGGGGGTCATGTGAAGACCCTCGTGCAGAACCACCCGTTCCCCCGAGTCGGGATCGAGAACGATCAATCGACCGGCACCGGGGTCGGTCACCACGAGCCCCTCGGCCGTCACGGCGAGCCCCGCGGAGAATCCCATCGGGGCCTTAGCGTCGGCTCCCAGTACGCGGGTGTAGGCGCCCCCGGTGTCGTACACCTTGACCGTACCGTCGGCAGCGTCGGCCACGAAGAACTCGCCCTCGGCATACGTGACTGCGGTGGGCTGGCCAGGCGCCTGACCGCTTGAGCCGAGAGTAAGCGTGATCGTCGCGGGTGTGGCGGGCTCGGCATCCACCACCACCGCACGGTCCGCGGCGTTGTCTACCACGACGATCCGGCCGTCCGCCACGGCGACCACCGACGGATACGCGGAAGCGACGCTGCTGGCCGAAGGGATGACGATAACGCCCGCGTCACCCCCCTCGGCATCGAATATGCGCACGACCCCCGCATCCGACTCGGCCACGTAGAGGAACTCGCCGTCCCAGGCTATCCCGATGGGGTTGGCGAGCGGCGGCTGCTCCGCTCCGGGGAACATGCCCGCAAGCATCACCGTGGCCATGGTATCGCGTGAGAACTCCGCGAGCTCCACCTGCCCCGGCCTGCTCTCCTGCAGCAGGATCGAGACCGTCACCGCCACGGCGACGAGCACTATCACTGCGAGCATGGCGAAGACGACCGTGCGTGGACGCACCGCCCGTGGAACCCCCTGAGGCGCCATCAGAAGTCGACACCCACGATATCCCCGGGGGTCACCGCATGGCAGATGAGGCAGTTCCCGTCGAGCGGGGAGTCGTAGTAGCGGAGCATGTGGTTGTGATCGGTGCCGTGAGGGCCATGGCACGTGGTGGTGCAGGTGAGATCGGTCTTCGCGTTCACGTCGTAGTAGACCGGCCGCACCGGATGGTTCTTGTAGCCGCCCGCATGATCGTCATAGTCCGCACGTTCGTGACACGGGAAGCACACCTCCGGCTGTGCGGCCTTCAGCAGCGGACCCCAGTCCGAGCCGTGCGGCGTATGGCAGCCCCAACATGGCGTGTCCACATGCATCGAACGGTCGTAGCTCGCCTGGATCGGCGTGGCGTGGCAGTCGTAACAGATGCCGTTGTCATCGTCGTAGAGCAGCGCGCTGTAGTTGGTGGCGTGCGCATCATGACACCCCGTGCACTGCAGTGAGATCGTCCCCACCGGGTGGTGGCTCGCCTTGAGGAAGTCGGTCTCGATCCCGGGGTGGCACATGTAGCACAGACGTGGCTCCTCGGCGCGCAGGAGCGGCATGTGGTCGGAGCCGTGCGGTTCATGACAGTCGGTGCAAGCGTCGTTGAGGTAGGGCCCGTGCTGCACCGCCATGCCCGAGAGCCGGGCCACCGACGGATGACAGGTGAAGCACAGGTCGCGCTGTGCATCCACAAGGATCCCCTTGTAGGCCGAGCCGTGGGGGTTGTGACAGTCGGTGCAGTGGAAACCCTGCACGGGCGCGTGCACCTGCATACGTGAGAGTTGCGGACCGAGAGGATGACAGGTGATGCACAGCGACTCGACATCGGCCGTGAGCATGCTCGCGAAGTCTGACGCGTGCGGATCGTGGCAGTCGACACAGTGACCGTTGGTGAACGGCGCATGCGAATAGGCGGTGTTGCGCATCGATCCCATGTCGCCGTGGCAGATCCAGCACAGCTCGTTGCCCGGCAGGACGAGCTCGGACCGCTCACCCTTCACCGGCGTCTCGGTGACGCCCTTGATGTCGCCACCCTCGGACCCGCCTGCGTCATCCTCGGCGTCGAACACGTCAAGCGCGATCTTGAGGGGCAGCCATTGGACGAGCGTGCGGGTGCGGTTCCAGAACTGGGAGACACCCTCTATCACCGTCTCGGCCTCTATCAGCCCGTGCGGCGTGTGACACGTGGTGCACTGCTCGGCCATGAACGGGTTGTGGACCACATCGCGATCGAACTCCGGGATGAGCTCGGCGTGACACTGGAGACACTCGAGGTTCTCGATGACTCCACGCACCACCTGGTCGTCTCCCTGCAGGACATACGTCTGCGCGATCGTGGTGACGGCGCACAAGAGGAGCAGGAGCAGCACGACGGCGGCGAACACGCCCCGTCCACGGCGGTCGCGCCCACCCTCTGTCACCGCTCCATCCGCGGCGTTCTGTACCGCCTCAGCGTCCTGTTCGCTCAACACGCCTCCCCCGGCGATCTGGTCGTGCATCGTGTCCGTGCATCATTCGTGTCGCGAGCACGCTACCCTCGCGGCTGAGTGTGACAGTTCAGGCATAGGTCGTCATCGGTTTCCACGAGGAAGTACGGATTGTCCGACTCGTGAGGGAACACCTGATAGCGAGGGTTGTCTCCCTCGACGGCCCCATCGACACCGGTGATCGCGAACACCTCGGACGCATCGATCGTCTGGGCTGTGATGTCACCCACGCTCCGTGCGTCCTCGTGACACTGCTGGCAGATCGGATCGTGTCCGTTCTGGTTGCTGGTGCGTGGATGCGGCATCACGTAGCCGTTGTTGTTGTAGCCGAGAGTACCCATCGTGTTGTCGGGGTACACGATGTTCTCGTACGTGTAAGGACTGGCGGGGTCAGGCTGCGTGATCTCCGAGTCGACCGGATGGTTGTGGAGCGTGGTCTTCGACAGCCGGCCGGCATGGCACGATCCGCACCAGTCGGAGCCGTAGACGTCGATGGCGGCCAGGCCGCCGGTAGGCTCTTGCCGGAGCAGACGGTTGGAGACGATCTCGTTGCCTGTGGCGCTGGGCACGCTCGTTCCCGAACGCGCGCGATCCCCGGTGAACGCAGCGACCGTGCTCGCGCCGTGCGGGCTATGACAGTCGGTGCATGTGAGGCCTCCGGCGGTGCCGGAGAATGCGGCGGTTCGAGAGCCGCCGCTGGTCCCATCGCCACCAGGGATCGACGTGATGGGATCCACGGCCGTGTCGAGCATCGTGTGCTCAGCAGCCGGCGCTACGCCGGTGCGCGCCTCGATCACGCCGTACACGCCAACGCCGCCGGTCCCGTCGTGACACGTCTCGCAGGTCGCCAGGACGGTGGCGGCGGGGAGGAGCACGATGCCCCCGGCAGGCGCCTTATGGACCGAGTGGCAGGCTGAGCATTTGTTGCTGGTGGTGGTGTAGTCCGCATGAGGACCGTACGGCTCCGACTCCGCGAGAGCGGCCGACGTCCCGTGACAGGTCTCGCATGGCGTCTCCGACGTGGCCGCACCCGAGGGATCCTCCGTGTAATACGCATGCGCAGGCGCCGCGATGCACAGCATCGCGGCGGCGATCATGCTTACGGAGAGTATGCGCCTCATGGCCACATCCCGGTACGACCGCCTCCCCCAGTCAACGGCGTGTGCGAAAGATCACATCGATGATAGCAAACGAACAGGTCGGAGACAGCACCGGTCAGTCGATCAGACGTACGAGTTGGATCCGCTCATTACCCTTATCGGCAACGACCAAGAATCCCCTGAAAGCAGCGGCGTCGTTCGCGAAGTTCCACTGGCCGGACTCCACACCGCGCTCCCCGTATCTGACCAGCACCTCTCCCTCGGCGGATATGCGTACGAGATCGAACCCGAACGCGTCCACCACCAGGAGCGATCCGTCCGCCATCACCTCGATGCCACGGGGCAGCTGCAGCTCGGCATCGCTTTCGGCACTCATGCCTTCAGGCGGCGAACCCACCTGCCACAGCACCGTTCCGTCCACGCTGAACGCGGTGACGCGCGCGTGATTGGTGTCCGACACGTACACCGTGCGCCCGTCCTCGCTCACCGCGATGCCGTTGGGGTGGTCGAGGTCTCCCGGACCCGCCCCGGGCTTGCCCCACTGGTCGAGCAGCTCGCCGTCGGTGGAGAAGACCAGCACCTGATAGGTGTCGGTGGCGTAGACGCGGCCGTCGCGCACTGCTACATCGGTGACCGCGATACCCCGGCCACCGAAGCCGGAGCCTCCCCGACCCACGATGATGTCGGGATCGGGGAACCGCCGGAGCGGCGTTCCGTCGGCGGCGTACACTTCGATCGAGTCGTTGTAGAAGCTCGCAACGTAGACGTTGCCGTCCTCATCCACGTCGATCCCCACCGGATAGTTGAGCTCGCCGGGATCATAGGTGGCGGGATTACCCGCCGAGGGCTTCGCGACCCCGAATCCGCCGAACTCGAACCGGAAGCGGCCTTGTTCGTCGAAGACGCAGACCCGGTTGTTCCCCGAGTCGGTCACGTAGATGCGATCATCCGCGCCGACCGCGACACCCATCGGCCCGGCGAACCGCGGCGTCTCCCCTTCGCCGGGGCCGTACGTCTCCCAGACGCCCTGCACACCGGCTACCGAGTCGCCGGACACACCCGGAAGAGCCTCGGGTCTGCCGAGATACCAGTACAGGTAGACGACCAGCCCGACCAGGACCAGCGTCAACAGCACGGCGAGCGCGGAGAACGCCTGCCGCGCCGTGAAGGCCCCCCTGCGGATCCCGGGCGTCGTCATCGGTCGTCCTCCAGCCTCTCGAGACCCTCGCGCGCCTCCACGTGGTCGGGCACGTACGTGACCGCGCCCCGGTAGTAGGCGATCGCGGGGTCCGTCAGGCCGAGCTGCTCGCAAGAGTATCCCGCGAGGTACTGGAGGTCGGCGAACTCGGGCCGCATCTCGATCACCGGCTCGAGCGCGGTGAGTGCCGACTTGTAGTGCCCCCGGCCGATGTAGTACTCGCCGAGCGCCTTGGCTGCGAGCACGTGGTCGGGCGTCACCTCGAGCACGTCCCACAGCACGACCTCGGCCTCATCGCCCCGGTCGAGCGCAAGGAGCGCCACGCCCTTGTTGTAGAGCGCCCCGGGGTTGCCCGCATCGAGTTCGAGGGCCCGATCGTACATCTCGAGCGCCCGGTCGTAGTCGCCGCCCTGCTGGTACGAGTAGCCCAGGCCGATGAGCGCATCGGGGTCAGAAGGATCCGCCTCGACCTCACGTTGCCAGTCCTCCAGCGCCATCTCGGCCACGCTGGCGGGCGGCTCATCGACGATGAGACCGCGGATCACGAAGCCGGCGAGAACGGCCACGGCGAGCAGCAGCGCGAGGACGAGCAGGGCCAGCCACGCCGGCACGAGGTCGGCGTCCGGGCCGGATGCGATCTCGTCCGCATGCACGAGATCCGGGTCGTCGCTCACGCTCACGGCGTCTCCGTTCCGCTGGTCATCGCGGCCTCATAGGCCTCGATCGCCTCGAGGCCCGAGCTCGCGGCCGCGTTGCCCGGCTCACGTTCCAGCACGTACTCGTACGCCGTGCGGGCGTCTTCCACGCGACCCGCAACCCGGTAGGCGTCGCCCAGCCGTGCGTAGGCGGCCAGGAACCGGGGGTCGAGGTCCGTGGCGAACTCGAGATGCTCGATGGCGAGCGCGTGGTCGCCCAGGGAGAGCGCCGCCGATGCCAGCTGGAACCGCACCGCCGGACCGTACTCCTCCACCTCGATGCCGGCACGGGCCACCTCTATCGCGTGCGTGAAATACGCCGGATCGAGGTATGTGCCGGCCTCATTGTAGAGGCTCGCATAGAAGACGTACGTGTCATACTCCTCCGGCTCGTACGCCATCATCTCCTCGTACGCCAGCGCCGCATTCTGCAGCGCCGTCAGAGCGGCTGCCCTGGCCTGTTCGTCGGGCGTGCCCGCGTCCACGGACTCGGAGTACACGCGCGCGGTAGCACGCATGACGTCCTGCCACGCAACGCCGAGCTCGAGCCGGTACATGTCGTTGTACGGGTTCAGCGAGATCGCTCGCTGGATCGTCTCCACCCGGTCGTACCCCTGCTCGACCATTCGGCCACGGAGGTACACGTTGTCGGCAACGATGAACCGGACGTTCAGGACGCTTCCCGCCACCACCAAGGCCACGATGGCCGATGTCAGAAGGACCGGCCTACGCGCGGGAGCGGCCTCGTGCTCCGTGGCTCCCGGGCTGAGCAGCAGTCCCATGGACAGCCAGAGGAAGATCGTCGACCCCGTCACCGAGAGACCGAAGAGCAGATGCACCACGTATCCGGCGATCGCGGCCCAGAAGCCGGCGAGCAGCATCCGCTTGGCGCCCTGACCCCGCCCGAACACCATCCGTGCCGAACGCGCGAGCACCCATACGATGAGCCCGTACATCAGCAGGACGCCGGGGATGCCGATGCCGGTGGCCAGCTGGAGCGGGTAGTTGTGCACGTTGTCGGCCACCGACAGATAACCGGCAGCCTTCACGTACTCCGCCGGCTTGAACATCGGGAAGAGCAGTCTGAACGTGTCGGCGCCCCACCCCAGCAGCGGCCGCTCGGCGATGGCCGCAAGGGCCGCCTCCCATATCTGGAACCGCGTGAGCGCGCTCCCTTGGTCGAACTGGAAGATGGAGACCACGCGCGTAAGGACGTTCCTCACGGCGTCTGGCCTGAGCGAACTGGCGATCGCGGCCACTCCGATCGTGGCCGCGCCTGCCCCGATGAACGCCTTGTCGATGGTGGAAAGACGCGTCTCGGTCCCCGAGCGTGACCGCAGATACGAGACCACCAGGAGGATGAGCGACACGGTGGCGCCGATCCACGCGCCACGCACATAGGATGTCACCCCCACGAACGCGTTGAAGAGCGTGAACACCCAGTAGATGGCACGCCACAGCCGGTGATCCTCGGACAGCGCGAGCCCGATCACGACGGCCCACGGGAAGATGAGGTAGCCGCCGAGAAGGTCGGGATTGCCGAAGGTGGAGAACGCGCGGTGGGTCTCGAAAGGCAGGGTCCCCCAGCGGACGGGGTCCAGTGCCACCACCGCGGCGCCCGATTGCACCGCCGCATCGAGGTTCTGCGCCAGACCGGCCGAGAAGAACACGCCCCCCACGGCGGCCAGCGCGGCGCCGATGAAGGCGGCCTGCCGGGCCTGGGGGTCGTCGTGCAGCTTCGTGAGAGCCAGCGTCACGAGGGCGACAGGCGCCCCGATCGTGAACAGCACGCTGACCGGCTGGAGCACGCGCGCCACGCCGATACCCACGGTACCCATCACCTGGATGGCGCCGTACAGGGCGACCACGAAGCCCGCGACCCCGAGCGAGCGCGCCAGCGAGCGGATACGGGATGCCCGGTCGCCGAGCTGCAATGCTAGGAAGAAGACGGAGGCATACGTGAGGAAGGAGATCAGCCCCTCGAACCGCCGGTACTTGCCGAAGATCGCCGTCGGCACATGCACGGAGAACGCGGTGGTGAGCACCAGCCAGGCGACGAACGCCAGCACCAGCCATCCCACGCGCGTGGTGCGGACCTTGCCGCCGCGGAGCACCAGCCCGATGATCCACGAGCCGAGCGCCAGGAGCACGAGTCCTCGCTGCACGAAGACCTTCAGGATGTCGAACTGGTCGTAGGTTATCGGCAGGCCGTTGCCGCTCAGTGGACCGAAGTTCGACATCGCGAGCGGCACCAGGACCACGAGCGCATGGAGGAATATCCACGCGATCCTGTCCCACACGTCCATCGTGCTCATGGGGGATACGTGCGTCGGCCGCTTCGCAGCCGCGCCGGACCTGGCCGGCTTCGCGCCTGCCGGTCGCTTCCGCTTCTTCGCCACTCGTTCTCCTATCGCGCACCGCGGCCGGTAAGGACCACGCGGATCGTCTCGGCCATGATCTGCACGTCCATCAGCAGCGTCTGATGATACAGGTAGATGAGGTCGAACTTCAGCTTGCGCTCGGGTGTGGTGGCGTAGCCGCCGCTCACCTGCGCGAGCCCGGTGACGCCGGGCTTCACGCGGAAGCGCTCGCGGTAGCCGGGGATCTCGCGCTCGAACCGCTCCACGAAGAAAGCGCGCTCGGGACGCGGCCCCACGAAGCTCATCTGGCCCACGAGGATGTTCACGAGCTGGGGCAGCTCGTCGATGCGGTACCGGCGGAGGAAACGGCCTACCGGCGTGATGCGCGGGTCGTCCTCGGTTGCGAGCACCGGACCCGACGCCGCCTCGGCATCGCGCACCATAGTGCGGAACTTGTGGACCTTGAACGGATGCATGTCCCGTCCCACGCGCTCCTGCGAGAAGAAGACCGGCCCGCCCATCGTGAGCAGGACCGCCAGCCCGGCGATCAGCAGCACCGGGCTGAGCAGCACGAGCAACAGCGCCGAGAGGGCCACATCGCCAAGCCGCTTCACCAGCCGGTACCAGCCCGGCACCGAGGAGTGTGTGAGCGCCATCAGCGGGATGTCGGCGATCGTGCTATCCACCGTGCCGATGAGGATCTCATAGAGGTCGGGGATGACCTCAACGCGAACGTCGCTCTCGTTGCCGATCGCCATGTCCTCGATCAGCTCTCGCAGAGCTACGGGACTTGCCACTATCACGCGGGTCACGCGCTCGGCGGCGACGAGCGCGGGCACGTCGGCCACGGTCCCGAGAACGGGCACGTCGCAGTCCGAGTCCTCGGCCTCGATATCGTCGCGGCGGACGAGGCCCACCACGTGGTAGCCCCATCCCCGGCGCTCATCGATCTCACGCGCGAGGTCGCATGCGAGCGGCGTGGTGCCCACCACGAGCACCCGCTGTTCCGGCCACTGGATAGACGTGGTCCGGAGCACGGCGAGCCGCCACAGCGTCAGGAGCGCGGCATCCAGCGCCCACGCGATCACGATGGCCAGACGTGAGAAGCTGAAGAAGCGCGGTCCGGCGAAGAACGCCACCGCCGCCACCAGCACGGTGCCGAGCGTGACCGCCTGAACCGCACCCCGCACGATCCCCCAGGCGCCTTCGATCCGCTCGGGCTCGTAGAGCCCGTAGATGTACGCGGACGCGAGGTAGAGCAGCGTGATGAGCGGCCACAGCCCCAGGTACGCACCGAAGTTGAACCGGGGGAGCTCCCCGCCGAAGCGGAGCACGAAGGCCGTCACGATGCCCGCGTTCACCAGGATCGCGTCGAGCACCACCGAAAGCGCTATGAACCGGCCGCGGGACACCTAGACACCACCCCGGGCCTCATCGTAGACGGCGCGCGTGTCGGCGACCATACGCGCGATGGTGAAGTCGCGCGCCGCCCGCTCCGCCGCCTGTGCTCCGAGGCGAACGCGGAGCGCATCGTCGGAGACGATCTCGTGAAGCGCCTCGGCCAACGCGCGTGCGTCGCCGGGCGGGACGGTAAGGCCGGTGACGCCGTGCTGGTTGACGAACGGCACTCCTGTGGTGAGACGCGTGGAGACCACCGGCGTGCCCGCAGCATGCGCCTCGAGCTGCACAAGCCCGAACGCCTCGGATCGGGCGACGCTCGGCAGACAGAAGACATCGGCTGCGTGGTACCAGGCCGCGAGCTCATCGTCACCCACCGGGTCGGTGAACCGCACGCGATCCTCGATGCCGAGCGACGACACCAGCTCGTCAAGCTCGGCGCGGAGCGGCCCGCTCCCGATCATCACGAGGTCGGCGTCGACCTCGGCCATGGCGCGCACAAGCACGTCGGCGCCCTTGTAGTAGATGAGACGGCCCACGAAAAGCACGACCGGCCGTTCACCGCGTGACGGTGTGCCCTCCGTGCGGAGCTCGGCGGCGCGGGTGGTGCGCTCGGGGGTGGCGGCGAACCGCTCCACGTGGATGCCGAAGGGCACCACGCGGCACTTGGACGCGACGGGCGCGAGGTACTCGCTGTGCTCGACCATGTCGGGCGATGACGCGATCACCAGATCCACGCGGTCGAGCACCCGCCGCAATAGCGGCGCATAGGCGCTGCCGAGCACCTTCTGGCGCACGATGTCGCTGTGATAGGTGAGCACGGTGGGGACGTCGCTCCGGGGACGCCAGCCCGAGAGGGCGCCGCGGCCGCCACGGGCGGCGAGCCACGACACCTCGCCCCACGGATACGGGAAGTGCAGGTGGAAGACGTCGGGACGATCGGGGCGCGCAGCCTCCTCGGCGATGGCGCGCTTCATGCCGGGGGCCACCGGCGTGGACGCATAGGCGAAGAGCCGGGGCAGACGCGTGACCGCCACGCCGTCGAGCGTCTCGAAGACCCCCTCGGGGCCTTCGTTGGCGACGATGACGTGAACGCCGTGACCGGCCTCGGAGAGCGCAACCGCGAGATCGCGCATGTGGTATTCGATCCCACCCAGATGTGGCGGGTAGTACTTGTTGAGCATCGTGATGCGCATGCGCGCCGGATCCTCCGTCTTCCGCTACGCGTCGTTGGCGAGCAGGCGCCCCGCGGCCAGCAGCTCGTCCACGAGCTTGAAGTCGGCGGCCTCGGCGTACACGCGTACGAGCGGCTCGGTCCCCGAAGCGCGCAGCAACAGCCAGGCGTCGTCGGGCAACAGGAACTTCACGCCGTCGGTGCGAATCACCTCGAGCACCTCCATGCCGGCCAGTGTCGTAGGCGCGAGCGTGGGCATGGCCTCCACGAACCGGGACATCGCTGCGGGCTCCAGGCGCATGTCGAACCGGCCGTACTCCATGGCGCCCACGGTCTCGAGCAGGTCGTCAACGAGCGCGCCGAGGCCCTTCTCGTGACGCGCCATCATCTCCACGAGCAGGAGCGCCATGAGCAGGCCGTCACGCTCCCGCACGTGCGACGGGATGCCGATGCCGCCGCTCTCCTCCCCGCCGATGAGCACGTCGCCCTTGAGCATCTCCTCATAGATCCACTTGAAGCCCACGGGCGTGGTGGTGACCTCGCTGCCGAGGTGACGGGCGATACGGTCCACGAGCACGCTGGTGGAGAGCGTCTTGACGATGCGGCCGCTCATGCCGCGACCCTCCACGAGGTGCCGGGCGACCAGCGCGATGATGCGATGCGGATTGACGAACGTCCCGTTGCGATCCGCCGCGCCGATGCGGTCGGCGTCGCCATCGGTGATGAACGCGGCGTCGAGCCCGTGCTCGCGCACGTACTCCTGCGCCTCGACGATGTGCGGCGGGATCGGCTCGGGGTGCAGACCGCCGAAGCCGGGGTTGCGCTCGCCGTGCAGCTCGGTCACCTCCACACCGAGTCCGCGCAGGGTCTCGGCGAGGTAGGTCTGGCCCGCGCCGTACAGCGGATCCACCACCACGCGGAGCCCGGCCTCGGCGATTACCTCGGCGTCGACCATGGCGCGGAGCGCATCAAGGTACGGGCCCATCAGGTCCACGGTCTCAACGAGATCGTCGGCATCCGCCGGGGCCGCTGGCGGCTCGGCGGCGAGGGCGGCCTCAACGCGGTCGCTGAAGGACTTGGGGCTCGCTCCCCCGTCGGCCATCCGCAGCTTGAAGCCGAGGTACGGAGCGGGATTGTGGCTCGCGGTGAGCATCACACCGCCGATGGCCGCCTCGTCGTGCGCCACCGCCCAGCAGAGCGCCGGCGTGGGCAGGTAGCGGTCCGAGAGCCCCACACGCAGGCCATGCGACGCCAGGACCTCGGCGGCCGCCCGAGCGAAGCTCTCGGCCTCGAACCGGGTGTCGTAGCCCACCAGAACGAGCCCGCCAGGATTCTCGGCGGCATACACGCGCCCGGCCGCATCGGCGACCCTGCGCAGGTTGTCGTAGGTGAAACCGGCACCGATCACGGCGCGCCAGCCGTCGGTGCCGAAGCGGATGTCGCTGGTCATGGTCCCCTCCTCGTGTCGGGTGGCCTCCACAGCATACCCGCACATTGTCGCCTATCGTGCGCCGGATGCCCAATCGCGACGCAGCGGCCCGCACCGCCGGCGGCTGCGCGCACGCGGCGCGGTATACTTCACTCCTGTTCCATACACGTACCGGTTCCACGCACATCGGCACGCGGAGGCCCCATGACCGAGCGCACACGCATCCCGCACCTGCACGCCCTGATCCTCGCCGGCGGGAGCGGTACCCGGTTCTGGCCGCTCTCGCGCGAGCTCTCCCCCAAGCAGTTCGTGGACATCTTCGGCGGCGTGAGCCTCATCACCCAGGCGGTCACCCGCGTCTCCCCGCTCGTGGCCGAGGACGGCATCCACGTGCTCACCAACGAGCGTCTGCTCGACGAGCTCCGCAACCACCTCAAGTCGCAGCCGTCACTTGGCGACATGAGCGTGGAGTACCTCGCCGAGCCCACGCCCCGCAACACGGCGCCCGCGATAGCGCTCGCCGCCGCGTATCTCGCAGGCATCGATCCCGACGCGGTGATGGTGGTACTGCCGTCGGACCACGTGCTGGAGAACGGCGAGCGGTGGGAACGCATCATGCGTGTGGCGGCAGGTCTCGCCGCGCAGGACTTCCTCGTGACGATCGGCCTGGAGCCCACGCGGCCCGAGACCGGTTACGGCTACATCCGCATGGGCGAGCGGATCGCCACGCCTGCCGAGAACGGCACGACAGGCCATCGCGTTGCCGCATTCGTCGAGAAGCCCGACCGCGCCACCGCCGAGTCGTATCTGGCCGAGGGCGGCTACCTCTGGAACTCGGGCATGCTCGTGGCCCGCGCCGCGACCGTGCTCGTGCAACTCGAGAGCGCCGGGAAGCGCGCGTCCACTCCCGACAGCGCGCCGGCCGCCGCTATCGCCGCAGCCGCACGCGACGTGGCGGCGATGCCACCTGCCGAATGGACCTCGGTGGCGGTGCGCGAGGCCTTCGAAGCGCTGCCGTCGGTGCCGTTCGACAAGGCCGTGCTCGAGGTCAGTGACGCCGTGGCCGTGGTGCCCGCCGACCTCGCGTGGTCGGACGTGGGCTCGCTGGTGGCGCTGGAGGACGTCGCCCCCGCAGACGAGCGGGGCAACGTGCTCGCGGGCAACGTTGTGGACGTTGATTCGCACGACACGATCGTGTACTCGGCGGATCGGCTTGTGGCTACGATCGGGCTGAGCGGCCTCATGGTGGTGGACACCGCTGACGCCACGCTCGTGGCGCCCAAGGACCGCGCGCAAGACGTGCGGCTGGTGGTGGAGGAGCTGCGTGGCCGTGGCGCGCGCGAGATCGTGGAGAATCGCTCGTCGCTCCGCCCGTGGGGGTCGTGGACGATGCTCTCCAAGGGCGCCGGCTTCCAGGTGAAGACGATCGAGGTGATGCCCGGCCAGCGGTTGTCGCTCCAGAGCCACCGGCACCGCAGCGAGCACTGGGTCGTGGTGGAGGGAGTTGCGCTGGTGGAGGTCGATGGCGAGACGTTCCGCGTGACAGCGAACGAGTCCAAATACGTGCCGTGCGGCTCGGTGCACCGGCTCACCAACGACGGCGACTCGGTGCTGCGCGTGGTGGAGGTGGCGGTGGGCGACTACCTCGGCGAGGACGACATCACCCGCTACGAGGACGACTGGGCTCGATAGGAGCCGCTCTCTGCGTCACGCACGACCGGCAACGTCGCGATAGACCGCAACGAGCTCGTCGGCCATCCGCTCCAGCCCGAAACGCTCGCGTACGATCCGTTGCCCCGCCTCCCCCATGCGGGCACGCATGGCAGGATCTTCGAGCAGCCGGACGATAGCGTCGGCGAGTCCAGCAGGGTCGCGAGGTGGGACGAGGAGGCCGCTCACGCCGTCTTCGACGACTTCGGGCAGACCGCCGGTGTTCGTGGCCACAACGGGCTTGCCCAGCGCAGACGCCTCGGCGGCAACGAGGCCGAACGCCTCGGACAGCGACGGCACCACGACGACATCGAGCGCGTTCAGGAAGCCGGGTGCGCACGACACATCGCCGATGAGCGTGACGTCGGCTTCCGCCGCGAGATGCTCCAAGCGCGAGCGCTCGGAGCCATCGCCCGCGACTACCAGAGCAGCCTCCGGCACGAACTCATGCACGCGGGCCGCCGCAGCGATGAAGGATCCGGTGCCTTTGACCGGCTCGAGGCGGCCCAGCATCCCCACCAGCGGATGGCCCTCCGGAAGACCTGCAGGAGGTTGCTCGCGCGCACTGGCGATGAGCGCATCGACATCGACAGCCGGGTATATTGTGCGGATCCGCTCGGTCGGTACGCCGGCCTCCACGAGCCCGCGCTTCACCGCATCGGAGACCGCTATGAAGCGGTCCGTGCGCCCCCGGGCCACACGCCCGGCCACCGCACGCGCCCAGGCGCCGAGCACGCGACCGTCGCTACGCGCCGCATCGGGCAGTACCTGCACGGTGTTCACCACAGCAGCCGTGCAGGGAGCGATCATCCGCACGAGCAGGTTGGTGAGCATACCGCTCCCCTGCACGATGTCCGGGCGAGCGTCTCGGACGAGCCGTCGGAGCGCGGGAAGCCGCGTGAGCACGCCCGGCGGCAACAGGTCATAGTACACCACCGACGAGCCCGCCGCGGCAGCGCGCCTTCCCACCTCCGCGTCGGGCAGGCACACCAGAGTGGTCTCGGCCCCCGCGGCCCGGGCCGCCTCGATCATCCGCAGCAGCACCACCTCGCCGCCACCGACAGTGGGTCCGCCGAAGACGTTCAGATAGAGGATGCGCACACCCTCGAGGAGGGATGCATCTGTGCCGGTTGCATGCGGGTGGGCCACAGGCGCGCTCCTATGGTATGCGCTCCATGCCGCGCAGAGCGGCTGCAACGCGATGGACGGCCGACATCCACAGTCTACCGCTCGCGTCCTGACGCAACGAGAGGCCGCATGGCATGGTCCCGGTGCCCGCAGAGGCCGGCAACGGCATGCACCGAAGCGATGCAAGGGATGCCAGGATCACCGCTCCGTGGACACGTATCGTGAGAGGGCATTCTTCCATGGGAGCGACACTTCGCCAGACTCGATCGAGCGTGAGCCGAGCATGGTCTCGATCTGGACAGCCAACCATCTCGAGTGCTTCTCAGCGCCCCGCGTGTTCAGGTGCGTCCCATCATAGAAGTCCGTGGCGTAATCGAGTCCGAAGTCATCAGTGAAGTCCTCGGCGTTCAGGATTCGCACTGAAGGGTAATCCTCGGCTAGATCAGCGCTGAATCCTTCCATCCATTCATCATGCAGGTGTGGACGGGAGCTCGGACTGACGAACAGCAGAACCTCAGCCTCTGCCGCGTGGGCCCGCTCGATGATTCGTGAGACGTACTCGTAGTTCTCCTCGTACAGCGTGTCGTCGTATGGCTTACGGGTGCTCGAGACCACCTGCGCCTCCACCCTGTCCGTGCTACGGAAGCCAAGGTACAAGTTGTCTCGCGTCCGGGTCCACTTCGCCGGATCGAAATCGGAACGTCGCAGCTCTGACCAACGCGAATGGAACTTCTCCAGGGGAATCAGATACCTTGTCCACTCGGTACTCGGAAGCGCTTCAACCACAAGCCGCAGCTTCGCCTCACCGAGCGGCATCATCGTGAGACTGCTGTTCTTCTGGATCTCGGTGAACTCGTGATTCTGACGGCTCAGCATGCGGAGCTCCAGAACCACGAGATCAGGCGATTGGGTCGTGAGCGCCTCCTCGAGATGCCAGTAGGTGAACAAGAGGGTTTGCGCAGAGCCAGACAGATCGTACGAGCGAATACCGGTCTCCTCCCAGATGATCACCGGATTGATGTTGGAGTGCACCGGCGAGGCGCCCAGGAAGAGCACCTCGACCGACCCCGCCGGAAGGCTTTCGTACTGCGCCCAGACCAGGTCACGGTCGTAGCGTGGGGTCATGATGAACTGCAGCGCCGCCATCAACAGCGTCAAGAGCGCAAGGAACAGGACCGGCCTTGCGAATCGACGGATCTTAGAACCGGAAGTAGACGAAGTCTGCCGCATTGTAGGTGCCTCCATAGTGGCCGAACACCACTACCACGAGAATCAGGCCATAGTAGACGAGCCAGCGGAACAGCAGGTGCTGACGGTTGAAGTGTAAGAGCAGGTCGTAGCGGAGCGACAGCCAGTCGGTGATCCACACCACACCGATCGATGCGAGCGCCACCAACAAGTCAGCGTAGCCGAGTCCCTGCTTGAGCAACGTGCCGTCAGTGAAGATCCAGACGGTGGGGATGAACATTCGCGGCACTATATACGCCGCGTCAGCGAGCGAGTCGGCCCGAAAGAAGACCCACGCGAAAGTGATCAATCCGAAGGTCAGGACCGTTTGAGTGACTCGATGAGCGAATGTCGATCGGTCCACTCTCATGAAGTCGAGCACTCGCTGACGCACCGGCGCCAACAACTCCCCGGTGATCATATAGAGCCCGTTCAGCGCGCCCCAGATGATAAAAGTCAGGCCTGCTCCGTGCCAGATCCCGGAAACCAGGAACACGGCCATGACGTTGATGTAGCGCCGACGTACTCCCCTGCGGCTCCCGCCCAACGGGATGTAGATGTAGTCGCGCAACCAGTCCATCAAGGAGATGTGCCACCGGCGCCAGAAGTCGCGGACATCACGAGCAAAGTACGGTGCCCGGAAGTTCAGGGGGAGATCCACCCCGAACAGCCGGGCCGAGCCGCGGACGATGTCGGTGTAACCCGAGAAGTCGCAGTAGAGCTGGATAGCGAAGAACACCGCGGCCACTGAGAACAGCAAACCATCGACGACGCCAGAATGGTCGTAGGGATTGTCGAAGACCGTGTTGACGAACACTGCGATACGGTCAGCGACCATGAGTTTCTTGAAGAAGCCCCGGCCGATGAGAAGCAGACCCGACTGCATCTTGGAGGCGTCGAATCGGTGCTTCTCCTTGAGCTGCTGAAGAAGCACATGCGCCCTGGTGATGGGACCCGCAGTGACCACCGGGAAGAACATGACGGCCAGCGCGTAGTAGAACGGATTGCGCTCGGGGGTCACAACGCCGCGATATACATCCACCAAGTAGGCGATCGTCTGGAAGGTCCAGAAGGAGATGCCGATCGGCAGCGCAAGTTGCAGCACAGGCAGACTGACCGGGGCAGGCAGGATCTGGAGGAAGCCATTGCCAAGCTCGGACAGGAAGCCCAGGTACTTGAAGACGATCAAGGCCCCGACCACGGGAATGATCCCCACAGTGAGCAAGATCCTGTCTCGTGCTCCCGGCGGCGCGTCGGCACGCGCTGAACCACGCGCGCCGATCACCCGGCCGATCACATAGGTGTACGCCGTCACCGCGATGAGGACCCAGAACCATCGTGGCGAAAGCGCCAGATAGAACAACGCGCTGAGACTCAGCAGCCATGCCGTCCGGGTCCTCACCCCGGGAAGAGCGAAGTACACGACGACCGCGAGTGCGAGGAAGGCCAGGTACGCGATACTGGCAAACTGCATCAAGCCCGTAAACCCCTCGAAGAACTGCAGCACGCATCGCCTCCATCTTGCGGGTTCCTGGCATCACCAGCATGGACACTCGAGACCTGTCAGCAGAGATGAGGCGGTCATTGCGCTGGCATGCACCCGAGCGCCTCGCCGCGCTAGATTCTCACTCCCGATACCCGAGCGCAACTCGTGGAAGCCCGGGCACCGCCGCGGGCCAGCGAGAACGACGCCGTCCTCTCACGTATACTGTGAGAGCATTTCATGCCCCCACCATTAGGATCAGCCAGTGCCCAGCAGGATCATCCACTCGATCAACGAGTACCTCCGCATCAACGCCATCCGGCGGATGCTCCGCATAGTCGATGTCACCCGCATCGAGGTCACAGGACTCGTGATCTTCGCCGTGCTCTTCGCAATCTTCGAAGGCATCGGCATCTCGCTGCTGCTTCCCATCCTCCAGTTCGCCGAGAGCGGCGGCGCATCGGCTTTCCAGGGATCAGGTTTCATATGGGAGGCACTCGACCGATTCATGGTCGTCCTGGGGCTACCGGTGACACTCCCCGTCTTGCTCGCCCTGGCCTTCCTGCCGATCCTTATGCGCCAGGTGGTCTTCTACTTCAAGACATGGTACTCGGCCGTGGTCTCCAGCCGCATCGGCATCCGGATGCGGATGCAGACGCTCGACACTGTACTCGACGCCGACCCGGAGTTCTTTGGACGCCACTCTGTGGGCAAGCTCGTCAACGTGCTGATCACCCAGACCAATGCGGCCGGAACGGCGATCCTCAACGTGATCGGACTGCTATCGGTGGGGCTTCTGATGGCGCTCTACATGGCGATCCTCCTCGCAATCTCGGCCCCCTTGACGCTCGTGACACTAGTGTTCGCGCTTGTGGTGTCTCGCCTGATCAAGACGATCATCCGTCATATCCGCGAATTCGCCGTCGAATCCGCAGCGATCAGCCAGGAGATGATGGGCAAGATCGTGGAGCGCATGGGCCTCATGCCCCTGATCAAGCTCCGCGATATGAAACGTCATGAGTCGGAGAACATCCGCGAGTACTCCGAGGAGATGCGCCAGCTCGGCATCAAGAAGTCCCGCCTAGGAGCGCGCATCGAGGTCACGACCGACCCGCTTCTCATGCTCTCGGTCTTCATCACGCTCTACATCGGCATCAGCGTGCTGGGGATGACACTCGCCGAGCTTGGCCTCGTCGTGTTCGTGCTGAGCCGCCTGAACGCCAAGATCAAGGAGTTCAACAACGGCCGGCAGGAGATCTCCAAGAACATCGCTGGCCTGCTGCTCGTGCAGCAGACGGCCGAGGAGGCCGAGCGCTCCAACCGCATCATGAGCGGACCCGTGCCCTTCGAAGGGCTGCGGCAGGAGCTGGCGCTCGCCGATGTGTCGTTCGACTACCCCGACTCATACAACGCAGAGGGCAAGATGCTTTCGGCCGGCAAGCAGGTGTTGCGCGGCATCTCGCTCGAGATCCCCGCCGGCTCCTTCACCGCGCTCGTGGGACGCTCTGGGGCCGGCAAGTCGACTCTCGTGGAACTGCTGCCGCGGCTGCGGGACGCCACGAGCGGCACCATCACGTACGACGGCACCGACATCCGCGACTTCAATGTCGGCTCGCTCCGCAAGGGGATCGGCTACCTCACGCAGCAGGCCATGCTGTTCAATGACACGGTGCGGGCGAACCTGGTCTACGGTCTCGACACCGAGCCGACCGAAGAGCAGGTCCGCGACGCACTCGAAAGGGCCTACGCAACCTTCGTCTACGACTTGCCCAACGGCCTCGACACACACCTGGGCGACCAGGGCGTGCGCTTCTCGGGCGGCGAGCGCCAACGGATAGGCCTGGCGCGCGTCCTGCTTGCCGACAGCAGCGTCCTCATCCTCGATGAGCCCACAAGCGCACTGGACTCGGAGTCTGAGGCGTACATCCAGAAGGCGCTGTCAGAACTGCACGGAACCAAGACCGTCATCGTGATCGCCCATCGACTAGCCACCGTGATCAAGGCCGACCAGTTGCTGCTCATCGACGACGGGCGCATCGTGGAACGCGGCACTCACGAGGAGCTCGTCGCCATGGGCGAGACCTATCAGAAGCTGTTCGAGACGCAGCTGCTCGCGTAGGGACCGGGACTACCTGGCGCTCTCCTCTGCCACCCGCTCCAGGGGCTCCGAATAGCGCGCAGCCGAATCTGAGCGATCGAACTCGGACACGACATGCTGACCGGGTACCGGCAGATTCCCTTTCTGCCACTGGGTATGCAGGCGCTCCAGCGCGGCAACGGTACCGACCGTGTCGTCGGGGTACACCGCCCTCGGCAACGCTCGTGCGCGGCCCCCACACTCCTGTCCCGCGCGATCTAGAACAGTATCACCTAGGAGCCTCCCTGCCCCGAAAAGCCCTCGAGGCCCCTACCGGGATGCGCCGTCCAACACCCTCCCCACCTCGCGCAGCACGATCTCGAACCGAGCATCCCAGGAGTTCTCGCGGGCATATTCGAGTCGGCTCTCGATCTCCCCTGACGAGGATCCCAGGCCATCGAGCAATCTCCGCAGCCGTTCACAGAACTCGTAGCGTTCGCAGAGATCCACCGGCGCCTTCATCGCTTCTAGCTCCGGCCAGCGTATCGCTACGACCGGCAATCCTGCTGCAAGGTACTCGTAGACTTTGATGGGATGGATCGCGTCCACCATCGTGCTGCGCACGAACGGCACGATTCCGACATCGCAATGGCGCATATAGCCAGGAACGCCCGCGTACGGTCGGCTGCCGAGGAGATGCACATTGCCGAGTCCTTCGACGGCCTTGGTCACACGCGCCGACTCCGGCCCCAGCAGCACGAACGACACGTCAGGCAGCTCGCGGGCACACTCGGCTAATAGCGCGGCGTCGAACCAGTACTCCATCGCACCTACGTACAGCACACGCGGCCCGGGAATCGAGGCCAGGTCGGTCGGCTCGGCTACATCAACGTCGAAGCGTTCGAACTCCACGCCGTTCGGCAGATGCACGACGTTGGCGAAGCGTTGCGCGAGGCGATCGCGCACCGAGGAGGCCACCGCAAAGATAACGTCTGCGGCGGCAAGCGCTGCTTCTTCGAGTTCACGCAGCGATTCGGGCACGTTCTCGAACGCGGTGGCGTCGTCAGCGACACGCACGACGCGACATCCCGCCTGAAGACGCTCAGCGAGCGGCTGGTAGATGGGGTTGGTGAGCCAAACGAGGTCAGGAGCGTCGAACCCGCGTCTTCGGAGCATCCGGTACGCGCTCGGCACTGTCAGCCTCACGCTCGTACGCGCCACCCCACGCGAGCGCAGTAGTGGGAGCGGAGCAGGAGGCAGCAGCGCCATCGGGTTGTAGTAGGTGAGTCGTCCGTAGTCGAGCGGACCGGCTCGCCACGAGCGCATGCGGACCTCAAAGTCCCGCTTGACCGGATGGACGACGTGCAGAGGTGATAGCGGGTGTGAGAGCCACATCGCGTCCCAGTCGTGCGCGAGCAGACGTGCCGCATAGTGATGGCTGCCCACACGGAACGCGCTCTCGTACGGGAGCGACTCGAGGAGAACGGCTCTCACTGCGCACCACGCTCATCGCTCTCGCGCCAACCGTAGCCCGGCGAGAACGACGGAGTTGCCTGCGTATCCGGAGGCAGCAACTCGACGCCTGAATCCTCAGCCCAGTCGGTCACCACGACCTGACCTTCGTCGAACTCTACAAGTCGCCAGACCCGCACCCCATAGCCGTCGTGATACCCAGCGAACCCCTGGTCCCCGAAGTAGACGCACCGCGCCGCCGGATCGTCCAGACGGAAGACGTCGAAGTCCAGCGACGCGGGCTCGCGACCGGCAATGCGCGGCGCGTTGTGCGCGTGTACGGACCGATACCGATTACGTCGCTCAGGTAGCGGCGTGTAGACGTAGCTGCCCGGATCGCTCGCCTCGAGACGCCCGTCGACCTCGAGCACGATACCGAGTTGATCGTTGTGCGCATGTCCACCGCGGCCACCCTGACCTACCGCCCCGCACCGCACCGCACAGTATGCGCGATCACCCCGGAAGACGTACAGACCGAACGCCGGATAGCCACAAAGACTCGGAAACGGTGAGGCATGCTCCGTGCCGAGAGAGAAACGCTGTACCACACGCCTTCCCGCACCAAGGTCCTCGCACACCTGCACCGCGCGATCAAAATCGGCTCGGTCACCGATGCGTACCTGCCCAGCCACGTCCCGCTCCGCCACAGGGTCCAGCCGCCCCCCTGCCAAGCTCACCACAAGATGCCGGTCGACCCACCGGTCCTCACGCTCCGCGAGGTCGTGGCGCGCCACTAGGCCCGCGACCGCCGCAATCACGTGCCGATGGTCGCGCTGCTCTTCAAGCCAGTAGCGCGAGTCGGGCTCACCGTCCATGCCACGCAGGTTCTCATAGCGCGCCTTCGCTTCTCCGAGCGTGTCCCACCGATATCGCACACCCATCTTGAGCAGTCGGCCACTATCGGCATCCCCGATCTGTGGATCGCACCCGCACGCCATCGCGCTATCGCGCACGAACTCCGCCATGCGTTCCAGACGGGCCACCGTCGCAGAGGGCACAGCCTCCGTCCCTTCGATCCTCACGATGAGCGCGATCGCCCAGACCGCCATCTCGGCTGCAAGGCGATGGTAGCCCGTGGATGCCTCGAAGCTCGTCCCTTCATCGTGAAACTGAGCTTCGATCTCAACGAGCACGGCAGCGGACGCGAACGCCCACCACTCACCAGTCTCTCCGGTTCGCGGCAGATATGCCGCACAGAACAGCAAGCCGACGAGGTCAGCGAGATAGTGATTGCCGCGGAACTCATCATCGCCTTCCAGGTTCCCCCGGACATGCCGCCCGTGTTCTAGAACCGAGCGCTCGAAGACGTCCTCGAACCCGTCGTCGAACTCCATGCCCGCAGCCCGGAAGAGCTCGTATGCCATGAGCCAGTTCGTTATTCGGATACCCACGTCCATTGCGCACGCCCAGTTCACGCCGAACCGGGGCGGGTTCGTTGCGATGAAGTCGAGCACCTGATCACGAAACTCACGGGCAAGGTCGTCGCGCTCTCCAGCATCGGACCACGCGGCCAGCAGCGCCATCTGTGGGAGGTGATGGCAGCGTGCCAGCTCCCACGGCACCTTGATATCGGCACCGCGATCGGGCGCCGCCACGATGTCACGGTACCAGGTGCCCTCGTCCCATCGGTAGCCGGACTTGATGTCGAGGTACCAGTCGATGGGCTCGTGAACCTCGCTTACGAGCGCCCATATCCGCCTGCTTTCCTCCAGGTTCGCCGCCGTGACTCGCCCAGTCAGCCATGAGCCGGAGCGAGCGGCCACCAGAGGTGCTCCCTGCTGGAACACCACGCCCTCGAGCCCGCGGCATCGCATGCCGTGGCGCACGTGCGTCCAGCCGGAGCCGAGCACGTCGAAACGGTGCGCCATGTACTCCTCACAGACCGGCTCGAGCCACTCAGTCCCCGACACGCGCGAGGGTACTGATACCAGCAACCGAGCGAGCGGCCCTTCGGGTGCCTTCGCTGCGTACGTTGTCGCGTTCGCGTCCGCCCGTCGCTGCTCACTGTCACGACTGGCGGCGCCTAGGCGCTTGAGCGCCTTCGCGCACACCACCCTGAGCGGCAACTCGCGCAGACGATGCAGGATGTAGGCGGGACGTGGGATCACTTGGCGCCGCCGTCGTTCACACGCAACCCCTCGTACATTGCGATGAGCCGACCTGACTCAACCCCCCAGTTATAGCGCTTCTCGGCAAGACGCCGAGCCCGCCGACCCATCCGGTATCTTGACTCCGCATCACCGATGAGCGTTGCGAGTGCAGATTCAATCGAGTCCTCGTCGGCCGGATCGAACACAACGCCGACTCCTTGTCCGGCAACCACATCATGCAATCCCGGGAAGTCGCTCGATGCTACCGGGACACCAGCCATCAGGTATGCCCACAGCTTGTTCGGCGCGGCGTAGTAGTTGTTGAGAGAGATGTCCTCGTAGATGACGACGCCGACATCCGCGCCGCACGCATACGAGTGAAGTTCGCCAGGTGCTATGTGTCCCATGAAGTGGACTCGGTCGAGCACACCCGCATCGGCGGCAGCCTGACGCATGGGTTCACCCAGAGGACCCGAGCCCTGGATGACGACGTGTACGCCAGGAATCCGCGCCGCGGCGCGCACAAGCCGCTCAAGCGCACGCCCGACAATGAGGATTCCCTGGTAGAGGACGATGGGCGAGCCCTCGCCAATATCCAGCTCGTCTCTGAGACGATCGGATCCTGACAAGGGCTCAATCTCAGGAAGGTTGAGGAGGGTCTCGAAAGGCACACCGTAACGCTCGCTCAGCAAACGCGCACGAATCCCGTTTGCGGCGATGCAGAGGTCGCAGCGAGGAATCCAGCGACTCTCCACGCGGCTCCAATGTGCTTGCGCGAATCTGCCCCTAGCGTGACCTCGAATCTGTTCCAGGAAGAGTTCGTGGGCATCATAGACCAGTCTCGCGTTCGCCGCGCGGGCCACCGCTCCGCCTGCAGGCAGCGTATCGGTATCGTGGCAGTGCACGACATCGGGAGACTCACGAACGGCAGCGGCAATGAGCGCACGGTTGCGACGACGCATCTCTGTGAGCTTCCCGAGCAAGTCGCCCGGAGGTGAGGATGTTGCATCGGCCACGCGTCTGATCGTGTAGCCGTCGCGAACCTCGACCTCGGGCAGACCTTCGCCTCGCAGGCACACCACGGTGACCCTCCAATTCGCCGAGGCGAGCGTCATGACTTCCTTCATCACGCGAGAATCAGCAGTGAAGTCGTTCAGGAGAAGCATGACGACGTGCTGCCTGCGGCCGACGTGTCCGCGCTCACACGCCACGCGACTCATCGCCCATCACCGACTCAACCACCTCTACGAAGCTCTTCCCCTGCCTACCGGCGGCATACCGCGCACACGCAGCAACCGAGTTGGCCTTCATCATCTCAATAGCGTCACGATCCGAAGCGAGGGAGCGGATCGCGGCGGCGACCGCATCCGATCCTGTCGGCTCGAACAACATGCCGCAACCCTCAGCCTCGACTATGTGCCGAATCCCCGGCAGGTCCGACGCCAAGACAGCTAGCCCCGCCGCCATGTAGTCGAGGAGCTTGATGGGCACTGTCATCTGCAGATTCAGGGTGTCTCCCCGATAGTTGATGACTCCGACATCATGGTCCGACGCGCACCTCACCACTCTACGTACGTCACAGGGGGGGATGAACTCGATCCTGTCTTCTGCCTTGAGTTCCGAAACCAGCCGACGCAAACGCGCTTCCTCGACCCCGAAGCCCTGCAGGGCGAGCGTCACCTCGATGTCGTCGAGACCCGCGACGCCGATGATCAACTCATCCAGTCGACGGTTTGGTGCGAAATTGCCCTGAAAGAACAGCCTCAGCGGATGATGCACGGGCTGCGGCTCATCAACGCACTCAAACGCTCCACTGTAGATGGGCACCAGGCACGGAGCTGAAGGGTAGCGCGCGTGGAACACCTCGGCGAACAGTGGACTGACCGTGGTCATGGCATCGGCGCGACGCACCATGAACGCCTCAACACGCCGATAGAGGCTCACGAAGAGCCCGGGGTAGGGTCGTCCAGAGTCAAGCGCCAGGTCGCGCACGTCTAAGACGAGCGGGGTCCTGACTCTTCGCTTCACGATGTATCCGGCTATCCATGCCGTGAGGTCTGATGCGATTACGACGTCGGGTTTCGCTTTGACGGCGGCACGGGCGAGCAAGTGGTTCTCACGCAGCCTGCCCATGAACATACGGATACCGAGGAGGACCGCACTTTGCCTTTCGGGCTGGCCACTCGACATGGCTACCGTGAGCTCCCGCTCCGCGTGGAGGTCTTTCGTGGTACGAACACGCACTACCCGCCCGAACTCATGCTCCTCATGAAGGGGTTGGGATGAGCGAGTCATTATCCCGATAAGGGTCACATCGAACCCGGCCACATGAAGCGCATCCGCCTGCTTGAAGACGCGCGAGTTGTGCGTCATGTCATGGAGTGCGAGGATCACGGCTCTGCGTGGCGTACTCGGATTCGGAATGGGTGGGCCTGGGCTCACAAGTGTCTCCCCGTGTCCGCGTCAGTTCTAGCTTTGCCGCATCCGCGTTTCGAACGCATTCTCGCACAGCGCCGTGGACACAAGACCGACCGGTCACACGATCATGGCTCCGTGGCGGATAACAGCGCGCGGCAGACCGCTCAGCTCCGCTCGAAATCGAACACGTACACGACTGTCGTGCGCGCATCTCTTACAAGCCGGTCCGGCACCCACACCGGCAAGACATGATCGCGCAACCTACCCGAACGCGGTACGAGGAACCTTCTGACAGGCCTGACGCCTAAGGTCCATTCCTGGAACACGCGGTGAGTAAGGCCGTGATGATGTGGACTGTGCGGAGAGTGCCATAGATAGGGGAAGGAGAGTATGGCCTTGCGGCTCACTCGGACAACTTCACGAAAGGCGTCCTGTTGCCCCCCCTGCAAGTGCTCCCACACCTGCAGCGCGACGAACAGGTCGTACTGCTGATCGGGTATGGGAAACGGTTCTCTCGCATCGTGCTGGTAGGTCAACCCCGGATACGGCTTGATGTCCATCGTGTCGGAGTCTTTCACCAAGCGGAACCCATTCGTCCCGAGCTCAAGGCATGATTCGAATTCGATTCCCCTCATCACGTCAATCACCGCGCTCATATATCCCCAGCGCCCCACGAAGTACTTGTCATCCAACTTCTCGAAATCCTCGCGCGTGGCAAATCGCTCCATGTCGACTCCTACATCGATCCGGTAGCCACTCCCCGTACGATGCGACCGGTGTCGCACCGTCGAGGATGTCACTCGACTGGACCCCACAGTACACACACGACCAATGAAGACGCTACCCATGAGCTGTAACATCAAGGTCCACCCGGGGAGATCGAGGAACTGGGCAGCGGCTGAGACTCATCCTCGCCGGTACGGTTGACCGGCTCCCCGGCCTGACCGTAGAGTGGGCAGCGCGCCGTCATCCGACTTCACCCACCCTAGGACCATGACCATCGACGCAGTGCTCATAGTGGCCTTCAAGTACCCGCCGTACGCCGAGGTGGGCGGTCGGCGCTGGGCTCGACTTTCGCGTCACTTCGCAGATGCTGGCATTCAGGTTCATGTGCTCACCGTGAACTGGGGTGATGACGGCTTCGGGGCCATGGATCTGGTGAGACACCCCAACATCCACATCCATCGCATCCCGTCGCTCTGCTTCCACCGCCTGAGAAGCAACAGGCTCCACCTGCCGAAGAGAGTCCACGGACGCCTGGTGCGCCTCCTGAGGAAGCACGAGATGCTCGAGGATGCACGGCACTGGGGACTCGTGATGGTCCCTCACGCCCGACGTCTGATACGTCGGCACGGCATCAAGCATGTAATCACCACCGGGGCTCCATACTGGGCGAATTGGTGGATTCTGAAGCTTAAGAAGACCGATCCCCATGTCGTCCTCACCCAGGACTTGCGTGATCCCTGGACAGATCACCCCTTCCGAATGCGAAGCTACTCCCAGCGGGCGATTCTTCGCGCGCACAGGATGGAGGCTGAGGTTCTGGCAAAGTCGGACCTCATCGTCACGATAACGAATGCAGTGCGCGACCTGCTCTCCGCCAAGAGCGCCGCTCCCGTCCGAGTCGTGGAGAACGGATACGAGCCAAGAGAGTTTCCCGAACCTGGACCTGCCGCGCCAAGGCCGTTCTGGCTGATGCATGCCGGCACTCTGGCGAGTGGACGTGACAAGCCTCTGCGCAACTTCCTGCGTGCGGTTCGCACCGTGACTCCCGAGATGCCCGAACTGCGCATCCGCTTCTGGGGGCCGATGCGCCCAGACGTGACCGCGGAGTTTGCGGACCTCATCGAACGCCGTGTGCTCGAGTTGCACGACTGGGCCCCGGTGGACGAGATCACTGAGGAGATGCGCGTCAATACGTACGCCTGCCTGCACTTCATCTCCCGGGAACTGTCCCCTTTCCTCCAGTCCATGAAGGTATTCGAGTATGCGTTCTCCCACCGTCCTATTCTCAGTATCGATTACGGTGGAGAGATGAGGCGACTGGTGGAGGAACACAGACTGGGATGGAGCGTAGATGGGGACGATCAGTCCGCGATGCAGGCAGCACTGAGGCTTCTTCACCGCGCGTGGGCCGATGATCCTAGCGCAGAGAATCAGCCACTGGACCTGGATAGATTCGCATACTCGAATCTATCGAAGAGGTACCTCGCACTCCTGGAGGAGGCCGAAACCGGTGGGGCCCAGAAGACCCTTGGCGTATCCAGCTAGACGGCCTCACGGTTCAGGACACCTTCATACACACGAACGAGCCTGCCCGCCTGCACTGACCATTCGTGGCGCCGCGCTGTCTCCAACGCAGCCCGCTTCATGCCTGTGATGCGCTCGGGATCATCGATCAGGCGCGCCAGGTCGCGCGCGATCGATCCTGCGTCGCTCGGGTCGATGAAGATGCCGGCTCCCGTGCCCTCCAACACGCTTCTGTGCCCAGGCAGGTCGCTCACCGCAAGAGCTAAGCCCGCGCCGAGGTAGTCCATGAGCTTGTTGGGCACCGTCGACTCGAGGTTCAGCGAGTCGCCCCGATAGCAGATGACTCCCACATCGTACTCTGCGGCGCTCCTTACGACATCAAGCGGGGCGGCGGGCGGCACGAAAGTGACAACGTCACTCAGCGACAAGCGGGCGACCATGTCGCGCAACTCCTCCTCGACTCGCCCAAAGCCCTGCAGAGTGAGTGTCGCCCGTCCCTCAAGAATGCACATGGCTTCGATCAATGAACCGAGATTCCGGTTGCGCCTGTAGGCACCTTGGAAAAACAGCCGTACTGGTTCATGCACTGGACGCGGTGTGGGCACCACCTGATCCGGTCCGTTGTAGATGACTGTCGGCCGCGGGATTCCGTATCGCGAGCTGAGAATGTCGGCGAACACCTCAGAGACCACGATGGTCTGATCGACCTCATGTATCGACGCCGCCTCTGCGCTGCGGAGTCGCTCCCGCGTCTCTTCATCGTAGTACTCGACATCAGCAAAGAGGTCCCGACAGTCATACACGACCCTCGCGCCCGATATCCGCTTAGCTCTCGTTCCAACAGCGATGGTGTGGATGTTGTGCGCGTGAATCACATCCGGCCTGGCCGCTATGGCGGCGTCCAGGAGTGCCGGACCGTTGAGCGTTGCCAGACTGGATGCCTTGCGCAAGTACCACTTCTCACGCGCCTTCGTGTAGGTGAGGTTCACTGCGACACGCAGCGGCCACCAGATGTCTGCCTCGCCAAGCCGGGGCACCCTGAAGCGCTCGATGATGCGGACGTCGTAGCCGGCCGCCACCAGATCCTCAGGTGCCGAGGGGCCTACCCATACGATGGTGACCTGAGCACCGGATCGAGTGAGCGCTGCCGCTTGTTTGCGGACCCGTGCATCGACATGAAGGTCGGATACACCAAGCATACAGACCCGGACACCACTGAGGGGTCCGGCCCCACTTGTCGGCGGCTCCTGTGCATATGGACTCTCTTGACTCTGAGACATTCGCTCCCTGTTTCGCCTCGGAAGACGACTCCGGTGCGCCTACTCCTCGCACAGGCAGACGATCACCCACCACGTGCTGACTGGCATCCGGCAAGCGGCAGCTATAATGGTTGCACCGCTGTGCGGATCATTGTGCTGTACTGATTCTATCAATGCCCTGCGACAATACCCTCCGAGACCTGGTGAGGCCATCATGGGAAGACCGAACCATCAAGGTACTTCGAACCTGCGGGGCGGCGCGTACAGAGTACTGAAGGACGCCTATGTTCGGGCCAGTCTTAGACTGGCGAGACCGGTCTCGCGCGAGATTCATGACGACGTATCACGCATAGTCGAGCGACACACCAATCGCCAGATGCGCCACACGCACGCGGTGGCACGGGAGTCGTACCGACAGGTCGAAGCACTTGTGGGGCTCTATTCGACTCTCGGCTTCACGCTGCCGCTCCCACCGATGCGCGGATACGCTCTTTCTCCCGATGCCGCAGTTGAGATCGTTAGACTGATACATGAATCGAGACCGTCTACCATCCTCGAACTCGGCAGCGGCGTCTCAACGCTGATCACAGCATATGCGCTTAGGAGATTCGGTGGTGGGCGTGTCATCTCTCTGGAGCACGATGCCGCATGGCACGAGATAGCCACTGGCTACATCGTGGAACACGATCTTAGTGACTATGCTGAAGTCCGGTACGCTCCGCTGGAAGAGATTGAGATCCAAGGACACCCCTGGAAGTGGTACGACCCGTCAGCACTTCAGGGAATCGACTCCGTTGACATGCTTGTCGTCGATGGGCCGCCACGCAGTACCCAGCCTCTTGCACGATACCCGGCATTACCGCTGGTGGGTCATCTTCTCACACACGAGGCTATGATCGTGCTCGACGACACGGTTCGCGAAGATGAGCGGAGCATCATCAGAATATGGGACTCAGAGTCGGGGCCGTTCCGCATAGAGGAGTTTGCCGCTGAAAAGGGTCTCACCGTGATGCGCCGCTGAGTGCGCCACAAGCGGGTCGTATCGGACAGACCGGGCGTCCGAGAAGTGTCTCGCTAGCCAGCGGGGACAGCATGTGCGGGATCTGGCTGTTCACTTGCCTGCGGCCCTGCTGCGTTTCCGTAGCCGCACGTTCTCAAGGACGGGGAACACCCGGCGAAGCCGCCTGATCGACTCGGCGACAAGTGCGCGCGCACGCACCTCAGCCGCGTCCGGTATCGCCTGTCGGGCGCGGAAGGCGTCCCTGAGGAGATGCGTGCGGTCTCCGGCAGCCACTCTCCGCTCGAGATCGGCCCAACGCCTTGCGGCGATCCAGCGCCGCATGTCACGGTTCTTCGCCCTGGCGATCGCGATCTGCCGTCGACTCAGTGATCCCGACGCGATGAGATCGTTGCGCGCCTGGATGGCGCTAGCCTCGATCCGCATCCTATCGGAGGTCATCTGCCCTTCGCTCACCCTGTAACGGGCGAGCACCTTCGGAAGGTAGATGTGGGTCGCCCCGTGCGCCAGGGCCCGGATCCACAGGTCGTAGTCCTCAACGTAGATGTCGGACCGGATCCCGCCGACGAGGTCGAGGATCGAGCGGTCGAACACGGCAGTAGTGAACACGCGGTTCCACGCGAGCATCTCATCGAGATCGACAGAGACCACGCGCTCGAAGCGTGGTCCACGCAACCGGAGCATGGCCGAGCCGTCCGGATGGAACCGCTCCCCGTTGCACGAGTAGATCCCGTGACCGGGGTGAGCCTCGATGAACTCGGCGAACTCGGCCATGTACTCCGGCAGGTACAGATCATCGGAGTCGAGCCGGGCGATGTACGGTGCTCGAGCGATGCTGGCGCCAGCCCCGCGCGCCGCACCGCAACCGCCATGCTCCACACGTAACACGCGGATGCGTGGGTCACGACTGGCATACCCGGTCGCGATCTCCCACGTTTCGTCAGTCGAGCCGTCGTCAACGACGATGAGCTCCCAGTGACTGAACGTCTGCGCAAGCACGGACTCGATCGACTCGGCGATAGTCTCCGCCGAGTTGTACGCGGGCATCACCACCGAGAAGAACGGTGTGTCATTCGTTGCCGGGATGGTGCTCTCCTGCGATCTCGGTGCGGCTTCGGCGCACCTGTCGACATCTCCTGCCCATCTCTGCCGCGCCCGCCAGCCGCCTCTACTCGACCCGCGGCTCCACTGACTCCGTCACGGCTCCACCGAGCACCCGCTCGAGGCTATCCCGCAACTGCGAGCCGAACTCCTCGGTCTCGAGGGCGAGCGACACGTTCGCCTCAAGCCAGGAGAGGATGTTGCCCGTATCGTATCCCGTGGAGTCCATCGTCACCGCATAGACCTCCTCGTGCTTGAGAAGGTCCCTCAGGGCGTCGGTTAGCTGGATCTCGCCTCCCCTGCCTTCTTCCACGTGAGGCAGCAGCTCCATCACCTTGGGAGTAAGGAGGTATCGCCCGAAGATGGCGAGGTTCGATGGCGCCTCGTTGGCCGGAGGCTTCTCCACCAGATCGGTGACCTCCCACACGCCGGGCTCGACCTCACGACCCGCTATCACGCCATAACGGCTCACGTACTCCCGCTCCACGGGCTCCACTGCGATCACAGAGGCGCCGTACTTCTCATGGATCTCCTGCAGCCGGGGGAGCACGTTGTTGTCGGGGACGATCACGTCGCCCAGCATCACGAAGAACGGCTGGTCGAGCGTGTGCGGGGCGGCGCATAGCACCGCGTGGCCAAGCCCGCGGGGCCGGCCCTGCCGCACGTAGAACACGTCGGCAAGCTCTGAGATCTGACGCACCTGACGCAGCTTCTCGGTGTTGCCGGCCCTCTCCAGAAGGTCCTCAAGCTCCGCCGAGCGGTCGAAGTGGTCCTCGATGGCGCGCTTGCCGCGCCCGGTCACCACCAGCACGTCGTCAACACCGGCATCCACCGCTTCTTCGACCACGTACTGGATCACCGGCTTGCCCACCACCGGCAGCATCTCCTTCGGCTGCTCCTTGGTGGCCGGAAGGAACCGCGTGCCGAGACCCGCCGCTGGGATGACCGCTTTCATCACATCTCTCCTTCGCTCCGCCCTGTGCGAAGCCGCCGGAACGCATGGCGCGGCACGGGTGCCCCGTGCCGCGCCCACTAGCCTACACCACGCGGCGCGGACTGCAAGAGAGAAGGGCCGCCTGAAGGCGACCCTTCCAGCCTGTGCGAGTACGCCATGCGTTACAGCCCCGCGAGCACCTCGGCCGCCGCTGACGTCATCGCATCGATATCGTCGTCGCTGTGCGCGAGGCCCACGAACGTGGCTTCGAACTGGCTCGGAGCGAGTACGATGCCGCGCTCCATCATGCCGCGGAAGTACGCTGCATAGCGGTCCGTGTCGCTCGTGGACGCCGTCTTCCAGTCGCGGACCTGCTCGGCGGTGAAGAACATCGTCGCCATGGCCCCCACACGCGTGAGGAACGCGTCGATGCCCGCCGCCTCGACTGCTGCGCGAAGCCCGGCCTCGAGCCGCGCGCCCTTGCGCTCCAGCTCGTCATACACCCCGGGCTTGGCCAGCTCGGCCATGAGCGCGAGACCGGCAACCATCGCGATCGGGTTGCCCGAGAGCGTTCCCGCCTGATAGACGGGGCCGATGGGCGCGAGGTGCTCCATGATCTCGCGCTTCCCGCCGAAGGCGCCTACCGGGAAACCGCCGCCGATGATCTTGCCGAGCGTCGTAAGGTCCGGCATGACGCCATAGCGCTCCTGCGCCCCGCCGCGGGCCACGCGGAAACCGGTGATCACCTCGTCGAAGATGAGCAGCGCGCCGTGCGCGGTGCAGAGCTCGCGCAGCCCCTCGAGGAAGCCGCCGGCCGGGGGCACCACGCCCATGTTGCCGGCCACGGGCTCCACGATGATCGCGGCGATCTGCTCCGGATACGCCTCGAGCGCCTCGCGGACAGCGTGGATGTCGTTGTACGGCAGTACGATCGTGTCGGCCACAGCGCCCTGCGTGACGCCCGGCGTGCCGGGGATGTTGAGCGTGAGCAGACCGCTGCCCGCCGCCACCAGGAGCGAGTCGGAGTGGCCGTGATAGTTGCCGTCGAACTTGATGAACTTCTCTCGGCCGGTGTAGCCGCGGGCGAGCCGGATCGCGCTCATGGTGGCCTCGGTGCCAGAGGAGACCATCCGCACCATCTCGATCGACGGCACGGCCTCCACCACGGCTTCCGCAGCGAGCACCTCAACCTCGGCGGGCGCGCCATAGCTGGTACCGCGATCGAGCTGCTCACGCACCTGGTCGAGCACCACGTCCGGCGCATGGCCAAGGATCATCGGGCCCCA
Organism: Anaerosoma tenue; assembly: GCF_023161965.1. Classification (NCBI taxonomy): domain Bacteria; kingdom Bacillati; phylum Actinomycetota; class Coriobacteriia; order Anaerosomatales; family Anaerosomataceae; genus Anaerosoma; species Anaerosoma tenue. Next base: position 841,205 of record NZ_JALNTY010000001.1, read on the forward strand.
CGAGGCCACGAAGTCGATGTACTCGTTGCCGTCGGCGTCCCACACGCGCGAGCCCTTCGCGCGGTCGTAGAAGATCGGATCGGTGCCCACGCTCCGGAACGCGCGAACAGGCGAGTTCACACCGCCCGGGATCGTCTTCTGGGCGCGAACGAACAGATCCGAGGAGTGTGCGTGCTGCATGTGTGCGATACCCCCTGAGGAGTGGTTGACGGTCGAAGCGCCAGTATATCAGCCAGCGAAGCGGACAGATGCCGAGGTCTCGAGCGAAGCCTCCGCAGGCGCGGTCCGTGCGCCGAGGACAGCGAGCGAGAGGCCTACGGCATCGGCTCCGCGAGTCAGTCCCCTTCGGAGAAGAACCGCATCGACGCGCGCTTCAGCTCCCGCAACGGATACGCGATCCGGGGCGCGTCCAGGTTGGCGGCGCTGCGGATACGCTGGACGGTGCGGTCGAGAGCGGTCCGGTCGGGCGTCTCCACGATCGCCACGATCGCCCTGCCGCTACCGGGCACCCTGCGGTCGAAGCAGTGCAGGACTTCCGGGAAGGCGGAGATGAGCGCTCCTGCCTCACCGGCGTCGTGCGGGTTCACCCACACGGTGAGCGCTATGCGCCAGGGCTCCGTGCGCTCACGAACGGTGGCCGAGAATCCCCGGACCACCCCGGCGTTCACGAGCTCCTGCACATCCCGCAGGACCTGCTGCTCGTCAGCGTCGTAGCCGCAATCGGCGAGCGTGGCAGCCATCCGCGAGAACGGACGCTCCACCAGCGGCAGGTCGCCCTGGAGAAGACGCACCAACGCCCGGTGGTCGTCGTCGAGCGGCTCGACCGGCGGCACGTCAAGCCGCTCGGGCTCCGGGGCGCCGTCGGCGTCGAACGACGCCGTCACGCGATACTCCTCGCTCCGGAGTACCCGGAAGCGGTCGGCGGCGCCCAACCGCGCCGCCAGTTCGCTCTCGGCGATCTCCAGCCGCGCGGCCGACGGCGCGGAGAGCACGAACCAGAGCCGGTAGCGATCGTCCATCTCGAACGCATGCGTCACGTTCGGCACGTCGGCCAACAGCGAGATCACGTCATCGACCCGCTCCTCGGATACTGCGACGGCACACAGGCTCGCCTTGTAGCCGAGCGCAGCCGGCGCCAGCGTAGCGCCCACGCGCCGTATCGCGCGCGCATCGCGCATCGACCTGATGACGGCGAGCACCTCTTCGCCGGTCATCCCGATGCGTGCGCCCAGATCCGCGAACGGACGGAGCGTGACGGGAAACCCGTCCCCGAGCACGGCTCGGAGTTGCCGGGCTTCTGTGTCCAGCTGGTGATGCATGAGAACCTCCGGGGCCGACATGCGACCCGTGTACGTCCTTACTGTGCAGGTGTGGAGCCATCCTCGCCAGCATCCGGATCCCAGCCGGGCGGCTCGTAGATGCAGTACGGCTCTGACGCGAGGTAGTCGCCGGTGACCTCGAGGGCCCGGGCGCGGCATCCGCCGCAGACGGCCTTGTACTCGCACGCGCCGCACTTGCCCTTGAGTAGCGAGTAATCCCGGAGCTCGTTGAAGACCTTCGACTCGGTCCAGATCTGCGAGAACGGCTGCTCTTTCACGTTGCCGAGCTGCATGTCGAAGTAGCCGCATGGCTGGATGTCGCCCACGTGGCTGATGAAGCAGAACGTGATGCCGCCGAGGCAACCGCGGGTCATCGCGTCGAGACCGTACTCCTCGCGGGTGACCTTCTTGCCCTCGGCCTTGGCAAGCTGCCGGATGATCCGGTAGTAGTGCGGCGAATCGGTGGGCTTGAAGTGGAGCGGGCTCGTCTTCTGTCGGTGGTACGCCCAGGTGAGCACGCGCTCGTACTCCTCGGGCGGAAGCTCCTTGTCGAGCATGTCGCTCCCCCGACCCGTGGGCACCAGCATGAAGATGTGGAACGCGTCGATGCCGAGCTCCTCGGCGAGATCGTGAACGTCGGCCACCTTGGTGTGGTTGAGCGTCGTGACCGTCATGTTGATCTGCACGCCCACGCCGTGCGCCTTGGCCATCTTGATGCCGCGTATGGACGCGTCGAACGCCCCCGGCTCGCCGCGGAACGCGTCATGCTCCTCGGCCGTGGGGAAGTCGATGGAGACCGAGATACGCGGGATCCTGTGCTCGGCCATCTTGGCCGCGATGTCCTCGGTGATGAGCGTGGCGTTGGTGCCGATGACCGGCATCGCGCCCTTCTCGTGCAGGTAGTCCACGATCTCCCAGATGTCGGGCCGCATCAGCGGCTCGCCGCCGGTGAGGATCACGATCGGGTTGGAGATCGTGACGATGTCGTCGATCGTCGCCTTGATCTCGTCCAGCGACAGCTCGCCCTCGTATGCCCCGAACTCCGCCGCCGCGCGGCAGTGTGCGCAGCTCAGGTTGCAGCTGCGCGTGATCTCCCAGGCGATGATGCGCGGCGCCTTGATGCCCGTGCGCTCCTCGTACGCGAGCGCCTGCGGACCGCCGCCGGGCCTGAAGCCCACCGAGCGCGCGCCGCCGTGGCGCTGGCGGTCCATGGGGATCCCCGCAGGGTGCCCGCCGGGGTGCCGCGCCGGGGAGGCCGGGAAGTCCGACGAAGCCTCTGCAGCCGCCGAAGGCGGCGAAGCCAGCGAGGAGGGCTTTCCGGCCTCCTCGGCAGAGGCCGTCAGCGGGATGCCCACACCCACCTCGCCGCACCCGGCGCCGGCATCGGCAAGCGTCTGCTCCAACTCGATATCAGCTCGCGTATCCGCATTGCCTACGTTCTCCGCCATCTACTCGCCTTCCTTCAGCCACCGCGCCGCGTCCTTGGCGTGGTACGTGATGATCATGTCGGCACCGGCCCTCCGCATGCTGGTGAGCGTCTCGAGCACGACGCGCTTCTCATCGATCCAGCCGTTGCGCGCGGCGGCCTTCACCATCGCGTACTCGCCGCTCACGTTGTACGCGCAGGTGGGATAGCCGAACTCGTCCTTCACCCGACGCACCACGTCGAGGTATGCGAGCGCCGGCTTCACCATCACGATGTCGGCACCCTCGGCGATGTCGAGCGCCGTCTCACGGAGCGCCTCATCGCCATTGGCGGGATCCATCTGGTACGCACGGCGGTCGCCGAACGACGGGGCGCTGTCGGCCGCATCGCGGAACGGGCCGTAGTAGCCGCTCGAGTACTTGGCCGAGTAGGCCATGATCGGCACGTTCTCGAAGCCCTCGGCATCGAGCGCCGCGCGGATCGCGCCCACACGGCCGTCCATCATGTCGCTGGGCGCCACCATGTCGGCGCCGGCCTCGGCATGGCTCACCGCGGCCTGTGCGAGCATCTCGAGCGTCACGTCGTTCAGAACGCAGCCCTGGTCGTCGAGGATGCCGCAGTGGCCGTGGCTCGTGTACTCGCACATGCACACGTCGGTGATCACGGTGAACCCGGGGTCGTGCGCCTTGATCGTGCGGATCGCCTGCTGCACGATCCCCTCTTCGGCATAGGCGCCGCTGCCGGCCTCGTCCTTCGTATCGGGGATCCCGAACAGGATGACCGCCGGGATGCCGAGAGCCTTCAGCTCGTCGACCTCGGCGGGCAACTGGTCGAGGGAGACGTTGAACACGCCGGGCATCGACGAGACCTCGCGGCGAACGCCGGAGCCGAACTCCACGAAGATCGGATAGATCAGATCGTTCGCGTCCAATGACGTCTCACGCACCATCGCGCGCAGCGTCTCCGTGCGGCGCATGCGTCGTGGGCGATAGATTGGGAACTCCATTCTCTGCCTCCTTGATCTGCTGATCGTGTTCGCGGTGGCGCTACTCGGCGCCTGTGGGCTCTTCGTCCGCGGCGGCCTGCGGTTCGCCCTGCTTCGGCGAGCCCTGACGGACGGCGGCCATGAACTCAGCCTGCAGGCTGTCGCGGACGATGTCCTCGGCCGAACGACTCTCGCCGGTCATGTGCTTCACGTAGTCGGAGTAGCGGCGCACCGCCACTACCGCTGCACCGGCGAGGACGACCCAGAACGCCATCTGCACGAACACGTACATCATCTGTCCGTACTGCGCGAACCAACCTACGAAGCCCGTTGCGGTGGTCACGTGCGATCACTTCCTCCCGCTTGGAAACCCTGTCCTAAACGACCGGGGCGCCGCATGATCGCGGACGCCCCGGCATGGTATGTCTGGTGGAGATGAGCGGGCTCGAACCGCCGACCTCCGCGTTGCGAACGCGGCGCTCTCCCAGCTGAGCTACATCCCCATCTTCTGCGGCCGACCCCATCGGGGCCGAACGCAGATGTATACAATGCCGAGCCATGCTCGCTTTGTCAATCGCACCGCCGCACTCTTCGCGGCGGCGCGTCACGCTCTCACCCGTAGTACTCCTCCAGCGCCGCCACGAGCGCCGGTGTGGTGTACTCGGCAGGCTCCACGTCCACGCGCAGCCCTACCGAGCGCGCCTCTCTCGCGGCGATCGGGCCGATGACCGCTACCACGAGATCGGACAGGTCGAGTCCTGCGGTGAGCTCGAGGAACCCTCTTACCGTGGACGGAGACGTGAACGTCACCGCGTCGGCCTCCCCTGCGCGTAGCCGCTCGAGCACCGCCGGGTCGCCCGGGCCGGTCACCGTCTGGTAGGCCGGCACCACGTCCACCCGCACGCCGCGCTCGCGCAGCCCGTCGGGCAACACCTCGCGAGCTTCGAGCGCCCGAGGAAGCAGCACCCGAGTGCCCTCTCCCACCCCGCGTTCGCACAGCCCCTCGAGCACGCCTTCACCCACATGCTTGGCCGGCACGAAGTCGGCGACCACACCGTGGCGCTGGAGCGCACGCGCCGTTGCCGGGCCCACCGCCGCCACGCGCACGCCGTACAGATGCCGCGCGTCCTTGTCGGCAAGCGCCATGCGGGAGAAGAAGCGCCCAACCGCGTTTCTCGAGGTGAACACGACCCAGGAGTACACGTCCAGACCCTTGATCGCCGTATCCAAGGGACCCACATCGGGCGGTTCGACGATCTGGATCGACGGGAACACGAGCGGCTCGGCGCCGGCAGCCTCGAGCAGGGCCCCGAGCGTACCCGCCTGCTCGCGTGCCCGCGTGACCACCACGCGCTTTCCCGTCAGTGCGCCCATGGTCTCACCGGCCTCCGGTCACGTGCCGAGGAGCGAGTCGAGCGAGCCGTCGGGAGCCACTTCGCGGATCTCGGCGAGTATCTCATCCGCGCCGAGCGACCGCAGGACCTCCACCATCGCCTCGCCGAGCGCCTCCGGCTCGCCCGCGTCGCCGCACATCTGGTGCCGGATGATGCGCTCGCCGTCCACCGAGCCCACCATCGCGTCCATCGTGAGGGTGCCCTCTTCGTAGCGCGCGTACGCGCCGATCGGGACCTGGCATCCGCCCTCGAGCTTGCGCATGACCACCCGCTCGGCAGTGACGCACTCCATGGTCTCCGGATGGCCGATGCGCTCCAGCGCATGGAGCATGAACTCGTCGTCCTCGCGGATCTCGATGCCGATGGCGCCCTGGCCCACGGCCGGCACCATCTGGGTGACCGGCACGTAGCTTGTGATGCGGTCTCCCCAACCCATGCGCGTGATGCCCGCTGCGGCGAGTATCACCGCATCCACCACGCCGTCCTCGGCCTTGCGCATCCGGGTGTCGAGATTGCCGCGCACATCCACGATCTCCAGGTCGGGCCGGAGGTGCACCACCTGCGAGCGGCGGCGCAGGCTCGAGGTGCCGAGTTTCGCCCCCTGCGGCAGCGTGGTGACGTCATAGCCCGCGCCCGAGACGATCACGTCGCGCGGGTCCACCCGCTCCGGCATGGCCGCGATGACGCACCCGTCGGGCAGCTCGGTGGGCACGTCCTTCATGGAATGCACGCACAGGTCCACGGTGCCAGCCAGCAGTTCGACCTCGAGCTCCTTGGTGAAGAGACCCTTGCCGCCGACTTTCGCAAGCGGCACGTCGAGGATCTTGTCGCCCGTGGTCTTGATGACCTTCAGGCTCACCGGAAGCCCGGTGACCTCCTCAAGCTTCGCCTTGATGTACTCCGACTGCCACAGCGCGAGTTTGCTCCCGCGCGTGCCGATGACCAGCTTTCTACGCTCCACAGTCGCCGATACCCTCCCCTGTCTCTTTCTGCTTCTCTACGATCTCGCGCGCACGAAGGTTGAGCAGGTTGCGGAATGCGCCGGGACCATGCTTGTCTTCAGAATCCTCCAGCCCGTACAACATCCGGGCCGCCTCCACGTACATGTAGCCGTCCTTATCCGACGACACCTTCTTGAGCCGGGCCGTGGGCCCGTGGAGCATCTTGTTCACGATCGCGCACGTGAGCGCCTCCACGGTCTTGCGCTCCTTGTCGGTGAGGTCCAGCCTCTTGAGCGCCTTCTCGAGCTCCATCTTCCGGATGACCTCGGCCTTGGCCCGGATCGCCGTGACCGTGGGCACGACCTCCATCGACTCCACCCAGGTGAAGAACGCCGCCATCTCCTCGTCGATGATGGCTTCGGCGCGCCGCGCCTCGGCCATGCGCTCTTCGAGGTTCGCTTCCACCACGCCGGAGAGGTCGTCGATGTCGTACAGGAAGACGTTGGGGAGGTCGTTCACCGCAGGGTCGATGTCCCGCGGCACCGCGATGTCGATCAGGAACAGCGGTTGCGCGCGATGTTTCGCCGAGGGTGCAAGAGCCGCTTTGGTGATCACGTGATCGGTGGCCGCCGTGGACGAGATCACGATGTCCGCGTCATGCATGCTGTCGTAGAACTGCTCGAACGGCACGGCCGTGCCGCAGAAGCGCGATGCCATGTCCTGCGCCCGCTCGAACGTGCGGTTGGCCACCAGCACGCCGGTCACGCCGTTGGACACCAGATGCCGCACCGTGAGCTCGCTCATCTCGCCGGCGCCGAGCACCAGCACCGTGCGACCGTCGAGCGTGTCGAACACCTTCTTGGCGAGCTCGACCGCCGCATAGCTGATCGACACGGCCGATTCACCGATCGCGGTCTCCGTGCGTACCCGCTTGCCCACTTCGAAGCTCTGACGGAACAGCTTGTTGAGCACCCTGGCGGTGGCTCCGGCCCCGAGCGCGTGCTCGTAGGCGGACTTGGCCTGGCCGAGGATCTGGGCCTCGCCCACAACCATCGAATCAAGCGACGCCACGACCCTGAACAGGTGGCGCACCACGGCCTCACCGGTCTCGATGTAGAGGTAGCGCGCAAGCTCGTGGCGGTCGGCGTCGCAGTGGTCGGCGAGGAAGTCGATGACCGAGTCGACCCCGATGTCGGTGTCCGACGCCACCGCGTAGACCTCCGTGCGGTTGCAGGTGGACAGGATCACCGCCTCGCGGATCTCCTCGATGCCCGTGAGCGTCGCGAGCGAGCTCTCCTGCGCGTCGGCAGGGAAGGTGAGCCGCTCCCTCACGACGACGGGCGCTGTCTTGTGGCTGAGGCCAACGAGTACGAAGTGCATCAGGAGCGGATCGCCTCCATTGACGGACTGTGGGCGGATGGTCTCGTGCGCTGTGCGCACGTTCGTGGGCTGGGACGCCCCCGCCGGTGCGGTGCGTTGTTGTTCAGGCAAGCAGGCCCGGCGGGGGCGATGTGGTGAACCGTACGCACCACCTGCGCATGCCTGAACGTGATCCGGGTAGTGCAGACTGCGGGCGCCATCGGGCGTGTCTGGCTAGTGCGCTGCATCGGAGCGCACCCCCTCACGCCTCGCTGCGGCGACCTTGCCGTCGAAGAGCCGGTAGAAGAGCTCCGGCCAGACGCCCTCGATGCGGTAGAGAAGCCGATTCGACATCCCGTGAAGCACAAGGAACCTGCCGCGCTCGATGTCGCGCACGAACTGCCGGGCGACCTCCGACGGGTCGATGGTCTTGGCGATCCCGTTGATGGCGGCCGTCTCGCGGGGCTCCGTGGCCACCTCCCGCGCGTAGCCAGGAGTGTCCATGTTGGGTGGGCACAGCAGCGTGACTCCCACGCCGTGCGGCCTGAGCTCGCTCCGTAGCACCTCGGCCAGTCCGGTCACGCCGAACTTTGCCGCGCTATACGCCGAGTAGCCGTACACGCCCACCAACCCGCCCATCGACGACACCAGCCCGATGTGGCCGCTCCCCCGCTCGATCATCGACGGTACGACGGCCTTGGCCGCGTACACGCTGCCGAGCAGGTTCACATCCAGGTGTCGCTGGAACTCCTCGACGGGGGTCTCGACGAACCTCCGGGGCTCGCAGAAGCCGGCGCACGCGGCCAGCACGTCGACCGGACCCAGTTCGGCGGTCACACGGCCCACGACATCGTCGACAGCGGAGCGGTCCGAGACGTCGCACGCATACGACAGCACGCGCTGGGAGCCGGTGGCGCACCGGGCGCTCACCGCCTCGCGGGCGGCCTCCAGGCGAACCTCGTCGCGCGCCACCAACGCCACGTGAGCGCCGGCGGCGGCCACGAACTCCGCGGTCGCAAGACCAAGCCCGCTGGAGGCGCCGGTCACAAGGACGTTCTTGTCAGCCCAGTACGACACTATCCTCCCGTCACAGCCCGAACACGTGGAAGCCGGCCGGGATCGTGCGAGCCACCACGGCGAGAACGACGACGAGCACGAAGCCCGCGAGCAGGAGATACGCGCCGCGCCGGCCCTGCCATCCATGGCGCCAGCGGAGGACGAGGTAGGCGGCGAACACGAGCCACACGAGCCCCGAGAGGACCACACGGATGTCGGCCCACCACAGGCTCACATCGGTCTCGATCGCCCGCAGGACGCCGAGTATCAGGCCCGCCGAGTACAGGGGGAACGCCCACAGGACGGAGCGCCAGGCAACGCGCTCGGTCTGGGCGAGCGAGGGCAGACGGCTGAACAGCTTCGTGGCCTTGCGCGCCTTGAGTTGCCGCTCCATCAGCACGTACATCAGAGAGGCGGCGGCGCCGATCGCATATCCGGCGTTGGCGAACGAGATGAGGGCGACGTGGATCCCGACCCGCCAGTTGTCGAGCAACACCGCCTGCTCGGGCGTCACGTCGGCAAGCACGCCCCTGCTCACGCCGAGCACCTGCGCGATGAGCATCATCACCAGCGCGGCAGGCACCAGGAGCGCCCCGTACGTCTTCACCTTCATCAGATGCTCGACCAGGAAGTAGACGAGCACCAGCGCCCATGCCATCAGCACGAGCACGTTGGCGCCGGTGAGCTCCGTGCCATCGGTGGCCGACGAACGAAGTCCGATGGATGCGGTGTGCAGAAGGAAGCCCGCGCCCGTTGCGAAGGTCGCGTACCACGACAGCACGGCACGTCTGGTGACCACCTGATAACCGTAGAGCACGGTCGCGGCCACATAGAACGCCATTGCCAGCCAGAATGCGACGAACGCTACCTCGAGCACGGTGCCTCCTCAGTGATGCGCGGTGCCGGTGCCATCACTCGTTGCCGGAACGACGGGCCACTGCGGCCTCAAGCACCTCGAGCTGCCGCGAGAGGGCGCCGAGGCGCTTGAGCGCCATGCCCACGTACACGACCATCCCCGCCCACAGAAGGGCGTAGGCGCCGGCCACGAGCGGCCACTGGGTCAGAACGAGCGAGTAGACCTCTTCGAGCGTGGGATTCACAGCGATCACCTCTCCAGCAGGGTCTTGGCCTGTTCGATACGGTCACGCAGCTGCACTTCACCCATCCGCAGCTGGTAGATGGCGTAACCGAGCGCGATCATCCCGATCTGGGCGACGATGAACGAGATCAGCATCGGCCCCTCGAGCCCGCCGCGTTCGATGACGGGATGGTTCGACGGGATCAGCCGGGTGATGAAGAACGAGATCGGCACGTCGATGAACGCCAGGATCGAGAACACCGCCCCGTACACCGCCCGGCGCTCCTCATCCTCGACCGAGTTGCGCAGCACGAAGTACGCGACCACGAGCAACGTGAGGATGAAGTAGGTGGTGAGCCGCGGCTCCCAGTCCCACCACACGCCCCATGCCGCCTTGGTCCACAGGATGCCGGTGGCCATCGTGAGGCCCACGAACACCAACGTGACCTCCATCGAGACACGCCCCTTGGTGTCGTACTCGCGGTTCCGTGTCATGAGGAACCGGACCGCGTAGAACGCGGCGAAGGCGAACACGATGAACGAGATCTCGGCCACCGGGACGTGGAAGTAGAAGATCTTCTGACCCCAATCGGGACGGCCGTACTCCGAGCCGAAGACCGTGGCCGTCTCGAATGTGGCAGCGACGACCGTGACCGTCCCCGAGTCTGTATCCAGCGTCAGGGAGTCTTCGTCGGCGGAGGTGAGCTCGCCCCTGAACGTCTGGCCGCCGTCCCCCACCACTTCGACGCGATATCCCACGTAGTTGCCGAGGTACCTCGCTTCGTCGATCGTCTGCTCGAACGGCCCCTTGTACCGGACCGAATCAACCTGCTCGGCCGTTCTCACGAAGCCGAAATCGGGCACACCGGCCCAGAAGAACGCGCCAAGGAACGCGCCGAGGGTCAGCACGCCTCCAAGCACGAGCGCGATCATCGCTCTCGTCGTGAGGGACTTCACGGTATGGTCAGCCTCCTATCGAAGACGCGCCGACGCTCATGCGCCGACGATGAACTCATACAGACCGTACGATGCGAGGAGCATGATCACGTCGTATCCTACGACCCACCCCATGCCGGTCCAGAACACCCCCACACCCTCGGCCCCGCCCACGATCGCGCCTCCGGTGGCGATGACCGCCCCGAGCAGCAGCGGATACATCAACGGGATGAACAGCATCGCGAGAACGAAGTCCTTGCCCGATGTGTTGACCGACATCGTGGCCAGGAGCGTACCCACGCCGGAGATGCCCACCGAACCCGCCAGCAGGATCAGTGGCAGCAAGGCGAGCGAGGACGCATCCATCTGCTCACCCTGCAGGAACAGGAAGCCGAACACCGGCAGCGTCAGCAGTTCGACCGCCAGCAGGAAGATGAGGTTGCCGCCTGCCTTGGCGAAGAAGATCACCGGGCGGTCCACGGGCGAGAGCAGGAGCGCCTCGAGGCACCCCTGATCCTTCTCGTGGACCAGTGAGCGGTTGAGTCCGAGCATCGATGTGAAGATGAAGGCGAGCCAGAGCAGTCCGGCGGCGATGTCACGCGGATCGAAGCTCGAGCCCGCCTGCGACAGCGCCACGAAGTAGACGACCATCGTGAGCAGGGCGTAGAGGCCCATCGACATGATCATCTCCTTGGTGCGGAGCTCCATGACGATGTCCTTCCGGAGCATCGCCCGCAACTGCCGTCCGGAGAGTCCGGCCATCTACGAGACCCCCATTCCAACGGTGGAACGGTAGGTCTGCCGGAACGCGGCGTCATCGATGTCCTCGCGCCGTTCGAACATCACGACACGACCCTTCGCCAGGATCAGCGCGTGGCTGCAGAGCTCCAGGCCCTTGTCGAGGTCGTGACTGATCATGACGAACGTGTGGTTGCCGCGGATCTGCGCGATGAGACCGTCGAGGATGTCCATGGCGTGCGGGTCGAGGCCCGAGTACGGCTCGTCCAGGAAGAGCACCTCAGGCCGGTGGAGCAACGCGCGCGCGATCGAGAGACGCTGCAGCATGCCGCGCGAGAACGTCCGCGTGAGGTCGAGCTTGCGGTGGTCCAGCTCCACGGCCTCCAGGAGCTCGGCAACGCGCGCCTCCGGCTGTTCCACGCCGTACATGTCGGCGAAGAACAGCAGGTTCTCCTCGGCGGTAAGGTCCGGATACAGCAACGGGTTATGGCTGATCAGCCCGATGTGCGTGCGCAGTTCGACGGCATCGCTGACGACGTCCATCCCTAGGACCTGCGCCGTGCCGTTCGTCGGATTGAGCAGCGTGGTGAGCACCTTGATGAGCGTGGTCTTGCCGGCGCCGTTGGGGCCGAAGACCGAGAGGAAGGCGCGCTCCGGGAGGTCGAGGTCGACCCCGTCAAGCGCCTTGCGCACGCCAAAAGCCCGGGTGAGTCCCCGGACCTCCAGCGCGTTCTTCTGGTCATGAACCTCGCTCACACGACCACCCTCACGCCGCGAGACGGGACTTCTTGGGCCACGAGGCGATGCCGCTGCCGATGATCAGGATGGCGAAACCGGACCATACCCACCACTGCATCGGGAAGAACTTGATCGTCACCACAGCGCTGCCGGTGTCATCAACGCCCGAGAAGGAGATGAAGACGTCCTTGAACACCTCGCTCAGCAACGAGACGTGCTGCGTGCTCTGGTTCTGCTGCGCCAACTGCTGCGGGAAACGCAGCTGCGGACGCATCGTCTTGATCGCCCGGCCGTCCTTGCTCACGTCAAGGTTCACCGTGTAGACGGTGTCGCCCTGGGTGGCGCCCACCCGCACGTTCTCCTGCGTCTGGTCCAGGGAGACGAACGTGAACGTGTACCCCTCGGCCTCATACGTAGCGCCCGGCTGCTGAGGGATCTGCGCGTTGTGCGTGCGAACGAACATGGTGGAGCCCACGAGCCCGATCAGGATGATGCCCATGCCCAGGTGCGCCAGATAGCCGCCCGTCTGGGTGCGGGCCTTGGTGACGATCCATCCGAACGCCGCACCGAGCGACTCGCCCCTGGCGGCGGCACGCTTGCGCGCGCCATCGAAGAACAACCAAAGCGGAAGACCGATCGCATACCCTGCCACGATCACACCGCTGACGGCGAGGAAGTGGTGCCACCACTCGGCCGTGGCGCCCGTGGGCGTGAAGTACGGAAGCATCGCGAACACGTAGACGGCGAGGAAACCGACCGCGATCGGCGTACCCACGGCCAACGGGCCTTTCGCCTTCTCCCACAGCTTCTTCATGTCGCCGCCGCCCCACGCGAGGATCGGGCAGAGCGTCATGACGAGGATGTAGAAGATGCCCAGTGGACGAGCGAGCGCGTCGTAGGCCGGCGCCTTGATCGACTGGCCGCCGAGCGGCATCCACTCAGGGAACGCCGACGCCATGGTCATATACGCCACGAGCACGGCCGAGATCAGCATGAGCACGTTGTTGAAGTAGTACGAGCCCTCCTTGGACATGATCTGCTCGAACCCGTCGGCCTCGCTGCTGAGCCGGTTGCGCCGCATGATGACGCCGGCCGCCATGACCGCTATCGAGCCGATCATCATCAGCAGGAAGAGCCAGAACGAGAGCGGGTCCTCCTGGAACGCATGCACCGACTGCACGATGCCCGAGCGGGTGATGAAAGTCCCCAGGAGCACGAACACGAAGGTGAACGCCGCCATCATGAAGGTCCACATGCGGAAGCCTTCACGCCTGCGGTACACGGTCATCGAATGGATCAGGCCCACACCGGTCAGCCACGGCAGCAGGGAGGCGTTCTCCACCGGGTCCCAGGCCCAGTAGCCGCCGAATGCGAGCTCGTAGTACGCCCACACCGACCCCAGACCGATGCCGATGCCGAGCAGCAGCCAGGAGAAGACCGTGATGCGGTCGGTGAGCTTGACCCAGGTGGCCGACACGTCTCCCGTGAAGAGCGCCGCCAACCCGAATGCGAACGGGACGGTGAGGCCCGCGTAGCCGATGAAGAGCGTCGGCGGGTGCAGGACCATCGCCCATGTCTGGAGCAGCGGGTTCATCGCGGCGCTCGTGAGCAGTGCCCCGGTGGCCGGATCCACGAGGCCCGCGGGAGCCGCCTTGAAGGGGTTGTTGGTGTCGATGAACAGGGCCGCCAGGAAGAACAGCTGCACGAAGTTCACGATGGCAAGGCCGGTCGCGCCGAGCTTGCTGTCGTTCTTCATGAACTTGCCGGCAAGGAAAGCGCCGTAGATGGCGAGGATCCACTCCCAGAACAGGAGCGAGCCTTCCCGGCCCGCCCATACGCCGGAGAGACGGTACACCCACGCCCACGGCCCGGTGACCGTCGGATGGTTATAGATGACGTACTGGAGCGACCAGTTCTCCGAGAGGAACGCAGTGGCCAGCAGGATGATCGCCAGCGAGATGAACCCGAAGACACCGAAGGTCATGAGATGTCCCGCAGTGCGGGTGGCGCCTCCCTCACGGCTGCTGAATGCGTATGCGCCGATCGAAGCGATCGCCGAGACGCTGGCCAGGCCGAGCAGAAGGTTGCCGATGGTCCCGAGGTCCATGCATGAGCTCCGTTCTTGAGAGAGACGATCCTACGTTCTACTGAGCCGCCTGATCGAGCGCGACCTCCGTGCACTGGAAGATCCCATCCGCCTCGATCGAGCCGGTGATGACGGCCTTCGCGCCACCAACGAAATCGTCGGGCAGTCCGCCGCCCCACGCGACGGACAGCGGGTTGTTCGCCGCGGCGTCATCGGCGAGCTGGAAGCGCACCGCCGAGCCGGCCGGCGCGATCGAACCCTCCACCACGAAGCCGGTGACCTTGACGGTGACCCCCAGGAGCTCGTCCTGGCGGTTGATGGTGTCGTTCACCGTGAGCGCACCGGTAGCCGACTCGTACTTGGAGGGGCACTTGGTGACGAGGTACTTGGCGTCGATCGAGCCGTCGTCGGCGAGGACGCCTGTGACGGTGGCCGTCGTGCCGTCGCCGAACGAGCCCGGCACGACATCGTTCCAGACGATGCGCACGCGGCCCGCGTCTGGCTCTGCACTGTCCTCGATCTCGAAGACGAACGGCGAGGATCCGGAGACCCAGGATCCGGCCACCACCTCACCGGAGACCTCCACCTGCTTGCCTACCAGAGACTCGTTGGTGAGCGCCTCGGCGACCGATGCCTTCGTGGCCGTCCCGCCGCTGAAACCGGCGAACATGATGAGTGCACCCACGGCTACGAAGATCAGGATGGTCACGCCGATGAGACGCTGCTTGGCTCGCTTGTTCACTCAGCAATCACTCCCTGCCCGCCGCGCGGGCGCGCGGCGACACGATGATGGAGCGCGAGCGGGGCCGGAACCGGCCGCGTGGCGCACCGCGACTACCTTTACTTGCCTGAACGTTCGAATCGTACCACACGCGCGCTCGTGAGCCACTCACGAATGGAGAGCGGCGTCGAGCCCGCAGGGCTGCCATGAGCAATCCCTGTGCCGGGGGAAACGAACGGATCAGGAGTTGCGCTGCCAGACGAGCGCCAGGCCTCTGAGCGTGAGATCGGCGTCGACCTCGCCCACCGTCTCGCATAGCGGAGCGATCATGCCGGCGAGACCACCGGTGGCGACGACCGCGCACTCGCCCCCCATCTCATCCCACACACGGCGCACGAGTCCGTCGATCATGCTCGCGTGCCCCATGAGGAGCCCCGCCTGTACCGACTCGCGGGTGTTGCGGCCGATCGCCCGTGACGGCGGCTCGAGATCCACCGCCGAGAGCCGCGCCGCCCGTCGGAACAGCGCCTCGGCGCTCGTCTCGATCCCCGGCGCGATGGCGCCCCCGAGATAGGCACCCGACCCGTCCACCACATCGAAGGTGGTGGCGGTGCCGAGGTCGACCACGATGACCGGGGCCCCGAACCCGTCCACGGCTGCCACCGCGTTGACGATCCGGTCGGCGCCTATCTCGTGCGGATTCTCGTATGCGATGGGCATGCCGGTCTTCACGCCCGGCCCGATGACGAGGGGCGGCTTGCCCGTGGCGCGATGGGCGAGATCCTCGTACGCGATCGTCAGGGCCGGCACGACCGAGGAGATCACCACACGTTCGATACCGTCCCACTGCTGCCCGTCGAGCACGAACAGGCCGCCGATGTGCACCCTGATCTCGTCGGCGGTGAGCGTAGGGTCGGTCGAGACCCGCCAATGGCTCTCGATCCCCGAGGGACCGATCAGACCGAGGACGGTCTGGGTGTTGCCGATATCGACGGCGAGGATCATGGTCCATCCTTTCCCTGGCGGCGCCGGCGCGAGGAGCAGACCGGCGGAGCCGAAGCGTGACGACCCGGCAACAGCGTGGACGGCGCCCACGAAGCCCGGTGGTATCATCGCGTATGACCTCGATACCCGGAGGACGTACCGTGACAACGACACCAGCCCGGATCCTCGTCGTCGATGACGAAGAGTCGATCCTCCAGTTCGTATCCTACAACCTCCGCAAGGAGGGTTACGAAGTGACCGTGGCCGCCGATGGCGACACGGCCCTCGCGCTTGCGGCCGAGAACCCGTTCGACCTCATCGTGCTCGACATCATGTTGCCGGGCACCGATGGCTATGAGGTGTGTCGGCGACTCCGCGCTTCGAGCGATACTCCCGTGCTGTTCCTCTCGGCCCGGGACACCGAGCTCGACAAAGTGGTGGGGCTCGAGCTCGGCGGCGACGACTATCTCGCCAAGCCGTTCGGCGTACGGGAACTGATCGCCCGCGTGAAGGCCCTGCTGCGCAGGAGCGCCGGGCGTGCGAAAGAGGGTGCCGATGAGGCGCGCACGCTCAAGGCCGCGGGCATCAAGCTCGACGAGGGCTCGCACCTCGCCTATCACGGAGACACCGAGATCGACCTTACCCCGCGGGAGTTCGAGCTTCTGGCGTGCCTGATGCGGCACGCAGGCCGCGTCCTGTCGCGGGAGCAGCTCCTGAAAGAGGCGTGGGAGTGGCAGTACGTGGTGGAGACGAAGACGGTGGATACCCACATCAAGCGCCTCCGTGACAAGCTGGCCGCCGCCGGAGTGGACCCCGCCGTCGTGGAGACCGTGCGCGGCTACGGGTACCGTCTGGCAACGTAGCGGCGGATCGGTATGTCCATCCGCCGCCGCCTCATCGCAGCGTTCCTCGCGGTAGCACTGACGGTAGCGGCTGCGCTCTCCGTCTACTTCCTCACGGAGCTCGAGGACTACAGCCTCCGGAAGATGGAGGAGCGGCTCACCAGCGAGCAGATGCTGCTGTCGGCCACGGTGAGCGCACAGATGGCCGCCGCCGGCCGCAGCTCGCTCACCGATGGCCAGGCCGCCTCGCTCGGCGCGGTCCTAGAGTCGGTCGACCAGACGGCCGTCTCACGGGTGCGCATCCTCGACAGTGACGGCGTCTCGTTGGTGGACTCGGCCAACGAGGACGTGGGCGTGGGATATGCCGAGACCCCCGAGGTGGCTCGCGCCCTTGTGGGCGAGCGGTCATCGACGCAACGCGCGCTGCCTGACGGGAGGGTCGGGATCTCGGTGGCCGGCCCCATCGTCGTTGACGGACGGGTGACCGGAGCGGTCTACACATCGGGCGCCACCTTCTCCATCACCACGCTGCTGCGCGAGTACCGCACGGAGGTCGCGATCGTCGCCGCCGTGTTCGTGCTGGTCACGATCGTGCTCACTGAGACGCTCGCGCGATGGCTGTCCCGTCCTCTGCAGTCGCTCGCCCAGGGCGCTGTGGCGTTCGCCGACGGCGACCACTCAGTGCGCGTCCGGCCTACCGGCTCCGCCGAGATCCGCGCGCTCGCCGACGCGTTCAACGCGATGGCCGACGAAGTGCAGGCGGCGCTCCTTGAGCTTCGCGAGGAGGAGAGACGTAAGTCGCGTTTCGTGTCAGACGTGAGCCACGAGCTTCGAACACCGCTCACCGCCATCCGCGGGGCGGCGGAGACGCTCCTCGACGGCGACGTGCCGGAGGAGGACGCGCGTCAGTTCCTCTCCACCATCGCTCGTGAGTCGGAGCGGCTCACACGCCTGGCGAACGATCTCATCACGCTGCAGCGTATCGAGGGGGCCACGGGCGAGTTGCCGCTCTCGAAGATCGACCTGGAGGTCGTGGCCCGCCAGGCGATCGAGAGCCTTGCGCCCCTCACGGAAGCAAGGAACGTCCGGGTGGAGGTGACGGGCACCGCCGAACCCGTCCTGGGCGACCGCGACAGACTGCAGCAGGTGCTCGGCAACCTGCTCGACAACGCATCGCGCGTGACTCCCGAGGGCGGGACCATCGCGGTGGAGCTCGCCACGGAGGACGGCAGGTCGGTCATCCGCGTGATCGACGAAGGTCCGGGCATCGCCGAGAAGGACGCCGAGCGCATCTTCGACCGCTTCTACCGGGCGCAATCGAGCCGCGATCGCGGCTCCGGAGGAGCCGGCCTGGGACTCGCGATCGTAGCGGCGATCGTGTCATCGCATGGCGGCACGATTACAGCGGCCGCCCGTCCCGGGAAGGGCACGGTGTTCACGCTGAAGCTGCCCACGATACCGAAGGACTGACCGCTAGCCGATGCGGTCCAGCTCGATCACGGCGTGATCGCCCGCGACCTCGGAGAACACCGCGGCCGTCTCAGGATGGCACGTGAAGAACACGATCTGGCGTTGCTCCGCGAGCTGGGACACGGCCTCGGCGGCGCCTCGCCTACGCTCGGGATCGAAGTTCACCAGGACATCGTCCATCAGGACCGGCAGGGCGGCGCCCACGTCACCGAGACGGGCGATCAAGCCGAGACGGATGGCAAGGTAGAGTTGTTCGGCCGTGCCGCGCGAGAGCAGGTCGGAGGTGTGGGCGGCGGAGTGCGCGTCGAACGCCTCGATACGGCCGTCGTCGAGCGGCACGCTCAGGCTCGTGTATCGGCCATGCGTCATCGTTGCGAACAGACGACCGGCCTCCCGGACCACCTCGGGCTGCCGCTCGCGCTCGTACCGCTCCTGCGCCTCGGCAAGGATGCGCGCCGCACAAGCGCGGACGAGATACCGGTCCACGGCGTCGTGGATACGCTCCACCGTACCGGCCTCGGCGAGGTGAAGCTCCGCCCTCCGCTTCTCGCGAGCGGCCTTCTCGAGACGCCCCTCGAGCCCGCTGATCTCTGAGACGACCTGCTCAAGGGCCTGTGACGCCTCGCCCTCCTCCTGCCGGGCGGCCTCATGGAGAAGCCGCAGGTCATCGGCGCTCCCGCCCTCGGCAAGATCGAACCGCTCGAGTATCCCGCGAAGGTCTGCGGCGGCGTTCTCCGCGCGCTCCTGCTCTGCCGCGATACGGGCGTCCGCGTGACGCAGATCCCGTGAGAGGTCCTCCATGCGCGCCACCGCAGCACGCTCGGCCGCGATGCGCTCCCGCAGGCGGCTCGCCATCAGCGGGAGATCGTCGCGTCTGGGCTGCTTGGACACCGTCACGAACGGCGACACGGCGGCCGCGAACCGGCCGGTGAACTCGTCCGCGGCGGCCCTGCGCCGCTCCAGGTCCTCCCGGCGCTCCGCCGCAGCGGCCTCGGCGATCCGCGCCTCGCGTGCGTACCCGAGCACCGCCGCGACCGCGCCAGGCGTGAGGTCACCGTCGAGACCGCGGTCGGCGAGCCATGACGTCCAGAGCGCCATGCGGGTCTCAACCGCCCCTTCAGCCAGCTTCGCGTCCCGCGCCGCCTCTTCGCGTACCTCGGCGGCCCGCTCGACCGACTCCACCGTGCTCCGCGCCAACTCGAGCGAGCGGCGCATGCGCGCGAGATCGAGCGGTCCCGCGCTGGCATCCAGACCCAGGATCCGCAGGTAGCCTCGTGCGTCGTCACCGGGTGAACCGGTCGCGCCGGTCCGGGATCTGTACAGGAACCACGCACCGGCGAGAACGAGCACGACGCCGATGCCGACCGTGACCCATTCGCGCAGGTAGACACCCGTGGCCACTGCGGCCAGCCCCGAAACGAGCATCACCATCGACGGGAAGTCGAGGCCGTGCCCGGACGGCGCACGCACGGACGCATACAGCGTTTCGAGCGCATCGAGAGCAGAGAGCCGTTCCGCGATCGCGTCTTTCGCGTCGGGAGCCACGATGCCGAGCGGCCGCAGCGTCTTCTCAGCCGCCGCCGTTGCCTGTGCCAGCGCTTCTTCGGCCCGCCCGAGCGCCTCGGTGCGACTCTCGAGCTGCAACCGGAGCCTCTGCAGGTCTTCCCTCGCCTCTTCGATCTCTGTTGCGTCCAGATGCGCGCTGCCGAGCGCGTCGAGCGATTCACGCGAGAGACCGCTCCTGCGCGCGGCTTCCTCCGCCTGAGCGGCGGAACGGTCGACGATCGCCTCGGCTTCGACCAGCGACCTGATCGCCTCGATGTGCGCGGGGGCCTCCTCCAGGAGTGCCTCAAGATCGGGTATCGCGGCGCGCAGCGACTCGTCGATGTCGAGCGACCGCGACTCCTCGTCCAGACGTTTGCGCTCCTGACGGAGGTGCAGGAGCGCGTCTTCCTGCGCCTCGATCACCGCTCGCCGCTCCTCGGCACGCTCCACCGCAAGCGCGAACTCGGTCGACCGCGCCCGCGCCCGCTCCAGTCCCTCCCGGAGCTCCGGCAGCCTCGCGCTCAGCGCCGCAAGCGTCTGCTGCTCGCCGACGAGCTGCTCGGCCTCGGCCTTCGAGGAGCGCAGATCGGATCGCGTCGAGCGGACGTCGGCCAGCAGCAGGTTGAGCTCTCGCTTGCGGCCGGAGGTGACGTAGATGTCTCCGGCCTCCTTCTCGATGGCCGTTCGGACCTCGTGCGGGCTCACACGCAGCCCGGCGCTCGCCGCGTACAGTCGCGCCAACACGTCGTCGCCGGCAGCGCGCTGCTCCTCGATCGCGGCCATCTCATCCAGGCCGAAACCGAAGACGACCCGATAGGCCAGGGCGCTCACGCCCTCGGTGATGTCGCCGAGAAGACCGGGACGATCGTCGCCCCACAGCGTGTTCGTGTTAACCACGCCGCCGTGCGCGCCCTCGCCCCGCTCGATCACCCACGCACCGTCCGCGTCCTCCATCACGAGTCGCGCAAGCCGGCTGCCGCCGCCCGGGACGAAGTACCCGGGCTCCTTCATGGCCGCGGTGGGATATCCGAAGAGGACGTGGCGTACCAGCGAGGTGTACGTGGACTTGCCCGCCTCGTTGGGCCCCAGGACGACGGTCAGCCCGTCGCCCAGGTCGCCGAGCGTGGCGCCCGTGAGACGCCCGTATCGCACCGCCTCTATGCGCCGGAGCCTCATCGCCGCTCCTCCGCGAGCAGGCGGTCAAGCGCCAGGTCCCGGGCGCGCGAGATGATGTCCCGACTGTCGACCGGGGGCACGTCCCGTGCGTCGAGAGCGCCGAGCACCGGGCGCATCACGCCGTCAAGGCACGCTGCTGCCGCTTCCTCGTCCGCCAGCAGGGCGTCGGTGAGCCGGACCAGATCCGCCGCGAAGTCGGATCCCTCGCGTACGAGATCGAGGTCGAGCGCCGGACGCGTGCGGTCGGTCAGGCGATCGACCCACACCCACGGCTCGCGTTCGAGGCCCGCCGACCGTACATCGGCGAGCAGGTCGTCAAGGATGCCGCGGCGCGCGAGGGTGGCGTGTGTCTCCGAGCGCCCGTGAAGCTCCAGCCGCACGACTGCGGGGATGCCGTCCGCATCCTGAGTTGCCCCGTCCATCGCGGCGACGAGCGCTTCACGGAGATCGTCCACCGTGAGCAGGTCGTCGGCCGCGACTGACGCGGCGTCCCAGATCAGGCGAGCTGTGGACACCCTCTCGACTGCGGCTCCCGATCCGTCGAGCGTGACGACGAAGCACCCGCGAGGGCCGTGTTCTCCGGGATGCAGCCCCTGGGTGCAGCCGCTGTACACGATCGGAGGGTCTTCCAGGAGGACTTCGGGCTTGTGGATGTGCCCGAGCGCCCAGTAGTCCATCCGGGCCGCGCGGAGGTCGTCAAGCGAGCACGGTGCGTATGGCTCATGCCCCGGACGGCCGCCCACGTTCGTGTGGAGCACGCCCACCGCAAGCGCGTCATCGTCCTGCCGGGCGAACCCTAGCGCGAGATTGGCGGTCTCGGCAGCGGTGCGGAACGAGCGGCCGTATACCGAGCAGATCGGCTCGCCGTCGCGCTCCACCACCACGCGTTCGACCTCATCAGCCGGGAACACGTGTACGTTGGACGGCATCGCAAGCGCGGCAGAGCGCCCGCTCGCAGGATCGTGATTGCCCCGGGCGATGAAGACCCTGATCCCGGCTTCTTCCAGCCGCTCGCACGCGTCGCGGAACGCGAACTCCGTTCTGAGCGACCGCTCGGCGCTGTTGTACACGTCGCCTGCGAGCAGCAGGAAATCGACCTCGCGATCAAGACATGTGGCGACCACCGCGTCGAGCGCCCCGAGCGGCGCCGCCACCAGGTCCTCCCGGACGCGTGGATCGCTGGCGTCGATCCCCTTGAAGGGGGCATCGAGATGCAGGTCTGCGGCGTGTACGAACCGCACCGGACCGCTCACTCGCTCTCCCTCCCCGATCGTCAGGCCGACACGACTCCCATAGTAACGGCGTACCCTGACACGCGACAGACCGAGCTGTCGCTAGCCGGCACGGGAGACGCCGATCGGACGGTGCGATGCATCCCCGAGCCCGGCGGCCCGCACGCCGCGGGCGACCATAAGGGCCACGGCCGCCTTGAGGATGTCCGGAACCATGAACGGCGCGACCGCGACCGGGAACGCCTCGGCCATGGTGGTGCCGGTCACCGTGGCGAACCGCGACCACCCACAGATGTAGGTCACCGCGATCAGGACCGTCATGGCCAGCAGGTCGCCGGCCACGGCACGGGCGGGCATGGCGTGGGCCACGGCCCGGCGGATCGCGGCGCCCAACGGAGCGGACACGATGAACCCCGCGATGAACCCGCCCGTGGGGCCGAGCAGCACGCCCGCACCGGATGCACCACCCGAGAACACCGGCAGGCCGAACACACCCAGTGCCACGTAGACCGCCATCGCCGCGAAGGCCTCCACCGGCGGGAGGACGAGGGCGGCCACCGCCACCACGAGGACCTGCAACGTCACGGGGACCGGCCCGAGCGGAATGGTGATAAGCGCCCCCGCCGCTACGAGTGCGGCGACCAGCGCGGGTCGTATGAGTGCCGAGGTGCGACGGGGCGCCATGGATAGCCGATCGTCAATAGGCGTACATTGAGGGTTGACGATAGACGTCCGCCGCCGTGACCGCCAATCGCGGAGCGTGACCTCTCCCGATACGATCCGCCGCTGGCCATCCTGTGCGTGAAGGACGAGCGCCCCGTCGGGGCCGACTCCCGCCACCCTGCCCTCGGCCACCAGCGAGCCCATGTGGTCTTTCACGCGCACATCGCATCCGGTGAGCGATGATCGCGCCTCGTACTCCTCCAGGAGCGGCTCGAACCCGCGCGCCAGGAACTCGCGGTACGCCCCGGCGATCCCGTCGAGGACCGCCGCTGCCACGTCGGCGGAGCCGACCGCCGGCGCAACGTCCCGCACGCGCGTCGCGCCGGGATGCGGGACGTCCGCGACGTTGATGCCGCACCCGACCACCACCCACTCCACCCGGTCGCTCTCGGCGGCCATCTCGACGAGGATGCCGGCAAGCTTGCGCCCGCGGGATTCCACGTCGTTCGGCCACTTCAGCAGCACGTCCATGCCGAGCGTGCCGAGACCTCGCGCGAGACCCACCGCCGCGGCAAGCGGCAGCGCGCTGAGCGCCGATGGCGGCAGGGTGGGGCGCAGGACACACGACACGTACGCGCCGCCGCGGGGAGACTCCCACTGTCGCCCCATCCGTCCGCGACCCTGGGTCTGCGCTGCCGCCGCCACCACCGTCCCTTCGGCCGCGCCGGCACGCGCGAGCCGCTTGGCTTCGTCGTTGGTGGATCCGGTCACAGGGCCGCCGAGGCACGACACCCACAAGGCGTCCGCGAGCCGCGGCCACACTTCCTCCGGGATGCACAGATCGGGGGCGGAAAGCAGCCGGTACCCCACGCGCGGTGACGATGAGATCTCGTACCCGAGCCGCCGGAGCGCCTCCACATGGCTGTGGACGGCAGCGCGCGAGATACCCAACCCGGCGGCCACCGCCTCACCCGAGACGCCCGCCGTACCCGCCTGTGCGAGCGCTGCGGCCACTGCCACCCTACGGGACGTCGTGACCATGAGCCTCGCCATCGCCCGACGAGTCCGCACGGGCCTCGTCCGCCTCGTCCTTGGCGGCCCGCTCGGCTAGCAGATCCACCTTGCGCTCGATGTAGCGGTGGCGGCCCCAGAGCACGAGTCCCACCATCACGACGAGCAGGAGCAGCCCGAACCAGGTGATGTTGCGGGCCACGGCGATGGCGCGATCGAAGTTGTCGGCGAATATGCGGCCGAGCATGACCATCAACGTCGTGTACATCAGCGCGCCGATGAACGTGTACAGCTCGAAGATCCATACGCGCATACGCGACACGCCCGCGATCACCGGCACGAAGTTCTTGAAGCCGGCCGCGAAGCGGGAGATGAGGACCGTCTTGTTGCCGTGCTGCTCGAAGTACTCCTCGGCCGCTACTATGTGCTCCTGGTCGAAGAACTTCCCGCCCCACTTGATGAGCGCCGCGCGGCCCCCGCGCCGCCCGAACCAGTACGAGAGGTTGCTCCCGGTCAGAGTCCCCACCATCGAGGAGACCCCCACCAGCCAGGGGTTCAGATGCCCTCCGGCCGAGACGAACCCGGCCGCCATGACGACCGTCTCGCCCGGGGTGAACGAACCGATGACGAACAGGTTCTCGGACACGGTGAACGCGATGACGATGAGATGCCCCCAGACATCGAGGAGGCCGAGGAACCAGTCGAGAGGCGCGAAGCCGGTCTGGGGCATCAGGCGCTCCCCTCGGCGGTGGCGGCCCACGCCACCCACTGGTCGTATCGCGGGAACAGCAGCCACAGACCGACGAGAGTGACCACGAGCATGGCGTAGTAGTCCCACACCTGACGCGTCATGATCGAGAGCACTGCGCCTATCACCACGGGAGCGATCGCGTAGACGACGAGCTTCCACGACAGCGAGGCCATCGCGGCCACATCCAGGGGCGTGCTGGCAGTGTCACGCGTGCGGATGTTCCTGCCCACGACCACCGAGGCGACCGCCACCGAGATGAACAGGTACCGCATGGCCCCGCCCGCGGGCACCGGGTCGTCCCACCACGCGGCCGTTGATGCCGCTTGTACGAGCGCGGTGGTCGCAAGCGGCAGCGCCAGCGTCGGCGCGGCACGCCGCAGCCAGCGGACGTACCCTTCACGAAGGTCCGGCGAGGTCACTGGTCTCCCTACCCTGCGCAACGGGGCGGATCCCCGATGCGTGTGCAGAGCGTATCATCCCTCACTCCGCATCGAGACCGAAGTCGAGCGGACGCGCCATGGTGAGAGCGCTCGATGAGACGCGGTCCACCCCTGTGGCCGCGAGCGTCGAGAGCCGCTCGAATGTGATACGCCCCGACGCCTCGGTAAGGCAGTCCCGGTCCCCTGCGGCCTCACGGACCGCGGCCGCGGCACGGGTCAGCATCTCGTCGTCCATGTTGTCCAGCAACACGTAGTGGGCCCCCGACCGGGCCGCCCCCACGGCCTGCTCGACCGAGTCGGCCTCACACTCCACGAGGAGCTCCGGGTGCATCCGCCGCGCCGCCTCCACCGCTGCCGCGACGCTGCCCGCATGCGCGATGTGATTGTCCTTGATGAGCACCATGTCGTACAGGCCGGTCCGATGGTTCGCCGCACCGCCCACCCTCACCGCGTACTTGGAGAGCGCGCGCAGCCCGGGCATGGTCTTGCGCGTGTCGGTGACCACGAGGGACGGACCCGCTTCACGCTGCCACCGCCGCGCCTCGGTGGCGATACCCGAGAGGATCATCAGGATGTCGAGCGCCGTGCGTTCCCCGGCAAGCACCAGCCGCGCTGAGCCCGTGATCTCAAGGACCGCCTCACCGGGCACGACATCGGCCCCCTCGGCCACGAGCGGGAAGCACTCGGCGGGCGCCACATCCGCCGCCTGTGCGAGCACCGAGAAGACGCGTTCGACGAGGGGCAGTCCGCAGACCACGCCCGTCTCCCGGGCCACAACGCACCCAGAGAAAGTGACACCGGCGCCTACAGTCGAGGTGGTGGTGACATCCGCATCGAGCGGCGACCGTGCTCCACGCCGCCCCAGGAAGCGTTCGGGCTGCATCCCCAGGTCCTCCGCGAGCGCCATGGCGACCAGGGTGTCGCTGGGAGGGATCGGCGGGTTCATCGGACATCCTCGGCGTTGGGGATCGTCTCCGGGCCTTCCACCGGCTCCAGCCACGGCGCCTCGCCGCGCCGCCAGACCACATGGACCCTCCACGTGGCGTCATCACGGTCCGGATGGTCGGTGCGGAAGTGCGTCCCCCGGCTCTCCTCCCGCAACCGTGCCGCACCGGTCACCAGCGCGGCGTTCACGAGCAGGTTCCGCGTCTCGATGTCGTGGGGATGCTCTCCGCCGAGCAGGGCCGAGAGGTTCTCGAGTCCCTCAGCGGCCTTCGCGAGCCCTTCGGCGCTCCGCGTCACCGCCACGTGGTCGCTCATGAGCTGCTGCAGCGCGGGGCGCACGGCACGCGAGTCCGCTGAAGCGAGCGGCGCGCTCACCCTCGCGTAGATGCGTCCTGGTCGCTGTCTGACACGCTCCCCCTCGAGCACCCGGACGATGCGACGCGAGAACACCAGGCCCTCCAGGAGCGAGTTGCTCGCCAGCCGATTGGCGCCGTGCAGGCCCGACGCCGCGCACTCTCCCGCAGCGTAGAGCCCCGGCAGCGAACTGCGCCCGTCGATGTCGGTACGCACGCCGCCCACGAGGTAGTGAGCGGCCGGGGCGACCGGTATGAGGTCGCTCGACAGGTCGTACCCCGCTTCCCTGCAGCCTTCGGTGATCGTGGGGAACCGGCTTGCCAGGAACCCGGCGCCGAGGTGACGCGCATCGAGCCAGACGTTCGGGCGGCCGCAGCGGTGCATGACCTTCTCGATCTCACGGCTCACCACGTCGCGCGGCGCAAGCTCGGCCAGCGGATGGAGGTCGGGCATGAACCGTCTGAGCTCGCAGTCGAGCAGGTGTGCGCCCTCGCCGCGAAGCGCCTCGGTGATCAGGAACCGTACCGCCGCATCGCTGTCGAGCGCCGTGGGGTGGAACTGGATGAACTCCATGTCGGCGATCTCCGCGCCGGCCCGCCATGCCGCCGCCACGCCGTCCCCGGTGGCGACACCCGGGTTCGTCGTCACGCGGTAGGCCTGACCGGAACCGCCCGTGGCGAGGATGATGGCGTCGGCGATCAGCGCCATGGTGGCATGGCTGCCGCGATCCATCACCACGGCGCCCACGCACCGGTCTCCCTCCGTGAGCAGGTCCACCAGGAAGGCGTCTTCGACCAGCCGGATACCCTCGGTGCGCCTCACCACGGCGGAGAGCGTGTCCTGGACCTGAGCGCCCGTCGCATCCCCTGAATGCAGCACCCGCGGCAGACTATGACCGCCCTCACGCGCGAGTGCGACCTTGCCCGTGACGCCGCGGTCGAACCGGACACCGAGGTCCTGGAGCTCCGCTAGCGCCTCGGCGGCCTCTCCCACCACCGCGCGCACCACCTCGCTGTCACACAGCCCCTGCCCCACCACCAGGGTGTCGGCCAGGTGCAGGTCCACGGAGTCGGCCTCTCCCACCGCTCCGGCGATCCCGCCCTGCGCGTACCACGTGTTGGCGTCGGTGACCTCGGACTTCGTCACGAGCGTGACGCCGCCGAGCCGCGACGCGTGCAGGGCTGCTGTGAGCCCGGCGATCCCGGACCCGATGACGAGCACCCCCGTGCGTTCCACGGGCATGGCATCGGTATCGAAGGAGACGACGTAACGCGTATCCAGCACCGCGGGAACGGTGTCCATGACGCGCCCCTATCCGATCGACGTCATACGCTCCAGTGACGCACGGGCGGCATCGGCCACGTCGCGTGGCACCGTCACACGCCCCGTCATGCCCTCGAGGGCGTCGCGCACGTCCTCGAGCCGTGTCAGCTTCATGTCGGCACAGACCATCGGCGGCGTGAGGCCCACGAAGCGCTTCGCGGGCGCCACTTTGGCGAGACCGGTGAGCAGTCCCGCCTCGGTCACGACGATCACGGTATCCGCATCGCTCACCTCCACCCACCGCAGCATCTGGCTCGTGGAGAGCACGGCGTCAGCCTCGGCGCTGACCTCAGGCCTGCACTCGGGATGAGCGATGACCGGTGCACCGGGATGCTCCTCCCGCGCCCTGAGGACGGTCTCCAGCGAGACCGTGTCGTGGACCGGACAGCAGCCGTCCCACACGCTCACCTCGACCTCGGACACCTGTCCCGCGACCCAGCGCCCCAGATTCCTGTCGGGGCCGAAGAGCACGCGCGACACGCCAAGCGAGCGCACCACCTCGACCGCGTTGGCCGACGTGCAGCACACGTCGGTGAGCGCTTTCACCTCGGCCGAGGAGTTCACGTACATCACCACGGGCACGCCGGGGTTCCCGGCCTTCCACGCCGCAAGCTGCTCCGCGGTGATCATGTCGGCCATCGGGCAGCCCGCCTCCGGCACCGGCAGGAGCACCGTCTTGTCCGGAGCCAGGATGGCCGCCGTCTCGGCCATGAACCGCACGCCCGCGAGCACGATCACCTCGGCGTCCGAGGCCGCCGCGAGCCGGGCGAGCTCGAGCGAGTCGCCCACCACGTCGGCGACCGCCTGCACCTCCGCGGCCTGATAGTTGTGCGCGAGGATCGTGGCGCGACGCTCGCGCACCAATGCCCGGACCTCCGTCATGAGCGCTTCAGCCGAGCCGGACACCTAGCCCACCTCCAGTGCGATGTTGTCGATGAGACGCGTCCCGCCCACCCGCGCAGCCACCAACGCGCGAGCCGGGCGGTCGCTCAAAGCCGTGATCGGCTCCAGCGTGACGGCGTCGACCACTGCCGCGTACTCGATCTCGGCCAGCTCTTCCGAGGCGACCGTGTCACGCATCGCGCCCGCCACCACCGCCGCGTCGCGCTCGCCGTCGAGCACGAGCGTCTCGGCCGTACGGAGCGAGCGGTAGAGCACGGTCGCCGCATGCCGTTCCTCAGAGGAAAGGTAGACGTTGCGGCTGGAGAGCGCGAGTCCGTCGCACTCGCGAACGGTGGGACAGCCGATCACCTTCACCGGCAGGTCGAGGTCGCGAGCCATCGCGCGGACGATCGTGAGCTGCTGGTAGTCCTTCTCGCCGAAGAACGCCAGATCGGGGAGCGCGATCGAGAACAGCTTGGTCACCACGGTGCACATGCCGGAGAAGTGTCCGGGCCTGACCGCTCCTTCGAGCACTCCGCCGAGCGGCCCGGGGTCGACCGTGACCGCTGCGTCGGAGGCGTACATGATCTCGGGGGTGGGGGCGAACACGAGGTCCACGCCTTCCGCGCCGAGCAGGTCCATGTCGCGCTCGATGTCGCGCGGGTACGCCTCGAAGTCCTCCTCGGGACCGAACTGCGTGGGGTTGACGAACACCGAGACGACCACGTAGTCGGCACGGTCCCTGGCGGCGCTCACGAGCGACAGATGCCCCTCGTGCAGCGCACCCATCGTGGGAACGAGCGCCACGCGCTTTCCCTCGCGGCGCGCCTCGGCCACCGCCTGCCGGACCTCCTGCTTCGACGCCAGGCGCTCCACGTCACTCCCCCTCGCCGGTGAACGGCACCATGCGGTCGAGCTCGGCGGCCACTTCGGCGTCCAGGTGCGTCGACTGCTCCTCGGCCGGGAACGCACCCGAGCGCACGTCGGAGGAGTACTCCGCAAGTGCTGCTGTGATCGCCTCGCCGATCTCCGCATACCGCCGTGCATGACGTGGCGTGAAATCGCCGATGCCGAGGAGGTCATGGAAGACCTGCACCTGACCGTCGCACGCGGCGCCGGCGCCGATGCCGATCGTGGGGATGGTGAGCTCCTCGGAGATGAGACGCGCAAGCTCGACAGGCACCAGCTCCAGCACCACGGCGAACGCGCCCGCGGCCTCGAGCGTCAGGCAGTCCTCCACGAGATCCACCGCGCTCTCGGTGTCCTTGCCCTGCGTCTTATAGCCGCCGAAGACGTTGACCGACTGCGGCGTTAGGCCCACGTGACCCATCACGGGGATGCCCGTGTCCACCAGGACGTTCACGAGGTCGGCGACCTCCACGCCGCCTTCGAGCTTCACGGCCTGCGCGCTGCCCTCCACCAGCAGCCGCCCGGCGTTGCGCACGGCCTCGTCGATGCTCACCTGGTAGCTGAGGAACGGCAGGTCCGCCACCACGAGCGCGCGCGATGCGCCCCGCGAGACCGCCGCCGTTGCGCGCACCATGTCGCTCATGGTCACCGGCAGGGTCGAGTCGTATCCGAGCACGGTCATGCCGAGCGAGTCGCCCACGAGGATCGCGTCGACGCCGGCGGCGTCCGCCGCACGGGCGCCGGGCGCGTCGTACGCGGTGACCATGACGATGCGCTCACCCGCGGCCTTCATCTCGGCAAGCCGTGTCGTCGTGACGCGCGCAGCGCGCTTGTTCGACGGTGTCGTGCTCATAGCGCTCCTTCCCTGCGGTACCGGCCCTCCCGGGTCCGGGCCGCCTTCTGAGATGGAGCACGAGTATACACCGCACCGTATGCGGGGCCGGTCTCAGTCGCCGTCGGGCCCGCCTCGCACATCGTCCTCGTCGATGACGACGGGCGCCGAGCGGACCTCGTCGAGCAGCGTCCGCGCCCGGTCGGCATAGCGTGACGGCACGAGCAGCTTGTACGTGCGCGGCATGAGGTAGAGGTTGTACTCCTCGGCAGGTGGCAGCGGGTCCCACGCGATGGGGATCCCCTCCTGCTCGAGTACCGACGCTTCGAAGCGGAGCTGTGTGGCGTAGGTGAGACCGCCCGCCACGTTGAACTGCGAGGACGCCACCTGCTCCCAGGAGTCCTCGCCGCCGCCATCGGCGGCATGCACGCGTGCGGGCAGCGGCGTACGGTCCTCGTAGCCCGGCACCGGGCCGAGCACGCGGGACACACGGCCCTCCGTCGCCCCCTCGCGTGCGATCGCCGAGCCGTCGGGCCACCGTACGTCGGGCGCTATCTCCAGCAGCGGCGTCACCGCGAAGTCGCGCTCCGCGAGCCGCGGATGCGGGATCTCGAGGGCGGGCGTCTCCCACTCCTCGTCGCCGTAGAGCAGGATGTCGATGTCGATCACACGCGGACCGTAGCGCACGCCCGCTGTACGGCCGAGTCCCGCCTCCAGCTCCTTGAGCGCCACGAGCAGGCGATCGGCGGGGATCGCCGTGTCGACGCGCGCCACCGTGTTGGCGAACGCGGGCTGATCGGTCACACCCCACGGCTCCGACTCCACCACGTTGGCCACTGCGAGCACGTACGTGGCGTCCAGCGCAGCGATCCCATCGAGCGCGCGCCCGAGCGTGGCCATGCGATCGCCCAGGTTGCAGCCCAGTCCGAGGAAGACGTCAGCGCTCATCGCCGACCCCCTCTACGCCCGTGATCGCTCCGAGCATCGCAAGCGACTCGGCGGTGGCGGAGACGTCGTGCACGCGCACCACGTCGGCGCCATGGCTGGCCGACCACAGCGCCACGGCCGTGCTCCCGTGCACCCGCTCGGACGGCGTCGCCACCCCGGTGACCTCACCGATGAACCGCTTGCGCGACGCCCCGACGAGCACCGGATAGCCGAGTGAGGCGATCTCGTCCAGCCGCCGCAGCAGCTCAAGGTTGTGCGCTGTGGTCTTTCCGAACCCCAGACCGGGGTCCACCGCGATGCGCCCGGGCGCCACGCCGGCCTCCTCGAGCATCCGCGCCTGGACGCCCAGGTACTCACGCACCTCGGCCACCACGTCGTCGTAGCGGGGCTCGGCCTGCATCGTCTTAGGCTCGCCGAGCATATGCATCACCACGAGTCCCGCATCGCATGCGGCGGCCACCGCCACCATGGCGGGGTCGCGAAAACCGGAGACGTCGTTCACGATGCTCGCCCCCGCGGCAACGCACGCCTCGGCCACCTCGGCCCGGCGGGTGTCCACCGAGAGCGGGACGTCGAGGCCGTGCGCAAGCGCCTCCACCACCGGCACCGTACGCGCCAGCTCGTCGACCACGCTCACCGGGTCGGAACCCGGACGCGTCGACTCGCCGCCCACGTCCACTATGTCGGCGCCCTCAAGCGCCAGCCCTTTGCCGTGCCGGAGCGCCGCGACCGCGTCGGCGTGCTCACCGCCATCGGAGAAGGAGTCGGGAGTGACGTTGAGGATGCCCATCACCAGGCAGCGGTCGAGGACGAGCGAGAAGCGCCCACACCGCCAGACGCGCGCGCCGGGGACGCTCATCGGCCTACCTCGCGCCCTTGATGAGGCTCATCGCCTCGGCCCTCGTTGCGGCGTTCCGCTCGAAGATGCCGCGCACCGCCGAGGTGGTGGTCACCGTGCCCGGCTTGCGCACGCCCCGCATCGACATGCACAGGTGCTCGGCCTCGATCACCACGAGCACGCCGGTAGGGTCGAGCTGATCGAGGAGCGTGTCCGCGATCTGGGAGGTGAGCCGCTCCTGCACCTGCGGGCGCTTGGCGAAGACGTCCACCACGCGCGCGATCTTGGAGAGCCCGCAGATGCGTCCGTGCTTGCCCGGGATGTACGCCACATGCGCCTTGCCGAGGAACGGCACCAGGTGATGCTCGCACACCGAGTACAGCGGGATGTCCCTGATGAGCACCATCTCCTGATGGCCCTCGTTGAACGTCACCGTGAAGTGCTCCGCCGGATCCTGCTCGAGCCCTGAGAAGATCTCCTCGTACATGTTCGCCACGCGGCGCGGGGTGTCGAGAAGCCCTTCACGCGCCGTGTCCTCGCCGATGCCTTCGAGGATGAGTCGGACGCCTTGCTCGATACGGATGCGGTCCATCGGGGCTCCAGAGTGGTCGGGGGTGTCG
The DNA here is from genome assembly GCF_023161965.1 of Anaerosoma tenue. Taxonomy (NCBI): domain Bacteria; kingdom Bacillati; phylum Actinomycetota; class Coriobacteriia; order Anaerosomatales; family Anaerosomataceae; genus Anaerosoma; species Anaerosoma tenue. The sequence goes on from NZ_JALNTY010000001.1 coordinate 873,747, forward strand.
GAACCACCAGTATCCACCATCTGACAAGCGCGGCGAAAGGCTGCCTGTCGCACCCGCTGTCGCGCGCCCGGGTGTGCGCCGATCTAGAAGAGCGCCTTCGCGATGGAGACCACGGCCGGGCCGAGGATCACGATGAGCGTGGCGGGGAGGATGCACAGCACCAGCGGGAACACGATCTTCACCGGCGTCTTCTGCGCCTGCTCCTCGGCCCTCTGGCGGCGTGTCAGGCGCATCTCCTTCGACTGCACGCGCAAGACGTTGGCGATCGGTATGCCGAGCTGCTCGGCCTGCACCACCGCGGTGGCGAAGGTGTTGAGCTCGGACACGTCGGTGCGCGCCGTCAGACGCTTCAGCGCGTCTCCACGCGAAGAACCGGCCTGGATCTCCTGGAGCATACGCGCGAACTCGTGCGCCAGCGGCCCGTGCGACATCCGCACTATCTTGGCGATCGCCTGATCGAACCCGAGCCCGGCCTCCACGCTGATCGTCAGCATGTCGAGCATGTCGGGCAGCTCGATCCTGATCTGCCGCTGTCGCCGTGACACCGCGGCAGAGAGCCACGCATCCGGAAGCCAGTACGACGCCACGCATACGACGATGCCCACGAGCCACGCGAATGCCGAGGCGCGTGAGAGCACCGCCAGCGCCAGCACGAGTCCGGTCACGAAGATAGCGGAGAGGGCCTTGAGACCGAGGAACCGGCCGACGTCTATGCCGCCGGGGTTACCCGCGAGCGTCAACTGGGTGCGGATGCGGTCGCTCACACCCTTTGGCGCCGCCGCCGCGACACCGTCTCGCACACGTGACCATCCGGGCGACAGCACGCGGTCGGCGAACGGTCGCAACTGCGGGTGAGCCACACCGGCCTCGACCGTCTCGTAGGCGGTGAGTCCGGCCAATCGCTTGCTGACCGACCGCTCCTCGGAGAAGAACGTGGACAGCACGACCCAGACGATCAGGCCGATCGAGAGGAACAACAGCAGCGCGACCGCGTACTCCATATCACACCTCGATCGTCACGATGTTGCGAAGCCACACGGCCCCGACGACGAGCAACGTGGACCCGATCGCGATCATGACCAGGCCGGGCACGGTGGTGAAAAGCCCGAGCATGTACGCGGGATTCAACACGGAGAGCGTGAACACAAGCACGAACGGCAGCACGAGCAGGATCCAGGCCGAGAGCCGCCCCTCGGCCGTGAGGCCCGAGATCTGCCGCTTCAGCGCACCGCGGTCGCGGATCGTGGCGGCTACCACGTCGAGGACCTCGGCGAGATTGCCGCCCACGTCGCGCTGTATGCCGATGGCGGTGACGGCCCATGAGAAGTCCTCGCTCTGCGTGCGCCGCGCCACTGTCTCCAGCGCCTCTTCCACCGACCTGCCGAGGCGTACCTCGGTCTGCGCGCGGGCGAACTCGGAGGAGACGGGAGGGCTCATCTGCTCGACCACGAGATCGATGGACTGCTGAAGACCCCATCCTGCCCGGAGCGCACCTGCGATGAGGTTCAGCACGTCGGGCAACTGCGCCTCGAACGCGGCGTGGCGACTCCTGATGCGCGCATCCACCACGATCAGCGGCACGATCACGGCTGCCACCACCACGAGGATGCCGACGAGCACGCTGCCGCTCACCCACATCGCCAACACGCCGGCGACGATCACGATGGCCAGGTGCATCACGATGTACTCGGTAGGCCGCAGCGGCCAGCCCGCCCGGTCGAGCTGCTCGTACACGAACGTGTTGATGCCGCGTTTGCCGGCAACGTAGTCCACCGCTCCCATGACCGAGGACGTCACACGGCTCGAGTACTGCTCGGCCACGTCACCGCCCTCGGCGCCCTCCTGCATCTGGTCGTAGTATCTGATACGGTCGAGCGCGCTCTTGGGACGCACGAGCACGAGCGCCACCCCCGCTACGAGCGCGAACACCGACACGAACACGAGGGCTCCCGCCCCCGCCAACGTGACGATGCTCGCCGGCGGCACCGGATCGAGCGTTCGAACCTCCCGCTCGGAGGACGCGTCGAACAGCGGGTTGGGCACGAGCGTGGAGCCGGTACGGGCGCTATCGCCCTCACCGAAGGTGATCTGCACGTCGATATCCTTGGTGGACGGCCTGCGGCTCACGAACGTGACGTCCCACGTGGTCTGCAGCCCGCGCGCCAGGTCCTGGTACACCTCCGTGAGCGCGTCGGCTTCCGCAACCCCCACGAAGCGCCCACCGGTCTGCGCCGCGATCGTCTCGAGCACCCCGGCGTCGGCCTCGGCAGAGGGGAGCGCCACCACCAGCACGGGTACGCCCGCCGATCGGAGCGCTTTGACCGCGTCGTCCAGCGTGGTCCTGCTCACGGTGTCACCGCCGTCGGACAGCACCACCGCGATGGGCCGCTCCACGCCGGCAAGCGCGGCTTCGTCGGCCGTGAGGCGCAGCGCGTCGTAGAGGGCGGTCTCACCGCGCGCTTCGAGCGCGTCCACACCCGTGCCCACCGCTGCGGCGTCCACGCCTCCGATCGGCGCCACCACCCGCGCCGTCTCGGAGAAGGCCAGCACCGCCACGCGGGAACCGTTCTGCAGCTCCTCCACGAAAGCGAGCGCGGCCGACTTGGCCGCGTCGAGCGAGGCGCCGCGCATCGAGCCGCTCGTGTCGACCACCAGGAAGACGTCCATCGGGTCAGCCTCGACCGCCTCGGCCGAGAGGATCTCGGCTTCATGCCCGTTCTCGAGGATGCGGAAGTCGCCGGCGTCGGCGCCGTCGCCCGCTGGCACGTCCACCTGCATCCACACGCGGGGGAACTCCGCCACGCTCACGTGGCGCACCACGAGGCTGTCACCCTGCGCGAACGCGACACCCGCGCTGCACACCAGAGCCGCCACGAGCGCGATGGATGCGATCCGCCGACGCACCGCTATCGCCTCGCCGGCGCCTGGTACTCGAAGAGGTTCGCGGGGAGCGCGATACCCATGTCTTCGAGCCTGCGGGTGAACTTGGGCCGTAGGCCCGTGGACTTCAGGTGGCCGAGATGCTTGCCCGCTTCATCAACCCCCATCGAGTAGTCGAAGTAGAAGATGTCCTGCAGCACGATCGTGTCGCCTTCCATGCCCTCCACCTCGGCGACCTTGACCACGCGGCGACTGCCGTCGCGGAGTCGCGCGAGGTGCACGAGGAGGTCGAACGCAGAGGCCGCCTGCTCGCGGATGGCACGTACGGGCAGGTCGTAGCCCGCCATGAGCACCATCGTCTCGATGCGTGAGAGCGCGTCGCGCGGGGAGTTGGCGTGGACCGTGGAGAGCGACCCGTCGTGGCCCGTGTTCATCGCCTGCAGCATGTCGAGCGCTTCCCCGCCGCGCACCTCGCCCACGATGATGCGGTCGGGACGCATACGCAGGGTGTTGCGCACGAGATCGCGTATCGTGACCTGCCCGGTCCCTTCGATGTTGGGCGGACGCGACTCCAGCCGGAGCACATGCTCCTGGTGCAACTGAAGCTCGGCGGCGTCCTCCACCGTGATGATCCGCTCGTCCCCTGGCACGTACTGCGAGACCACATTGAGCAGCGTCGTCTTGCCAGTGCCGGTGCCGCCGCTTATGAGCACGTTCAGACGGCCGCGCACGCACGCCTCGAGGAACTCGGCCAGGCTCTCGCTCATCGTCCCGAACCCGATGAGATCCTCGATGGTGAACGGCTCCCGTGAGAACTTGCGGATCGTGAGCATCGGTCCGTTCACCGCGAGCGGCGCGATGATCGCGTTCACGCGCGAGCCGTCGGGCAGCCGCGCGTCCACCATCGGGGACGCCTCATCGATGCGTCTGCCCACCTGGCTCACGATCTTGTCGATGATGCGCAACAGGTGTCGCTCGTCGAGGAACCGGCGCTGCGTCTCGTGGATACGCCCCCCGCGCTCGATGTAGATGCTGTCGGGGTTGTTCACCATCACCTCGGTGATGGTGGGGTCGTCGATCAGCGACTGGATCGGACCGTAGCCGAGTATGTTGTCGAGCACGTTCCCGGCGATCTCTCGACGGTCTGCGGCCGACAGCGGCGCCGTCTCCTTGGCCAGGAGCTCGTTCAGCTTCCGCTCGATCTGCTGCCGAAGTCCCACGTCGGATTCCGTGGTGGCCTCGAGACGCGGACCGAGTTCCTCCACGAGCAGGTAATGGATGTTGCGCTCGATCTCGTCGCGCACCGAAGCGCTCATGTCGGTCGACTCGGGACTCCCGTTCTCTATCTGCTCGATCCCGCTTGCCGTGAGCCGCGATCTAAGCGACATCGCCCTGCGCCCCCTCCCGCTCCGCCACGATCGCTTTCGCGGTCTCCTGCAGCACACGCGCCGGCTGGCTGCGCGGCGCGTCCAGCACCACCGGCACGCCCTTGTTCACCGAACGCGGCACCTGCAGGTCGGATGGCAGCCGGTACTTGATCGGCATGCCGATGGCGTGCTCGACCTCCTCGACCTTGAGGAACACCTTGCTGTCGGCCCTGTTGAGCATGATGTCCACGAGCGTGCCGTTGTATCCGAGCTGCCGTAGCTTCTGGAGCGACACCCGGCTGTTCTTCACCGAGGCCACGTCCATCATCGTCACAACCACCACGCGGTCGCTACGGTCGAGCGCGGTCAGCACCGCCTCGTCCAGCGAGGGCGGGGTATCGATGATCACGTAGTCGAACATGGTCACCAGCAGCCCGATGATCCGGTCTATCCTGCTGGCGGTCACGATCTCGGCGTCTTCAGGAAGCGTCGGCGCCAGGAGCGCGTGCACGCCCGACGAGTGCTCCACCATGAAGCCGCGGAGCATCTCGGCATCGAGGCGGTCACCGCTCTGCACGGCGCCCACGATCGTCTGTACCGGCTCGAGGCCGAGCATGATACCCACATCGCCGAACTGGAGGTCGAGATCGACCAGCGCGACCGACTTGTCGAGGCCGGCGAGCGCCACCGCCACGTTCGACGCCACCACGGTCTTCCCCACGCCGCCTTTCATGCTGAGCACCGTGACGACGTGGCCTTTCTGCGGCGTCGCCCCGGGCTCATCGCTCGCGCCCAGCCGCCGACGCGCTCTGCGGAGCGCCTCTTCGAGCACCGACGTGGTCTCGACCGAAGGCGCACCGGACGGCACGACGTCGTCCACCCCGGCGCGGAGCGCGGCGTGAAGCAGCTCCCGTGTGACTTCCGAGGGCGCGAGCACCACGCCGATCCGGCTTCCCTCGTCCCTGATCTCGCGCACCGAGACGAGTGCGTCGTCGAGGTCGACGCCCGGGCCCACCACGAGCAGGTGGACGCCGCCCGCGCGCACCTGCTTGCATGCCTCGGTCAGTCCCGACGCTCTCGTCACCTGGGTGTCCGGAACCTGCACGAGAGCCTTGGAGACCGTCTGCGCGTAGGCGGACTGCGTGTCGCATACGAGGATCGACATCATCGCAGCCCCCTACTCGAACAGCGTCGTGAGCGACCTGCCGGGCGCCTCGGGGGGCGTTTCGGCGGTGGCCGGCAGGAGCGTAATCCAGACGCTCCCGACCTCCTCACCGAAGATGAGCTTCTCCGCATCGGCCGGAGAGACGGCGAGCGTCATGACCGAGGGGACTTCGTTCGGCGTGTTCGACGAGACCAGCGCGCCTCCTCCGTCCCCTTCCGCGTCCTGTGTGGCGGTCTCCGCCGTGAGAGCAGCGCCCATCGCAACGACTCTCGCCTCGGGGAGCAGCAACCTGGTGACCTTGCCGCCTTCGCTCTCTTCGTCGTCTTCATCCGCGTTCTCGATGGTCACGAACACCGCGACACGGTCGCCGGGACGCACCATGCCCGAGATGCCGCGGACCTCGTCGACCGGTATCGCGATCGCGACCTGATCACCCGGGACCGAATACGCAAGACCGGCTGCACTCGGCAGGGAGAAGCGAGCCGTGGTCACCTGCTCGCCCTTCGAGAGCGGGGTGTTGAGCACCTGCCCCTCGATCGCTCGTGCGCTCGAGATGGCATCAGCCGCCACGTAGCGTTGGGGCACCTCCTCGAGGAGGATCATCTCTCCCGCCACGAGCTCCTCGGCGGAGAGGCCGCGCGGGATGTCCTCCTGCGCTACCAGCACTTCCACCGGCTCGCTCGATGCGGCCACCTCGCTCCGGGCGCTGTTGATGTAGTCCACCGCGAGCACCGTTGCCACACCCGCCAGGACCAGGGCTATCACGATCACGATCGCTTTGGCCCGCATTGTGCCTCCCCCCGTCATCCGTGTGCCCGCTTAGAACTCCAGATGCTCGCTGGTGAGATGGACCGCCTCGATCACGAGCCCGCCAGCGGGCGGGTCGTCGGTGACGAGCCACCCCGGCGCCGTCCACTCCACGAACCTGCCCACTACCGGATCTTTGTGGCCGGGCAAGGGCTCCTCGATCAGGAAGGTCGCGAAACCCACGATGCGCACCGGCTTGCGGCCCAGCACGTCCTGCATCCGCTCCACGACAGGGACGATCATCACCTGTTTCGTGTTCGGCCGATCCGCCGCCTCCCACTCCGCGAGGGTGAGCATGTCCACCCCGGCGAGCCGGTCCGCGATACCCTTGCTCGTCTTCTGAGCCATGTCACCGGGCTCGACGTCGACCATGTCGTTGATGTGCACCGCGAACTCGATGTCCCCGACGATGCAGTCGCCGTAGGCATCGGCGCCAGGCCCGAACGGTGGAAGCGGCGTGTCCGGATACCCGCAATCCGAGTGATCCAGCGTGCCGAACGCAAGGGCCCCGAAGCTGCCCGGCGTGATCGACTCACCGCCCTCGACCTTGAGCTCGTACTGCACGTTGTACTCGAAATCGAGCGTCTTCACGCTTACGGCCACGCTCTCACCCGGGCGGACCGCAGCGGGATGCGCCTGGACGTCTTCAAAGATGTAGCTCGACGGCCGCAGCAGCAGCGTGCATGCTGCGGTCTCACCCTTCTTGCCACCGAGCTGGACCGTGAGATCCTGGTGCTCGGCGGGGTGGAGCTTGGCCGGATAGGCCACGGGCACGTTGGCTTCATACGCACCCGAGAGCTGCAAGACCAACTGCACGGAAGCCGCGCCCGCCTGCGCCGTGAGGGTCTCCCCGGGCTCGAGCGGCTCGCTGAGACGAACAGTCACACGCACCGACGGATCACCCTCGGTGAGCGTGGTGCTGTCCACATCCATCGCGATGATCCGGCCCGCCGGGTCGAGGGCGCCGACGGTCACGATCGCCGGGAACTCCTCGGTGAAGCCCTGGGCGTTGGTCGCGCGCAGGTCGAGCGGGCCGGGGCTGACCGATGAGAAGGTCCTGGTCCAGTAGCCGTCAGCACCCTCTGAGAACTCCAACCACGGACCACCGCCGATGCTCCCGGTGAGCTCGCCGATCCGGAGGATGGTGAGCCCGAACGGCACCGGCGACTTGGCGCCTGCCAGGAATCCCACCTTGGCGACCGACTGCGCCCGAATGAGCGTCGTCCCCCGGTTGAGGATGAAGTGGGACAGGAACACGGGTGCGTCAGTCTCACACGTCACTTTCACGTAGTCGGCGCCGATCTCGGTCTCGGCGACTCGTGAGACCGGCGACGCATCGAGCGGGGTGGTGAAGTTGCCGTCAGCGAACGAGCTCACCGCCTGCTCGATCGCGACCGTTCCCGCCGCCTCCGAAAGCTCCCGGCATCCGGCGAGCGCCGCCGCGTCGGCCGCCGACTGCAGCTGGCGCTTGGCCGTGTACCAGAACCCAACGTCCACAGCGAGAGCCGCGAACGCCACGATGACGAGGAGCACGATGGCGAAGGTCACCGCCACAGCGCCCGAATCGTCTGAGAACCACCGCCTGGACATCGTTCTCACTCCAGTCTCTGAACGGCTGCGCTGCTGATCGAAGCAGGCAGCACCACGTCCGGGATAGGCACGAGCTGGGTCCGGACGTACGTGATACGAACGCGAACGGAATCGCTCGCGGGATTGTCGATGGCAAGAGTGACGCGTGCGGGATCCAGGCCGGGGGCCGCGCCGATCGCGTGCGCCTCCACCGTTTCCGCTGTGGCGCCGAGCGCCGCCCACCGCACGCCCTCGCGGGCGGCATGGGCGACTGAGACGTATTCGAAGAACGTGTAGCCGAACTGGATCACCGCGAAGATCAGCGTGAAGAGGAGCAGCGCGACGAGCGCGAACTCGACGGCGGCTGCACCGTCGTCATGGTGACGCGTACGTCCTTCTGCGCTGCCCATGGTCCCCCCAAGGACCTCGTCGGCCTCATGACCGGGGCCCAGTCGTAGCCGGATGCACCGATAGCGACGACTGGGCCCCACTCAACACGCGCCAGCGCCCGAAGGCGCAGGCACTGTCATCAGGTGCTGATCGCGAGCTCCTCTGCAATGAAGTCGAAGATCGCGTCCAGGTTCGTCCCTACGAGCGCTACCGCAGCAATAATCACCACGGCGATCAGCGCGACCATCAGGCCGTACTCGACTGCCGTCGCGCCCTCGTCGCGCTCAAAGAAGTTCCGCGTCCGGACATACAGCTTGGTCAACATGCGAAACACCTCCCCCCGCTCCCGCGAGTCTGTCAGACACCTCCGACGGCTCCGATCGGGAGCCGGCGGAGCGCCGCGCTTCCCAGAAGACCGTCCATCTACTAGAGAGTGTCCCCCGTCACAGAGTGCTGACTAGCCGCTTATGGTATGAGCAAAGGATGAGATCGGCTCATACCGATGGGGGATGCCGAGGCTGCGAACGGCCTACCCGGCGTCACCGTCCGGTGACGCGACCAGCCCTGCCCGCACCGCGACGAGCGCCGCCTGGGTGCGATCGGGGGTCCCCATCTTGCGGAGGATGTGGCTCACGTGCGTCTTGACCGTGGCCTCGCTGATCCACAGGGCATGCGCGATCTGCTTGTTGCCCATCCCCTCGGCCATGAGTTGCAGCACCTCGAGCTCGCGGTCCGAGAAGCGCGACCGCAACTCCTCGTCAGGGTCGGGACCCCGATCGGGCTGCCCCGCGATCACCCGGGCGGCGATCTTGGAATCGAACACGGCCTGTCCCTCGGCCATAGCACGCACCGCCTGGACCACCAGCTCCGGGCGTGTGTCCTTGAGGATGTAACCCCCGGCGCCCGCAGCGAGCACCCCGAAGACCTCGTCGTCGTCACCGAAGCTGGTGAGCACCAGCACCGACACGTCCGGCTCGCGCTCCTTGATGAGTCTGCACGCTTCGATCCCGCCGATGCCCGGCATCCTGAGATCGAGCAACACCAGGTCCACCTGCTCGGACCCCACGGCGGCCACAGCGCCCTCACCGTCCGGCGACTCCCCCACGACCTCGATGTCCGACTCGTCCTCAAGCAGCATGCGCAGCGCATACCGCACCAGTTCGTGATCATCGGCGATGAAGACACGGATCGGATCCATCACTCCTCCTTCAGAGGAAGCACCGCACGGACCACCGTGCCCGTACCGGGCTCGCTCGAGACCTCCAGCCACCCGCCTTCGGCGGCCATCCGCTCCCGCATGTTGCGCAGCCCTGTGCCGGTCCCCTCGAGCCGGGGCTCCGTCCCCCCGTGCACGATCCCGTTGCCGTCGTCGCTGACAGTGAGCGCCACCACGCCCGGCGCGTAGACGATCCGCACCGCGATCCGTCCGCCACCCGAATGCCGCACCGCGTTGCTCACGGCCTCCTTGCCCACCCGGTACAGACACGCCTCGTGCGACGGCCTCAGACCGCATGCCTGCCCCTCCACCTCCACGACTCCCCGCACGCCGCTCCCGCGGGTGGCTTCGCTGACCCAGTTGCGCACCGAGTCCACCAATCCCATCTCCTGGAGCTTCACGGGCCGGAGATCGTAGATGAGGCGACGCAGGTCGCTCGCGCTCGCGCTGAGCTGCCCCTCCAGGTCCTCCAGGGTCTGTCTGGCCTGCGCGGGATCCTTCATCACCTGCTTCTTGGCGAGTTCGAGTCCGAGCGAGACCGAGAACAGCGACTGGGAGATGCCGTCGTGCATCTCGCGTGCGATGCGTTCACGCTCGCCGGCCAGCATCGCGTAGCGTCCCTCCTCCGCCAGACGCGCGTTCGCTATGGATACGGCAGCGAACGCGCCGAGGATGGAGAGGAACGCCGAGTGCTCGGGCAGCAGCGAGTGGTCGAGAGCGTTGATCGCGATGAGGATGCCGAGGGGCTCGCTGTGCACGCGCACGGGTACGGCGAGCAGCCACGCCCCCCGCTCACGGTCCACCTCGAACGTCGGGTGGCCCTCGCTGAAGACCTCCTCGGCGATCTCCGTGAGATGCTGCCCCCACCACGCCTGGACGTGCGTGTCGCGAGCGCCACGGACCACCAGCGTGGCCTCGTCCATCACCGGGCCGTCGGCGTACTCGTCCACGAGGCAGATGGCCACCTTCTCGGTGCTCGTGAAGGACTTGGCCGCATCCACGATCACCGTCATCACGTCACGGACGGTACGCGCCGAGGAGATGGATTCAGACGTCGAGGTCAGCGCATCGACCAACGCCTGCTGCGCTACGGGGGTCCTGGGCAGCAGGTCACGCTCCCGCGCCCGGATGCGGTTCGGCCAGATCCTGTGGATGGTCCCGCGCAGATGCCCCTGCTCCGCCACGCTTTCACGGCCCCTCTCCGCGCCGTCTGTATGTTGGTACCCAAACGCGCGGAAGGGCTTCGTGATGGCGGTGGCCTAGCTGCCGACGCCCATCCTCTCCGCCAGCCATGCGGCCGTCGCTCGGACACCGTCCATACCCGGCGTGTCCGGGAAGGCGAACTCCTCACCGCGAGCGAGCCGCTCGGGCAACGCCGCCAACTCGGCATCGAACGGGACCTCGGCCACGAGGTCGAGTCCCTCGGCGGCCATCCGCTCACGTATCCGGCGAGCGCCTGAAGCCGAGAGATCCGCCTTGTTGAGCACGACGGCCACGGGCAGATCGAACCGCCGAGCAAGCGTCACGAGCCTCATGAGGTCGTGTTCCCCGGAGAGGGTCGGCTCTGTGACGGCTACCACCAGGTCCGTGCCGGTGAGCGCGGCGATAGCAGGACACCCCACGCCGGGAGGGCCGTCGATCCACATCCGGTCGATACCGTGCTCCACGCCGATCGCGTCGGCGCGTGTGCGCACCTCGGTGACCAGCTTGCCCGAGAGATCCTCGCCCGCAACGAGCTGGCCGAACGCCATCGGGCCGATGACCGTCTCGGCCGTGTGGACCTCACCCGCACGCGACTGCTCCATCGTGATGGCGTCGTGCGGGCACGCCGGCACGCACGCCCCGCATCCCTCACAGGCCCACGGGTCGATCACAAACGCGCGCGTGCGCCAGAAGTCTTCATCAGCAGCGATCGCCTCGAACCGGCAGACCGGCTGGCAGGCGCCGCATCCCCGGCAGGCATCCGCATCGATCACGGCCTTCGAGCCGCCTGCGAACGGCTCGCTGCCGGTCACGGTGGCCCGGAGCGCGATCGGCAGGTTGGCCGCCTCCACGTCGCAGTCGGCCAGCACCAGCGGCCCGTCTTCCGCGGCAAGACGGGCGGTGATCGCCGTGAACGTGGTCTTGCCGGTGCCTCCCTTGCCCGACGCGAACACCACTCGCCGCATCACGCCTCCTCCTCCGCGAGCTCGCGAACGGCGCTCAGCAGCCCGCCGAACCAGGCGGCTCCGTCCGGATGCTCGTCGATCACCAATCCACCGTCCGCGTACACCTCGGCGACACGCCGGTCGAACGGTATCCGCGCAAGGATGGGGATGCTCTCTCCGGCGCAGTAGGCCGCCACGTCGGCCGAGCCGGCCCCGTCCCGGTTGATCACAACGCCGAGCGGGATACCCATGTCCCGGCCGAGGGCGACCGCGAGCTCAAGGTCATGCATGCCGAACGGCGTGGGCTCGGTCACCAGCACCAGCACGTCGGCATCGCGCACACCGGCCACGGCCGAACACGCCACCCCCGGCGACGCGTCGAGTATGGTGACCGCCCGGTTGAAGACCGCGGCCCGCTTCCGTGCGGCCCTGATGACCGTGGGCGCCTTCACCTCACCGATGTCCAGCCTGGCGGTCACCACGTCCACGCCTGTCGGCGCCGTCAGCGCACCGCCCACGGACCCCCACTCCACCTCGCCCACCCTGGCGGGCCGTTCGCTCAGAGCACCAGGACGGCACACGCGAACGCACGCGCCGCAGTTGTGGCACAACTCGGGGAAGACGATGACCTTGCTGCCGAGAATGCGTATGGCGCCGTACGCGCATGTGCGACGACACGCGCCGCAGAGCGTGCACGCGCTCTCGTCCACCACCGGGAGCGGCACTTCCACGGGACTCGCCTGTGGCGCGTCAGGCGCCAGGAACAGCGCGTCGTTGGGTGCGTCCGCATCGCAGTCAACGAGCGCCACAGGCGAGCCCGATCGGGCCGCGGCTACCGCGAGGTTGGTGGCCACGAGCGTCTTGCCCGTGCCCCCCTTGCCCGACGCGATCGCTACGGTGATCCGCCCCACATGCGGTGCCGAGTGTGCGGTCATGCTAGTGCCCGCCGCACACGAACGAAGGGTCGATCACGTCCACCTCGCCGGTGGCGACCTTCTCCGCAACGGCCCCGACCTGCGGGATGGTGGTGTCGAAGTACACGGTGATGCCCACGTCGTTGAAGCCCGCGAGCGGCCTGCCGCCGATACCGCCCACCACGAGCGCGTTCACACCCTCGCCCTTGAGCAGGTTCACCGGGCGGAGACAGCCGCCCTCCATGTGCGGCGGGTTGTCCACCACCCTCGTGGCCACGATCGAGCCGCCCTCGATCTCCACGATCGTGAAGCAGTCGCAGCGGCCGAAATGGCCCGACCGCTCACCCTCGAGACCGCCCGCGCCGTTGGTGGGCACCGCCAGTACGATCCGTCCGTTGTCGCTCACGTGTGTGTCCCTTCGTCGGCCGGCGTCAGCCGGCGTGCGCTTCCCCTGCCTCGGTCAACTCCCGCAGCTCTCCTGCTTCCAGCGCCGTGAGAGCGTCCTTGACGGTCTTGCCGCTACCCTCGTAGCCCGGGATGCCCGCCGCCTTGAGGGCGTTGAACGCGTTCGGGCCGAGGTGACCGGTCACGACCGCCTCGACCTGATGATCAGACATCAACTCGGCCGCACCGATGCCCGCACCGCCCGTGGCGCCCTTGTTCACCGCGTTGTCCACCACCTCGATGCCGTCGCTGCCGGTGTCGGCGATGATGAAGTACTGTGCGCGCCCGAAACGCTGGTCCACCATGGCGTCGAGAGTGGATCCGAGAGCCGAGACCGCTACCTTCATGACAACCTCCCTGTCCGTGACCCGGCTACGCCGGGGATGAAGCGGAGCGAGCGACATCGATCAGCACGTCGAGTGCGTGCCGCCGCTCCTCCAGATGACCGATCCAATGCTCGAGCAGCAGGCGCCCGTCTTCCGTGATGCTGTACGAGCGGCGCTGGGGGCCCGAGTCGCCCTCTTCCCATCGCGACACCACGAACCCGTCACTCTCCAGACGGCGAAGGATGCGGTAGAGGCCGCCGATATCGGGCACGACCTCGCCGTCCGTCATCTCCTCGACCGCGTGCGCGAGATCGTAGCCGTGTCCCTCCGATCGCACTAGGGCTGCGAGCAGCGCGGGTTCCACGAAGGCGCCCCGCCCGCCGGCCGCGCCGCGACGTGTGCCATCAACCGACTCGCAACACCTGCGGCGCCTGCAGCCGTCGTCCGTGGCCGCCGCGTCTCCAGGCGCTTGCGTCGCGGGTGCGTCTTGCTGTCGTCCGGTCAGATCGCCGGGGCACATGATCGTCCTTCCGTGGACTCGAACTGCTATATGTATAAGACATATATCTGACGGGGTCAATCGAATCGCTGTGCACCGTCGGGTGAAGTGCCCGGAGCAACGAGCGAGGCGCCGCCCATCGGACGACGCCTCGTCTGATCACATCCTGTGGCGCCCGTCACGCACGCCAGCGCGCGTCACGCTCCGCCGGGGTCGCCGAGCGGCGGCGGCACATCGACGATGGGCCGGTCGTCGGAGGGCGCCTCGGCCTCAGGTTCCTGCTCCTCGACCTGCTCCTCGACCTGCTTCTTGGCGCCACGCTTAGGCTTCTGTTCCTTCGGCCGCTCAGCGGCCTTCGCTTTCTCCTGCTCCAGGAACGCGGCCCACGTGCCCTCCAGCAGCGCCTCGAGCTCGTCCTTGTCCACGGTCTCGCGCTCAACGAGCACGTCGGCCATGAGGTCGAGTTGCTCACGCCGCTCGGTGAGGATGCGGTACGCGGTCTCGTACGCCTCATCGATCAGACGACGCACCTCTTTGTCGATCTCGAACGCGATCTCCTGCGAGTAGTTCGGCGTCGCCGAGAAGTCCCTGCCGAGGAAGACCTCGTGCTGACCCTCCCCGAGGGTCATCGGCCCGAGCTTCTCGGACATGCCGTACTGGGTGACCATCTGGCGCGCGAGCTTCGTGGCCCGCTCGATGTCGTTGCTGGCGCCCGTGGTGATATCGCCGATGGCGATCGCCTCGGCGACCCGACCGCCCAGCATCATCGCGATCTCGTCGAGCATCTCGCCCCTGGCGGAGAGGAACTTGTCCTCCACCGGGAGCGCGAGGGTGTAGCCGAGCGCCCGTCCGCGGCTGATGATGCTGATCTTGTGGATCGGATCGGTGTTGGGCAGCACGTGCCCCACGAGCGCGTGACCAGACTCGTGGTAGGCGATGACCCGCTTCTCCTTGTCGGAGATGATGCGGCTCTTGCGCTCCGGGCCGGCGATGACCCGCTCGATCGCGTCCTCGAGCTCCACCATGTCGATGGCCTTCTTGCCGTGACGCGCGGCCAGCAGCGCCGCCTCGTTCACCAGGTTGGCCAGGTCGGCGCCGGTGAATCCGGGCGTGCGTCGGGCCAGGACCTCGAGGTCGATGTCGTCACCGAGCGGCTTGCCCCGGGAGTGGATCTTGAGGATCTCGTGCCGGCCCTTGAGGTCGGGACGGTCGACCATGATCTGCCGGTCGAAACGACCGGGGCGCAGCAGCGCCGCATCAAGCACGTCCGGGCGGTTGGTGGCCGCCATGATGATGACGTTGTCCTTGATGTCGAAACCGTCCATCTCCACGAGCAGCTGGTTCAGCGTCTGCTCGCGCTCGTCGTGACCACCGCCGAGTCCGGCGCCGCGCATGCGGCCCACGGCATCGAGCTCGTCGATGAAGACGATGCAGGGGCTCGCGGCCTTGGCCTGCTCGAACAGGTCGCGCACGCGGCTCGCGCCCACGCCCACGAACATCTCCACGAAGTCCGAGCCGGAGATCGTGAAGAACGGCACGCCGGCCTCGCCGGCCACGGCGCGCGCCAGGAGCGTCTTACCGGTACCCGGAGGGCCTACGAGCAGCACGCCCTTGGGGATCTTGGCGCCGAGGGCCTGGAACTTGCCGGGGTTGGCGAGGAACTCCTTGATCTCCTCGAGCTCCTCCACCGCCTCGTCCACGCCCGCAACGTCCTTGAACGTGATGCGCGGCTGGTCACGCGTGATGCGCTTCGCCCGGCTCTTCCCGAACGACATCACCTTGGAATTGCCGCCCTGCATCTGGTTGATGAGCCAGAACATCACGATCACGATGATCACGATCGGAACGAACGAGGTGAGCAGGCTCAACCAGATCTGGTTGTCCTGCATGTTGACCGTGTAGCCCTCGTTCGGCTCGTAGCGCTTGAGATCCTCCGTGAGCGCGGCGCCGTCCAGGTAGTTCGTGACGAACACCTTGTGCTCGCCCTGTGCCAACGCGTCGTCGTCGGGATAGTACTCCCCTTCGATCTCCTGGCTGCGCGCGAAGACCTCGGCGCTCACCACACGCCCAGCCTTCAGCGCGGTGGTGAACTCCGAGTAGCTCAACTCGTCGGTCACACCCGCGGGCTGCAGCGTGTTCGCGAGGAACAGCAGGCCGAGCACGATGAAGAACAGATAGAGCAGGGCCGTCCTGAGATTACGGTTCACGCGTAACGACTCCTTGTCCGCCGTCAGTCGGCGTAGATCTCATGTTTCAGTACCCCGATATACGGAAGGTTCCTATACCGCTCGGCATAATCCAGACCGTACCCCACCACGAACTCGTCGGGCACGGTGAATCCAACGTACGCGCACTCGATAGGCACCTGCTGCTTGTCTTCCTTCTCGAGCAGCGTGACCACCTCTAGGCTCTTGGGCTTGCGGGACGCGAGGTTGCGCAAGAGATACTTGAGCGTAAGGCCGGTGTCGAGGATGTCCTCGACCACGAGCACGTCGCGTCCCTCGATGTCCTCGTCGAGGTCTTTCAGGATCCGCACCACGCCCGACGACTTGGTCGTGGATCCGTAACTGGAGACGGCCATGAAGTCCAGCTCCACCGGGCCTTCGATCGCGCGGGCCAGGTCGGCCACGAACAGCGACGCGCCGCGGAGCACGGCCACGAGCAACAGCGGACGGTCACTCCCGGCATACCGCTCCGAGATCTCCTGCCCGAGCTCGGCCACCCGCCGCGTGATCTCCTCTTCGGCGATGATCACGCGATCGATGTCGTCGTGGATGCTCATGCTCACTCCCCGTCACGCTGTCGGACCGTCACTACCCGAAGATGGCCGCCGCCACACGATATCGGCCACGCGGCGCGTCTCCGGCGTCACCCGGCACTGGTCGGCCGGCCGCACGCCCGCCAACCACACGATCTCTCCTGCGCTTCTCACCACCGGCGTCGCCTGCCGCAGGCGCCTCGGCACCTTGGCATCCACCAGGATGTCCGAGACCTTCTTCGTACCCCACATGCCGAGCGGACGCATGCGATCACCTTCAAGCGGCACGTCGACCACAAGCGGCCAGACGACCGCATCGGCGTCGATGGACACCTGGTCGGGCCCGGTGACGTGCGCACCCGCCTCACCTTGTGTGCATTCCAGCGTGCCCGCCGGGCCCAGATCGAGCCTGTCCGGACAGTGGAGCAAGCCCGGTACCAGAACGGGGACATCGGAGTCCTTGCGAGAAATTCTAAGTGTATCGTACTCGACCTCCGCCCGCAGACCGAACGGCAGATCGCGGGCGAAGCCCGGATCGCCGATTCCGTCCACCAGGGCCTCTGAGTGCTCGAACTCCAGACGTGATGCTTCCGGGAAGGCCGCGAGCACCGCCGCCCGCACGGTGCGTCGCGCCATCGGCCGCGAGAGCGTCTGCACGGGCGCGCGGTCGATCACCAGCACGCCATGTTCGACCCGGGTGAAGTCACGGGCGAACGCGTCGGCCATCTCGGCCAGGAGCGCATCCTCATCGGCAAGCACGGTCATCGTCCGCAGGGCCGAGCGGGCGAACCCCGGATCGCGCTCTTCGATCACCGGAAGCAGCTCGTGCCGGACCCACGAACGCTCACGGCTCGTATCGGCGTTCGTGGCGTCCTCGCGCCACTCCTGGCCGAGCGATGCGAGGTATCCGGTCACGTCGGTCCGGCGTGCATCGATGAGCGGACGAACCACGCGCCCGCGAACCGGGGCGATAGAGCTCAGGCCGCCCTTCCCCGCCCCCGACACGAGGCGGGCGAGGAAGGTCTCGATCCGGTCGTCCGCGGTGTGCGCCACCGCGATCCGTCCGGCCGTGCGCGGCGCGCCGAAGGCGTCGCAACGCGCGTCGAGCTCGCTCTCTGCGAACCGGTAGCGGATGCGCCGCCCGGCGTCCTCGAGATTGAGCCCCTCGGCGTCGGCGTATCCACTAACATCGTGGCGCACCACCGTGCACTCCACGCCCAGCCGCGCGCACAGCTCGCGCACCCAGGCCTCATCGGCGTCGGACTCCGATCCACGGAGGCCGTGGTTCACGTGCAGCACCGACAACGCCGCGACCTGCCGGAGCTCGCCTGCGGCGAGGAGCCGTAGCAGCGCGACCGAGTCGGCTCCCCCGCTCACCATGGCCAGCACGACGCAGCCGTCGTCGAACATCTCGTGACGGTCGACGCTGGCGCGGGCGATATCGGTGATCGTCGTCATAGGACCAGGGTAGAGTGCCAGGACGATAAGCGCCACAGTCGCGCGGGACGCGCCGCACGATGACCAGTCACCGGGCAGGATTCGTAAGCTCGGATAATGATGCATAAGATGTGGCACTGTACGAATATTGAAGGGTTCACCGTATGTGGAACGAATAGCCCGGATTGGGGGCATTCTGTAGCGCAGACACTTTGCAACTTCTGTTACACATGTGATACGCTCTGCGCCTGGTAAGGGGGTAGCGTGAGAGTCGGCATACTCTGCGCATCGAACAGGACAGTGCACGACGAGCGTCACGGTCGCGCCGCATAGGCGGCTGCCCGTGGCGTTTTTTTGTCGTGCACTGTCCGGCGGGCACCCGGCCGCCGCGTTCTCTCTTACCACGAGACCTTGTCATGACGGGGGTCTGCACGCAGACCCATGCAGCCCGGGGCCCAGGGGGGCCGTCCGGGAAGCGTGATGCGAGCGAGGAAGGAGGTGCAGCGAGAACGCTCCAACGTGGTTCGACACATTCGAATCCGATCACAGACGTGAAGTAGGGAGGGAAAGCGTGAACCTTTCGAGGCGAGGATTCTTCAAGCTCACCGGTGCGTCATTCGCCGCCGGTGCGCTGGCCGAGCTGTTCGGCCCCTCGAACGCGTTCGCTGCTGATGAGGTTCCGGAGATGCGTATCGCCGGGGCCACGGAGTCGACATCGATCTGCTGCTACTGCGGTGTCGGCTGCGGGATGGTCCTGTCCGTCAAGGATGGCGAGCTCATCAACCTTGAGGGCGACCCGGACCACCCCATCAACAGAGGCGCGTTGTGTTCAAAGGGCAATGCCCAGTTCAACATCCGCAACGTCTACGATCCCGAGACCGGTGAGCTCATGCTCAACCCGGCTCGCGTCACCAAGGTGAAGTACCGCGCACCTAAGGCGACCGAGTGGGAAGAGGTCGAGTGGGATTGGGCGATCACGGAGATCGCGAAGCGCGTCAAGGCGACCCGTGACGCGAACTACACCGCCGTCGATGAGAACGGCGTGACCGTCAACCGGTGCGAAGCCATCGGTAACCTCGGCGGCGCGGCGCTTGACGGCGAAGAGGGCTACGTGGTGCAGAAACTCGCGCGCGCGCTCGGCGTGACGTGGATCGAACACCAGGCCCGTATATGACACAGCGCCACGGTCCAAGGTTTGGGCCAATCATTCGGGCGCGGTGCCATGACGAACCACTGGGTGGACCTCAAGAACTCTGACGTCGTGATGGTCAACGGCAGTAACGCCGCAGAGAACCACCCGATCTCCATGAAGTGGGTGCAGGAAGCGAAGAACGCCGGTGGCAAGCTGATCGTGGTCGACCCGCGCTTCAGCAGGAGCGCCGCGGTCGCCGATCTCTATGCCCCGATCCGTACCGGCACCGACATCGCCTTCTACGGCGGCTTCTTCAATTACATCATGGAGAACGGTCTGTACCACGAGGAGTACGTCAAGAACTACACGAACGCGTCCTACATCGTGAAGGAATCGTACTCGTTCGAAGACGGCCTCTTCTCGGGCTACGACGACTCCAAGCGCAAGTACGACGCCACCGCGTGGGCATACGAGGTGGACGAGGAAGCGCCATGGGACACGTCGGAGACAGGCGCGTACTCATGGGTCAACAAGCCGGGCACGCCGGCTTTCGCTCCGCCGGTCTACAAGAAGGCGAAGACCGACCCCACGCTCCAGGATCCGCGCTGCGTCTGGCAGCTCATGAAGAAGCACTTCTCCCGCTACACGCCGGAGCTCGTCTCTTCGATCACCGGTATGCCGCAGGACGTCATGCTCCAGGTGTGGGACCTCTATGGCAGCACCGGTCAGCCCGGCAAGGCCGGCACGATCATGTACGCGATGGGGCAGACGCAGCACACGTACGGCTCGCAGAACGTGCGCTCGATGGCGATCATGCAGCTCCTGCTCGGCAACATGGGTATCTGCGGCGGTGGCGTGAACGCGCTCCGTGGCGAGTCGAACGTTCAGGGTTCGACCGACATGGCGATGCTGTTCCACATCATCCCCGGCTACAACCCCACGCCGAAGGCTGCTGATCACCCCACGCTAGCCGCGTACTTCGAGAAGACCACGGTGCCCAACGGCTACTGGACCAACCGGCCCAAGTTCATCGTGAGCTACCTCAAGGAGCTCTACGGCGACTACGCCACGCTCGAGAACGACTACGCGTATGACATGATGCCCAAGCTCGACGGCACCAACCACAGCCATATCGCGATGTTCGAGCACATGGAAGCCGGCAAGATGGAGGGTCTGTTCCTCTGGGGTCAGAACCCGGCCGTTGGTGGCCCGAACTGCTCCCAGGAGCGCAGGGCCATGGAGAAGCTGAAGTGGATGGTTTCGATCGACCTCTGGGAGACCGAGACCGCCATCTTCTGGAGCGACAAGGCCAACGTCGATCCCACCACGATCGACACCGAGGTCTTCATGCTCCCCGCCGCTTGCCACTACGAGAAGTCGGGCGAGGTCGCGAACTCGGGTCGCTGGATCCAGTGGCGCTACAAGGCCGTCGAGCCTCCCGGAGAGGCCAAGGACGACCTCGAGATCGCAACCGAGATCTACCTCAAGATCAAGGATCTCTACGAGGCCGAGGGTGGCGCGAACCCCGAGCAGATCACCAAGCTCAACTGGGACTACCTGGACGCAGACGGTCACGCCGACGTCCGCAAGGTAGCCCGCGCGATCAACGGCTACACCGTGGCGGACAACACGTTGGTGGCGAACTTCACCAAGCTCGGCGCCGACGGCACCACCGCATGTGGTAACTGGATCTACAGCGGCTACTACAACAAGGAGGAGAGCTGGGAGGATCCGTCCACCCAGCCCACCGGTGCACGCGACAACACCGACAACCCGGGCGATGGCCTGGAGAAGCCGATCGGTTCGTATCTCGGCTGGTCGTTCGCGTGGCCTGTCAACCGCCGCATCATCTACAACCGCGCTTCAGCGGATCCCTCGGGCAAGCCCTACAACGAGGACAAGGTCATCGTTGCGTGGGATGGCGAGAAGTGGCTCCGCAACGACGTGCCCGACTTCGGCTGGAACAAGGTGCTGCCTGACGGCACCAACCAGGCGATCCCGCCCAACACCACCGCGTTCATGATGAACGCCGAGGGTGTCAGCCGGTTCTTCGCCTCGGGCAACGCCGATGGTCCCTTCCCGGAGCACTACGAGCCCTTCGAGTCCCCGGTGGAGAACCAGATGTCGAGCACGCAGTTCAACCCGGCCGCAGTGGTGGTCGAGTCGGCTGCGAAGACGCGCGGCACGTACGAGGACTTCCCGATCGTCATGACCACCTTCCGTCTCACGGAGCACTGGCAGACCGGCGGTCTCACCCGCAACCTGCCGTGGCTCGTCGAGACCATGCCCAAGATGTTCGTCGAGCTCTCCAAGGAGCTCGCCGAGGAGAAGGGCATCGTCTCCGGCGATAACGTGGTCATCCAGAACAACCGCGGTGCGATCACGGCGTTCGCCATGGTCACCAACCGCATCAAGTCGCTCGACGTTGCGGGCAAGAAGATCCACCAGATCGCCGCTCCGTGGCACTGGGGCTACGGCTCCACCTGCTCCGTGGGTGGTATGGCCAACGACCTGACCCCGAACGTCGGTGATGCGAACACCTGGATCCCCGAGTACAAGTCGTTCCTGGTCGATATCCGGAAGCAGGAGGTGTGATAAATGGCTGAGACGGCAATCATGTACGACAGCTCCAAGTGCACCGCCTGCAAGGGTTGCCAGGTGGCGTGCAAGCAGTGGAACCAGCTTCCTTCTCCACTGTCGAGTGAGTTGTTCGAGTACACGGAGAGCTTCCAGGCTCCGAGAGACCTCGGTTCGAACACCTGGCTGATCATCAACTTCAGCGAGGAAGACAAAGAGATCGGGATCGACTGGAACTTCATGCGCAACTCGTGCTTCCACTGCACGGATGCCGCGTGTGAGATGGCCTGCCCCGTGGGCGCCATCTCCCACAAGGACAACGGCGCGGTCGTGATCGATCAGGACAAGTGCATCGGATGTCGCTACTGCGTGGCGTCCTGCCCGTTCGATGTCCCGCGCTGGGACGAGGCCAAGAACAAGACCTTCAAGTGCTGGCAGTGCTTCGACCGCACCTCGGCCGGACGCGCGCCCGCATGCGTGAGCACCTGCCCCACCGACGCCCTGCAGTTCGGCGATCGTGCGGAGATGCTCGGTCTGGCCAGGGAGCGTGTGAGCGAACTCAAGGCAGCTGGATTCGACAAGGCTGAGATCTACGGCGAGGACGAGCTCGGCGGCCTCCACACCATCGTGGTGGCTCACCGGGGTCTCGAGGCCCACGGCCTCATCCGCGACCCGAAGATCGGTCTCACCGACTTCTGGCAGTTCCTTAAGCCGCTCGGCGCCATCGGCGCTGGCGCGACCGTTCTCGGTCTCGGCTTCTCGTACTTCATGGCACGCGACTACGATCGCGGCGAGTACTCGTACGATGAGGCGACCGACACCGTGTCCGTCAAGGAGGTGGAATAGTGAGGTACATCCAAAGGCATAGCGCGTTCGCACGCGGCCTTCACTGGATCCACACCATCGCCTGCTTGTCGCTGTTCGCGACCGGACTGATCCTCTTCATTCCGTCCGTGGCGGCGGCCGTTGGCACGGCTACGGTCCAGGGCGCGCGCATGGTCCATCGCGTGATGGCTGTGATCTTCATCGTGGCTCCGATCGTGTCCATGATCATCAGCCCCAAGGGCTTCGTCCACCTGTGGAACAGCCTGTTCTTCAAGTGGGATGCTGACGACAAGGAGTTCATGAAGAAGTTCTTCCCGTACTTGCTCTTCGGCGCGAAGCAGCACATGCCGCCGCAGAAGATCAACAAGTCGGGTCAGGGTGCTGTCGACGGCGTGCTGATCTTCGCCTCCGTCTTCATCTCCCTCACCGGTGTGGTGCTGTGGTGGCCGGAGTTCTTCGGCGGCCCCACCAGCGGGCTGTTCCAGTGGAGCCTCGTGCTGCACTCCGGCCTCATGATCCTCATCGGGGTCATCATGCTCGCGCACATCTACCTGGGCGCTGGCATCTTCCAGCCGTACAAGGGTTCCGGCAAGCTGATGTTCGGCAACGGTCGCGTGACCGAGTCGGATGCTCTGTACCACTGGGGCCACTGGGCCAAGGACGAGCTCAAGAAGGGCGACAATGTGATCGTGGAGTAACCCTCCACAACGTTCGCCCAGCACGACGAGAGGGCCGGATCCCGACGGGGATCCGGCCCTCTCCCTACGCCCCCCTTCGGGGAGCGATACGCGTGCTACTCGGCCTCGGTGCCGCCCGTCGTGGGAATCTCCTCGCGGGGACCTGCCGATTCACCGGTGACATCGGCGATGCCACGCTCGATGAAGGTCACCATGTTCTCCTCGGTGGCCGCCCCTGCAACGCGGTCGAGCTCGTTGCCCTCACCATCGAGCAACACGAACGTCGGAGTGATGAACACGCCGAACTCATCGGCCTTCGCAAGGCCTTCGGGCGTGGAGACGTCCACGATCTCGAACTCCTGGATCTGGGGCTCATACTCCTCGCGCAGACTGTCCACCGTGGGCTCCATGGCCTGGCAGAACGGACAGTCCGGGTCGAAGAACTGGATGAAGTGCAGCGGCGCCTTCTCCTCCGCCTCGGTCCCCGACCCGTCACACCCGGCGAGTCCGAGCACCAGCATCGCGGACAGGGCCAACGCCAGCACAACGATTACCGATCGCCTCATGACACCCTCCCATCGTGCCGCGCAGCGCGCGGCGTCCCCTTACCATTCCTTCTCCGGCCCTGGCTACTGGCCCGACTGCTCTTGGTACAGGTCGTCGACCTCGACCTTCATCGCCTCCACGTCACGCGGCTCGTTGAGCCCTGTGTGCTGCGTGAAACGCACCACACCCTCCTTGTCGATCAGGAAGCTCCAGCGATTCGCGATCTTGGTTCGGGGACTGAACGCTCCGTATGCCGGCATGACCGTCCTGTCCCAGTCGGACAGGAGATCGAACGGGAGCTCCAATTGCTTACGGAACTCGGCGTGCGAGGCCCATCCGTCAGCGCTGATGCCGAAGACCTCTGTGTCGCGCTCCTGGAAGTACTCGTAGTTGTCACGGTACCCGGACAGCTCCCCTTCTCAAACAGGAGTGAAATCGGCGGGATAGAACACGAGGATCACGTTCTTCACGCCCTTGTAGTCAGACAGCGCGACGGTGGACTGCTCCTGGTTCTTGAGACGGAAGTCGGGCGCCACCGTGCCCACTTCCAGCCCGTTCTGCTCGCCGACATCGCCGTTGTCGGCACTGCCAGATCCGCTCTCTCCCGCGCTGCAACCACCGATCGCCAGTACGGCGGTCACAGCAACGGCGACGATGAGAACGACCGACTTCGCCCTCATGCCCCATCACCCCCTGCCAAGGTGTAAAATGGCCCGGTTGGCCTGTTTCTCATTGTAACCCCCTGGACCCGCATCCGGCACATGCGACTCGGCTTCACCAGGGTGGTACCGGCCAGGGTAAGGGACCCAACAGAAGCCATTGGAGGTACTATGACCAACGCCGCACGCAGTAAGGCGATCGAGCACTACGTCGCCGCACGACCCGACTTCGAGCAGCAACTCGGATTCTTCGAAGCACTGTGGGCCGCCCAGGACGAGATCGCCACAGACGCGGTCGAGTACGCGCCAGCTTCCACCGAGGAGACCGTCAGCGCGCTGCGCAAGACGCGCACGCTCTTCTCACTCGTTCCACCCACGATCCCGCTCGAGCCCTATCGCGCCGCAGTGCGGCGCATCGCGGGACTGATGGCCG
Organism: Anaerosoma tenue; assembly: GCF_023161965.1. Lineage (NCBI taxonomy): Bacteria > Bacillati > Actinomycetota > Coriobacteriia > Anaerosomatales > Anaerosomataceae > Anaerosoma > Anaerosoma tenue. The sequence continues at coordinate 898,515 of NZ_JALNTY010000001.1, forward strand.
AGCGCGCCGGACTCCCGGAGGAGCAGAGCGCGGGCCTCGTAGAGGCGGATCTCGCGGACGCCATCTCCGAGGAGGGCCTCGATGCGATGCTCTCCGGCTTCGACGCCTTCGTGAGCGCTGTGATGGCCGAGGTTGATGACGACCGCCTTACCGAACCGCTGGTGTTCTTCGTCCTGTCCGAGGCGGCCACGCCGTTCTTGCGTCAGCCCGCCGCCGATGCGGTGAAGGCCGCCGGCGACTTCGACTGGCTCCAATACGACTCCGGACTGTGTCCCGTATGCGGCACTCCCGCTGCCTCAGGCGTGGTCCGCGATGAGGGCGAGCTGCAGGGTGGCCGCAGGTGGCTGAGCTGCCCCACCTGCCGCACGCAGTGGGAGTACGCCCGCGTGCGCTGTGCGCGATGCGGCCATCGTGAGCAGGCCAACCTCGAGTATCTCTACGACGAGCACGACCCCGGACACCGGCTCCACACCTGCAAGAAGTGCAACGGGTACATCCCGGTGACGTTCGAGAAGCAGACCACCGTGATCGCCGTCCCAGAGGTCGAAGAGGTCATCATGGTCCCGCTGGAGCAGGTGGCCACGTCGCGCGGCCTCTCCCCTCTCGGCGACGATGTGACCGAGACCGCCAACTAGGACCAGCGCGAACGCGCATGACGAACCGCCTGCGGCCAGCCTGCGGGCGGTTCGTTCTTGTGCTCTCTCGGGTACTCTTGTGTAAGTACCTCTGACAAGGAGGAGTCGCATGGACGTGTGGTTCTGGATCTGGGCCGCGCTTGCGGCCGTATTGATCGTGGGCGAGATCTTCACCGCCGGGTTCTTCCTGCTGCCGTTCGGACTGGGCGCGGCCGCTGCCGCGGTCCTGGCGCTCGTGGGTGCCTCGATCGGCTGGCAATGGGGCGTCTTCCTCGCCCTGTCCGCCGTGCTCCTGCTCAGTCTGCGGCGCTTCGCCGACAAGATCACGCACGAACCTCCCGAGAAGGTCGGTGTCGACCGGCTCATCGGCAAGGAGGGCGTCGTCATCGAGACGATCGAGCCTGGTGACGGCACCGGCCGCGTGCGCATCGAGCGCGAAGAGTGGCGGGCCGACTCGGCCGGGGGCCAGAGCCTCGCAGTGGGCGCGCATGTCGCTGTGGAGCGCGTCTCCGGAACGCACCTGATCGTACGAGCGGCACACGAGATCGCCGAGACAAAGGAGTAGCCATGGAAGGCGCGATCGCATTCGTCATCTTCTTCGGCCTGATCGTCCTATCGGTCCTGTTCATCTGGGCGATCGCCGGTATCCGCATAGTGCGCCCGTACGAGAAGGGCCTGATCGAGCGGCTCGGCAAGTACCAGCGCACAGCCGACTCGGGTCTCACCATCATCGTGCCGGTCATCGACAAGATGACCAAGGTGGATATGCGCGAGAACGTCGTCGACGTGCCGCCGCAGGAGGTCATCACCAAGGACAACGTCGTGGTGACCGTGGACGCCGTGGTCTACTACGAGGCCACCGACCCGGTGAAGCTCGTCTACAACGTGGCGAACTTCTACCTCGCGGCCACCAAGCTCGCCCAGACCAACCTGCGTAACGTGATCGGCGAGATGCAGCTGGACGAGTCGCTCACCAGCCGCGAGCAGATCAACGCCGCCCTGCGGCAGATCCTCGACGACGCCACCGACAAGTGGGGCGTGCGTATCGTGCGAGTGGAGCTGCAGCGCATCGAGCCGCCGGTGGACGTGACCGAAGCGATGCACCGTCAGATGAAGGCCGAGCGCACCCGCCGTGCCGTCATCCTCGAGGCCGACGGAGACAAGCAGGCCGCGATCACCCGTGCCGAGGGCTCCAAGCAGTCGGCGATCCTCGAGGCCGAGGGCCAGGCGGAAGCGATCAAGCGCGTGGCGGAGGCCGACAAGTTCCAGAAGCTCACGGTGGCCGAGGGCGAAGCGCTCGCCATCAAGAGCGTGTTCGGCGCCATCCACGAGGGCGACCCCAGCAACGACCTCATCGCCATCCGCTACCTGGAGGCGCTCAAGGCCATCGCCGACGGACCCGCCAACAAGGTGTTCCTGCCGATGGAGGTCTCCGGGATCATGGGCTCGATCGGCGGGATCGCGGAGCTGTTCAAGGAGAAGACGGAGTAGGGCCTCACGCGGAGGTCGCGGGCTACGGCAGCTGCGACATCGGATGGCAGTTGAGGCAGAGATCGTCGTACTCCTCAACGAGCATCCGGCGGTTCTCGGTCTCGTGCGGGAAGTTCTGGAACATCGGGTTGTCCGCGGTCGCGGTCGTCCACTCCGAGAGTGTCCAGTCCCACACGACACCATCGCCATACTCCACAACGAACGGCTCGGCCCGCGCAGAGCCGTCGGCTGCAAGGTCCCCTACGTAACGGCTGTCCTCGTGACACTGCTGGCAGATGGGGTAGTGACCGTCCTGACCGCCGTCCCCGGTGGTGCGTGGATACGGCATCAGATAGCCCCGGTTGCCGAGGTCGAACACGGCGCTCCCGTGCAGTGATGGCGCGACCGACGTCGTCCTGCCGAGTCCGTCGATCACGGTGTTCGACGTCAGCACGTCCACGGCGTCGAGCACCGGGAGCGCGTCATAGACATACGTGGTCTCCACCGGATGGTTATGCACCGGCCCATCGGATCCGCGACCTGCATGGCACGCAAGACACCACTCGCTGCCGTACTCTGCAACGGATCCCGTAGCGCCGCCTGGTGAACGACGCAACAGCTTCGTCGAGGTGGGGTTGGAGAGATGGTAAACGGGTTCGTCGAGCGGAGCATCGTCCCGGTTGGCGGCGCGGACCCTCACGCGCTCTCCCGTGAACGGCGCCACCACATCGGCGCCGTGAGGGCTGTGGCAGTCGGTGCAGACGAGGAAACCGCTCGCGCCGCTGAACACCCGTGTGTCGTCGCTACCGCCAGAGATCGGATCCCCGCCGGGCACCACGTTCGTGACGTCGATGCGATGCCCTCCGCCGGAAGCCGCCCCCGTTCGCGCCGCCACTGTGCCGTACACTCCCCAGCCGCCCGTTCCATCGTGGCAGGTCTCGCATGTCGCCTTGATGGTCGCGGCAGGGAGCAGCAGGACAGCGTTGGCGGGCGACTTGTGGACCGTGTGGCAGTTCTGACACTTGCTCGTGGTCGTCGTGTAGCCCTGATGGGGTCCAGCCTTCTCGGCGAACGAGTAGCCCAGCGAGCCATCGGCGCCGTGACACTCGGTGCAATCGCCCGCGGACGGATCGATGGTCGGAAGAGGATCGAAATCGTCATGGCACGTCCAGCATGAGTACCCGTCACCTGTGATGTCGTTGGGCTCGCGATAGGCGTGCGCGTGCGGACCGCACGTCGCCAAGAGGCCCAGGGCGACAGTGACTATGGCGCACGCCCGTACAACGGGCGTGCGGAAGCGGCTCGCGCTGGTGACCATGTTCCCCCTGTTAGGTGCAGCCCCGCTGCCAGTACCTGTTCGGCGCTGACGTCCGTGCTCCTGCAGGATACCGTAACGTTCGCTCGAAGTCCCTGCGGCTACGCGGCCATCACCACGAACACAAGGCCGTCCCGAGCGACGACCGGATACGTCCGTACATCGGCATCAGGATGGTCCGTGTGCCCCGTTCGGACGTCGTACCGCCAACCATGCCATGGGCACATCACCTCGTAGCCGTCGAGCGTGCCGCCGGAAAGCGGCCCGAACGCGTGAAGGCATACATTGGAGAGCGCGAAGAACTCGTCACCCACGCGGGCGACCGCTATGTCGGTGGTGCCGATCTTCACCAGCTTCATGGAGCCGGACGGGATATCGGCCACCCGGCAGACGGGCACCTCCACGGGCGTGCCGGGCTCGGGCTCCTCGATCACGCCGAGCAGCGCATCGGGGTCCTCCACGTCGCTCCGCACGAACAGCCCGCACCAACACTTGCCCATACCCGCGAACCGCACCGCGTGGAACACGATGCAGGGGCAGACGATGCGCGCATCCTCCTTGGGGTT